>NZ_SLTI01000060.1:0-300000 GCF_004347735.1 Sulfuricurvum sp. IAE1 | reverse complement strand
TGCTCGAACGGCTCAAATTTCTCGCCATCTACGGGACCAATCTCGACGAATTCTACATGATCCGCGTCGCGGGTCTGAAAAAACTTTTCAGTGCGGGGGTCAACGTCTCGGGGCCAGACCGCCTCACCCCGCTGCAACAGCTCCGCGAAATCCGCACCTATCTGCACGAAGAGCAGAAAGTGGTGGAACACTGCCTCCAGGGGATCATGAAGGAACTCGAAAAAGAGGGAATTTTTTTCAAAGCCTACAAAGAGCTCACCCCCGAGCAGCGCAAGTACCTCGATAAATATTTTCACGAAAACATCTATCCTGTCGTCATCCCCATCGCGATCGACGCAACCCACCCTTTCCCCCACCTCAACAACCTGGGATTCGGACAAATCGTCAAACTTCGCGACAAGGACGATCCGAGCATCGAGCGTTACGGGCTGATCCGCATTCCCCGCGTACTGCCGCGCTTCGTCGACATCAATAACCGTATCTACGTCCCGATCGGGAGCATCACAGCCGAACATATCGAAGACCTTTTTCCGGGATACGAACTGATCAAATTCGCCGCGTTCCGGGTTACCCGCAACGCCGACATCGCGATCGAGGAAGAGGAAGCCGACGACATCATGGAGATCCTCGAAGAGGGGCTCAAGCTCCGTAAAAAAGGGGAGCTGGTCCGGCTGGAGCTGAGCGTTCACGCGGATGATGACCTCCAAAACTTTTTCAACCGCCACGCCAACGTCTACAAAGACGACATCTACCGTTTCCAGACCTATCTCAACCTCGCCAGCTTCTGGCAGATCGTCGGGAACAAGGATTTCGCCCATCTCACTACCCCGAGTTTCAAACCGCGCAACCTCCCGCCGCTCGATACCGACGAGAGTCTTTATGCGACCCTGGACAAACAAGACCTGCTTCTCTTCCATCCGTTCGAGAGTTTCGAACCCGTCGTACGCCTGATCCAGACGGCGGCCAAAGATCCCGACGTCGTTTCGATCAAAATGACTTTATACCGTTCAGGCTCCAATTCGCCGATCGTCAACGCCCTCATCAATGCCGCCGAATCGGGCAAACAGGTGACCGTCATGGTCGAGCTCAAAGCCCGTTTCGACGAAGAGAACAACCTCCACTGGGCCAAAGCGCTCGAAAATGCCGGAGCCCACGTCATCTACGGGATTACGGGGTTCAAGGTACATGCCAAAGCGGCCCTCATCACCCGCCGCATCGACGGCAAACTCAAGCAATACGCCCATATCGGCACCGGGAACTACAATCCCTCCACCGCGACGATCTATACCGACATCAGCTACATGACCAGCAACGATGCGATCACCCACGACATGACGCGGTTTTTCCACTTCCTGACCGGGTTCAGCAAAAAAGGGAAACTGAGCGAGCTGTACATGGCGCCGACGCAGATCAAACCCAAAATTCTTTCGCTCATCCAAAATGAAACCCGCATGGGAAGCGAAGGGGTCATCATCGCGAAAATGAACGCCCTCGTCGATGAGGACATCATCAAAGCCCTCTACAAGGCCTCTCAGGCGGGGGTTAAAATCGATCTCATCATCCGTGGGATCTGCTGCCTTCGCCCCGGTATCCCCGGAGTCAGCGACAACATCCGCGTCACCTCCATCATCGGGAAATACCTCGAGCACGCCCGGATCTATTATTTCAAACATTCGACTCCCCAGACCTACATCGCGAGTGCGGACTGGATGCCGCGTAACCTGCTGCGCCGTATCGAGCTGCTCACCCCGATCCAGGGCGACGAGCTTTCGGCGAAACTGATCCAGATCCTGCAGCTGCAGAGTTCGGACAACATGCTCTCGCACGAGCTCCAGACCGACGGCAATTACGTCAAGGTCAAACACGAACCCCACAACGCCATCGACAGCCATAAAATCGTCGAAAACCATACCAGCAAAGTTCACAGCTCGGTCAAAAAGCACACACCCAACTTCGTCCAGCAATTGACGACGCGTTTGTTCAAAGAGAGTTAAAAGGATATTTACATGATCAGCAATTACCTCCATTACGCCCCCGCGATGAAAGAGCGGGTGTGGATCGCCCCTTCCGCCGACGTCATCGGCCGCGTCGAAATGGGTGAAGACGTCAGCATCTGGTTCGGCTGCGTCGTCCGCGGCGACGTCCACTACATCAAAATCGGCGACCGGAGCAACATCCAGGACCTGAGCATGGTCCACGTCACCCATCATAAAAAAGAGGACGCGTCGGACGGGTATCCCACCATCATCGGCAACGACGTCACGGTAGGACACCGCGTCATGCTGCACGGCTGTACGATCGAAGACGCCTGCCTTATCGGGATGAGCGCCACGATCCTCGACGGTGCGGTGATCGGCAAAGAGTCGATCGTCGGCGCGGGGGCGCTCGTGACCAAAAACAAAGTGTTCCCTCCCCGCTCGCTCATCATGGGCAGCCCCGCCAAAGTAGTGCGGGAACTGAGTGACGAAGAGGTCGCCGAGCTCTACGCGTCGGCCCGCCGTTACGTCAGTTTCAAAGAAAACTACCGCGCGCCGAATGTCTGATTTCAATCTTGTCGTCGCCGCCGATATTCTCGGAATCACGGCATTCGCCCTCAGCGGCTTTCTCGTAGGGGTGCGGAACAATCTTGATCTGCTTGGGATCATCATCGCCGCTTCGCTCACCGCGCTGGGAGGCGGTGTGGTGCGCGACGTCATCCTCGACCGGACTCCGTTTGCGTTCAACGAATACTATCCCGCCGTCACGGTCATCGCGACGATTGCGTTTGCGTTTATCTTTCGCCTCTATCACCGCGAACAGATCGAACGCCAATGGCTCTTCGTCATCAGCGATACGATCGGTCTGGTGGCGTTTAGCATTACCGGCGCGCTACTGGCAATCCAGGCCGACTTCAACTTTTTCGGGGTGATGATCCTCAGCTTCCTCACCGCCGTGGGTGGAGGCGTTCTGCGCGATACAATGATCAACCAGGTCCCCTCCGTCCTCATCAGCGATTTTTACGGTTCCATCGCCCTGATCGTCTCGATCCTGCTGCTCCTGCTTGCAGTCTTCGGAGCACTAAATACTCCCGGCGTTGCCGTGGTTGCGGCGCTTGCGGTGGGATTGCGCCTGCTGGCCTATACCAAACGATGGCATCTTCCGACACTGGAGAGACGATGAACAAAAGCCTCCTTAAAAAAATTATCCTGCTGCTGGCGGCGGGCGGTATCATCGATATCGGGCGCTACGCCTTTTATCCGGATGTTTCGGAGCTCATAGAGGAGCGTCCGGTTCCAACAGCGTTCATGGAATACCGGCAGGAACAGTGGGCCGAAGAGAACCGTGAGAAAGAGATACGACACAAATGGGTCACCCTTTCGCAGATCTCTCCCAACGTCGTCAAAGCGGTCTTGATCGCCGAAGACGACAAATTCTGGAACCACGACGGATTCGATGTCGGGGGGATGGAGCAGGCGATCGAGCGGAGCCTTGAAAAAGGGACGGTGGCGGGGGGAAGCACCATCAGCCAGCAGCTCTCCAAAAATCTCTACCTCTCCCCCAGCAAAAACCCGGTGCGCAAAATCAAAGAGGCGATCATAACCTGGCGTATCGAAAATACCCTCTCCAAACGGCGCATCCTCGAAATCTATCTCAACGTTGCCGAATGGGGAGACGGAATTTTCGGGATCGAAGCGGCCGCGCGCCATTATTACGGCAAAAGCGCGAAACGGCTCAGCGGACGGGAAGCGGCACGGTTGGCCGCGGTGCTTCCCAACCCGATCAAATACGATCCCACGGGAAACCAGAAATACGTCAAGAACCGTGCCCGTATCATCTACAAGATCATGCAGCGCCGCGGCGTCGTGATCCCCTCCTACGACGAGGTGATGGCCCCGCCCAAAGAGGCTTCCGAACCCCTCGGCGAATCGAGCGAAGGGAACGGCAGCGTTCTTGAACTGTTCGGGGAGAGCGGCCAAAACGTCCCTGAAACGCTCGAGCAGCCCTCTGCTTCAGAGCAAACCGGCGAGGCGAACGCTTCAGCGCCCTTTTAAGAGCTTACACGCCCCGGGGACGCATAACGCGGCGCAAAAACGCGTAGCCCAATACGCCGGAAAAAAATGATCCGATCAAAATTCCCAGCCGTTCGTCACATACTCCCGCACCGCAGGCTCTGGCGTCTTCAAATGCCAAAGAGCCGATGAACAAAGACATCGTAAACCCGATCCCGCTCAATATCGAAACCCCGTACAACCGCTTCCAGTCGACTCCTGCCGGGAGACTTCCGAACCCCATCCGCACGGCCAGATAACTGAAAACAAAAACGCCGATCTGTTTGCCGAAAAAAAGTCCCAAAGCGATCCCCAGCGTCACTTCATCGAAAAAATCGCTTGCCGACACCCCGGCAAAGGCGATACCGGTATTCGCAAACGCAAACAGTGGAAGGATCACGAAACTGACCGGCACATGCAGCGAGTGTTCCAGCGCATGGAAAGAGGCCTGGTTGTTTTTCAAAGGGATCAACAGCCCCAGGATCACTCCCGCAAGCGTCGCGTGGACCCCCGATTTCAATACTGCGATCCACAAAACGGTCCCGACTAAAATATACGCGGCGTTATTGACCACTCCGCGGACGTTCATCGCAATCAAAACGGCGATCATCGCCGCGGCGATGAAGAGCGACACCGCCGAAAGATCAGACGTGTAAAAAAGGGCGATGATGACGATCGCCCCCAAATCGTCGATAATCGCCAGCGCCAGCAAAAACAGCTTGAGCCCTTTGGGAACGCGGTTCCCCAGCAATGTCAGAATCCCCAGCGCAAAGGCGATATCGGTCGCCGAGGGGATCGCCCATCCTTGCAGCGCCGTAGGATTGTCCCAGTTGAACCACGCATAAATCGCCGAGGGAACCATCATTCCTCCCAAGGCCGCAAACGCCGGAACGGCTATCGCTTTGGGATCGCGCAGCGATCCCTCAAGGGCTTCACGTTTGATTTCCAATCCCACCATAAAGAAAAACACGGCCATCAAACCGTCGTTGATCCACAGCAGGAGCGGTTTGGCGATGACAAATGAGCCGACGCTCACAGAGACCGGAAGGGACGTCAGGGATGCATAAAATGATTGTAACGGGCTGTTGGCCATCATCATCGCCAAGACGGTCGCGGCCACCAGCAAAATACCCGTTGCCGCATCGAGCTTCAAAAAATTCAATAACGGTGTCCGAAGCATGTTTCCCCTTTACGGCAAAATATTATTTCTAAGATGATTGTAAAAATGAAGAAGACCGGCGCCTTGCTGCTTTCGACGCCGATGCAGAGGAACGATACGGTTGAAACACCGCTGCTTTGTTCTTAAGCCTTATGGTAAATCAGTTTGGTAAACCGACGGACAACAGAGGTTTATTCCCGAGGTTTCACGATCCGGCCAAGGACCCACCACCCAAGCGCCGAAGCGATCGCGATCAGATATGAGGGGGCATAGGGATCGGTACTGAATTTACTGATGGAGGTCATCACCGCAGGGGTGATCCCCCCGACGATCCCCGCCGCACTTCCCAGGATTACCGCGGTAAAAGAGGCCCGATAGCCGTGATGGGGAAGCGCTTTGACCGTGGCGGCGAAGATGGGGGCCTGAAATGCGCACAGTAACACGACCAGCGCCGCCGCACCCGCCATCGCGCCCCAGTACCCGCCGACACTCATGGCATAAAAGAGCGGATAGACGCCCAGGGCCAGCCCCAGTGCCGCATGACGCATCACCCGCAGGGAGCCGAACCGATCGGCCACCATCGCCATCAGCGGGATGGAAACGACGCCGATGACGATGGAGAGGGTATTGATCTCACCGGCCTGGGCCTTACTGAGACCGGCACTCTTCTCCAGCCAGATAGGCAGGTAAACGAATACGGTGTAATAAAAAACCCAGATCGCCGACGCGACGGAAAGGAACTGCCAGAATTCGCGTCGGTGATGGCGCACGATCGCAACGATCGGAACCGCTTTATCGTGTGGCGGTTCGTAATCGTCGGTGAGGTTTCGCCGCAGGTAGAGCCCTGCTGCGGCGATGAGGATACTGACCCAGAAGGGGATTCTCCATCCCCATTCCATCATCGCCTCTTCGCCAAGCTGCCACAGAAGAAATCCGCAAAACCCCGATCCAAGCGCCATCCCGATTTTCGCCCCTACCGAAACGAAAGATCCGTAAAGGTTCTGCCGTCCGTGTGAGGACTGTTCGACCAGGTAGACGATGGAACTGGCGTATTCACCTCCGACCGAGAGCCCCTGGATCATCCGAAGCGCCACGAGCATGATCGGCGCGGCGATCCCGATTTGTGCGTAGGTGGGGAGAAATCCGATCAAAAAAGTCGGCAGCGCCATCAGTGCGAGCGAACTCATCAGTGCAAAACGCCGCCCGATCCGATCCCCGATGTGGCCGAAAACGAGCGCCCCCACAGGACGCATCACCATCCCCGCGGCAAAAGCGCCAAACGACCCCAGCAACGACAGAAACGGATCGCCGGAAGGGAAAAAAAGCTGTCCCATCATCACGGCCAGGAAGCCGATCAGCGCGAAGTCGTAATATTCGATGACGTTGCCGATAATTCCCGCGGCGATGATTTTGTGCTTGGGCCGGATCAAACGATCCACCCGCCGCCGAGCAGCTTATCGCCGTCGTAAAAAACCCCCGCCTGTCCCGAAGCGACCCCAAGAACGGGTTCGGCCAGGTCGACTTTCGCACGGTTCCCTTCGATGCTCACATGGCAGGGAACCGCTTGTGTTCGGTAGCGGAGTTTTACTTCGCAGTCAAATTCCTGCCGTTCGTCGAAAAGGTTGACGTTTTCGAGCTCCACGTAGCGGCATTCCAGTGCTTCGCGCGGGCCGACGACGATCTGGTTGGTTTCAGGACGGATCTCCACCACGAAATGGGGATCGTGGGCACCATGGACGGTAAACCCTTTGCGTTTGCCGATCGTATAGTGCATGTACCCTTTGTGTTTACCGACGACGTTTCCCTCCAGGTCGAGCACTTCCCCTTCCTGATCGACGGCCACGTAAGGTTTCAAAACGTCCATGTAGGTCGTCTCGACGAAACAGATCTCGCTCGACTCCCCCTGCGTCGCAAACGATTCGAGCCCGGGGACCGATGCGGCATAAGCTTTGATATCGGCTTTGTGACGCTCTCCCAGCGGAAACAAAAGTCTCGGTACCAATGCGGGATCGATGTAGAAAAGAAAATAGCTCTGGTCTTTCGTATCGTCGCTCGCCTGGAGAAGGTATTTTCCGTCATGGCGAATGTAATGCCCCGTCGCGACATAATCGGCACCCACCTCATCGGCAAACGCCACCATGGCTCCGAATTTGATATTGCGGTTGCACAACGCGCACGGGTTGGGCGTTTTCCCCTCTTTGTAGGTTTCGATAAACGGGGTAAACACTTTCTCGTTGAATTTATCCTGCAAATCGAGGATATGGAGTTTCACCCCCGCAAAATCGGCCGCTTTCTGTGCGCGCGCCTGGTGGATCTCATGATAGCCGGGTTTGGAGTGCAGCTTCATGTACACCCCTTCCACTTCATACCCCTGCTCTTTGAGCAAAAGGGTCGAGACGGTGGAGTCGACGCCGCCGCTCATCCCGATCAGCACTTTTTTGCGTTTCATCAGAATTCTGTCTCCTCGATCGGATGTTTGTCGGTCATGTACGAAGAGAGCGTCTCGTAATACTTGGTGTGATCGAGCCCCTGCTCTTCGAGCGATATCATCTGGGCAATCATCGATTTTTCGATTTCAGTCACCACGTAATGCAAATCGTCGGTAAGGGTAAAAAAACCAAGATCGGCCTCGTCGATCATCCCCTCTGCGAGTAGGCGGGTACGGATGAATTCCATCAGCGGCGCGTAAAAATCGGTCCCGATGACGAAGAGTTTGACCCCCGTCACTTTACGGGTCTGGATCAGGGTAAGCGCTTCGAACATCTCATCCAGCGTTCCGAATCCCCCGGGAAATATGACGTACGCCATCGAGTATTTGACGAGCATCACCTTACGGGAGAAGAAATAATCAAACTGCCGCCCTTTCGTAATGTAGGGGTTGGGCTGTTGTTCTTCGGGGAGTTCGATGTTCAAACCGATCGATTCGACCTCTTCGTAATCGTACGCGCCGCGGTTCGCCGCTTCCATGACGCCCGGGCCGCCGCCGGTGATGACGTTGTAGCCGCGGGAGCCGAGCATGCTGGAGAGCTGGAGCGCCTGCTGGTAGTAGGGGTGATTTTCATCCACCCGTGCACTCCCGAAAATCGTCACCGAAGGGCCGAGGTCACCGAGCTCGTCGAATCCCTGCACGAAATCGGCGATGATTTTGAAGACGCTCCAGACGTCGGCGGACTTGATGTCCTGGACGTATTTGCGGCACGCCTCTTTTTTTCCATTTCTTCTGCGGCCCATATCACCCTTTCAATTTGTTCAGACGGTCCCGTTTGGTTCCGATCGACGTTACCTGAACGCCGAAGTTTCCGTCCACGATCACCACTTCCCCCTGCGCGATGACATTGTCGTCGACCAGAATATCGAGTGGATCGTTGGCGAGCTGGTTGAGTTCGATGACCGAACCGATATCCATGCTCAGAACGTCTTTCAGGAGCATCTTCTTCTTCCCGATCCGAACCCGGACAGGAAGTTTGACGTCCATGATGAGCGAAATGTTTTTCATTTCGTTGTCTTCGAGCTTGACCGCCCGTTCTTCGGAGGGAGCATCGAAGATCCCCCCTTTGGAGGGCGATGCCGATCCCGCCGAAGTGTTCTGCGCCGGTGCGGAAGGGCCGCTGAGGGCATCATTGATCGCCGAATCGATTGCGAACATCATCAGCGATTCGATCGCCCCGAGCGAAAACGTAAAGACGAACATTTTGGCATAGCGGTCCAGATGCACCTCCCCGTTTTCGGGGATGAATTCCGCTTTTTCGGGCTTGATCGTAAATTTTGGAATCTCTTTTTGCGATCCCAGCGTCGTACTCATCGCCCCGACGATGTTGGAAACGATCTCTTTGACCGCGTCCATATCCTCATCAGACATCGTATCCTGCCCTTCGCCGTCGCCGCCGAGCATCATGTCTCCCAGCGCCGTCGCCAGCTGGGGCGGCATCATCACGATCCCTTTACCCGACGCATCGCCGGTGAAACTGACGTGCACCAGTGCGATCGGAGGGATGACGTTGGAGACGATCGAGATGTCTTCGGCCTCTTTGAGGGCGATTTTGGGTGTCTGTCCTGTCAGCCCTTCAATCGTCGCAACCGCTTCCTGGGCATATATTCCGGCAAAATCACTCATCTTCTTCCTCCTCATCCTCTAATGGCCCGCGGATAATGTCCTTGACTCCGCTGATCCGTTCTTTACGTTTGACTTCGAACTCTTTAAGCGCCCGCTTGA
Source organism: Sulfuricurvum sp. IAE1 (assembly GCF_004347735.1). Lineage (NCBI taxonomy): Bacteria > Pseudomonadati > Campylobacterota > Epsilonproteobacteria > Campylobacterales > Sulfurimonadaceae > Sulfuricurvum > Sulfuricurvum sp. IAE1. The sequence continues at coordinate 290,600 of NZ_SLTI01000060.1, read as the reverse complement.
CGGCATCTTTTTCGGTATCGATGACCGATGTGACCTGAACCGATTTGCGGAAACGGCGAAGCCCCATCTGTCCCGTAAACCGCTCTTTGCCGTCCACGCTCACCTGCACCATATCGTCGGCGGGGACGTTGAGACGGATAATGTCCCCCTCTTTGAGATCGAGCAGCTCGTTCAGACTCAGTTCCGCGGTCCCGAGGTTGACGTCGACGTTGACGTGCGCCCCCCCAAGAAGCACCTGCAGCTCCTGGTTCCGGCTTTTTTTCGAACTCGTCTCGTTGAGCATCAGGTCGCGGCTGGCGAGCTTGGGGAGAATCGGCTCAAGGGCGATGACCGGATAACAGATGTTCATCATACCCGAACTGTGCCCGATGATGATCTCCATGACGACCATGACGACGATTTCGTTCTGGGCGACGATCTGGACGACGTTCGGGCTTGATTCTTTCGATTCGACCTGCGGATAAAGATCGGTTACGGGCCCCCACGCTTCACGCAGCGTCCCCATCATAACCCGCAAAATCGTCTCGAACAGCGAGAGTTCGATATCGGAAAACTCGCGGTTTGTTTCGAAAGGTTCCCCTTTTCCGCCGAGGATGCGGTCGAGCATCGGGAAGGCGATGGAGGGGTTGATCTCCAAAACCCCGTTCCCCTCCAGCGGCTTCATCGAAAAAACGTTGAAGCTCGTGGGGTTGGGGAGCGACATCAAAAACTCCCCGTACGTCATCTGGTCGACCGAGTGAAGCTGGATCTCGACGATCGAACGCATGATCGCCGAAATCTGGGATGCGATGGAGCGCGCCATCTTGTCGTGGATCCCCCGGAAAGCGCGCAGCTGCTCTTTGGAAACCCGGTTGGGGCGTTTGAAATCGTACAGGGTGATCTGGCGCTGAGGGAAAAGGGTCTCTTCCCCCGCGTCCAGCGCGGCATCCCCTTCGTCGTCGACGACGTCGAGAAGGGCGTCGATCTCTTCTTGCGACAGAATGTCAGCCATTATCGTCCTCCTACCGCGTCTTTAATCCGTCGGATCACCGATTTGTGAATCTGCGAAATGCGCGATTCGGTGATGTTGACGATTTCACTGATCTCTTTGAGGGTCAGTTCCTCGAAATAATAGAGCTGGATGATCATCTGCTCGCGTTCGTCAAATCCCATCAGGACCTCTTTGATCGCTTCGATCAGATCTTCGTGTTCGATCCGTTCCAGTATACCCTCTTGTTCGGGGGTCCCCAACTGGTCGTCCAGGGGAAGGACCGTGTAGATATCCGAAGCGATCCGCGCTTCGTGAATCTTTTCCTCCTCGACGTCGAGCATCACGGAGAGTTCCGCGTCGCTTGGTTCTTCGTCATGATCGGCCAGATACAATTCTATCGCGTTATCGATGTCTTTAATCAGTTTCCGGCTCGAACGGCTCACCATATCGAGCGAACGGAGGTAATCGAGCATCGCCCCGTACACCCGTGTTTTGGCGTATCCCCAGAACGAGTCGTTCTGCGAGTCGTCGTAACGGCGGGCCAGCTTGACCAGTTCTTCCGTCCCGATCGCGCAAAGGTCCATGTAATCGATCGAGCTGGGAAGCCGTTCTTTCAGCCGGAACGACATCGCTTTCACTGCCGGAAGATACTGGATCGCCAGCTGGTCTTCTTTGTGCTTGAGATGCTCGCTGTAGGCGTTGGTTCCGCTCATGAGGAGCTCCGGGGATTCTCGTCGAGGAGTTCGGCTTTGTTGGCGTAGAACGCATCGATAAACTGCTCGCGCTTATTGATCTCACGGACGAAGAAATCAAGGTTGTGCTCATGCGAATGTTTGGGGAACGAGCTCGGTTTGATCCCCAGCGCCTGGAAATAAAGTCCGACGATCAGATGGGCGAAAAGGTAGAAGAACAGGCTCACCATAATCACGAATCCCAAAAATTCTTCCGCGCTTTCTGATTTGATGATGCCAAAAACAATGCCGATAAAAAAGCCCTGTGCCGTTATGAAAGAGACGAAATTCGAGCCCCGCATTTCTTTTTATCCTTGCTTCGGTATCTGTTCAAAAGAGACGGCCGCAACCGACGTGCGCCCCGTGGATTAAAAATGGTCCATAAGCCGTTTGAACAACCCGCCCAAACCGCTCTCTTTAGGGTCAACTAGCACGTTCCGTTCCAGTTTTCTCGCGATCCGTTTAACGATCATCTCCAGCTCGTTCGTGGGAGTCGCCGTCGGAAAATCGCGGGCGAAAAGGGCCCGCTTTTTAACGCTGGTCGAAATCTTTGGATCGTTCGACACCTGCCCCAGGTAGTTGAGCCGGAGCGAGGGGCCGATGTTGGCCTGGGCGACCTTGTTGATCTTCTCAAACAGCGCTTCGGCCTCTTTGGCGCTGCGAACCTGGTTCATGATGACGTTGATCTCGTCGCGCAGGCGAGACGTGACCTTGATCGTCGCGTAGGCATCGGTAATCGCCGCGGGATCGGGAACCGTGACGACGATCACGTCGTCACACGCCCGCAAGAAAAGCTGGATGTGTTCGCCGATTCCCGCCCCCGTATCGATGATCATGACATCCAGATCTTCGAGCACCTCCGCTTCGTCCATGAAGCGCTCGAACAGCCCCCCCGACGCGTACTTGAAAATCTCTTCGCCGCTTTCGCCGGGGATCAGGACAAGGTTTTTTTCGATGGGTACCAGTATATCCGCGACCCCCGCCTCCCCTTTGAGGACGTGGAGGATGTTTTTCTGGATCTTGACGTTGAACATCACATCCAGGTTGGCCAGCCCGATATCGGCATCGAATATCCCGACTTTAAGCCCGTATTTGGCCATGATGTAGGCCATATTCGAACTGATCGTGCTTTTCCCGACTCCCCCCTTGCCGCTGGTAATGGCGATAAAACGGGTTTTTTTCGCGGTCGCCTTGCGGTTTTGGCTTACCAGCGCTTCGAGTTTCGCGGCCTGATGGATCATGGGGTCTGCCCCTTACGGAAACCGTGCAGCAGGCAATCGACCAGAAAGTCGCTGGTCGCTACCACCAGATCTTCGGGGACTTCCTGCCCGACCGAGAAATAGCTGACCGGGACTTTCGTCTCGTATACCAGCGAAAAAATGTTCCCGAAACCGCGCGTTTCGTCGAGTTTGGTGAACATCATCGTATCGATACCCAGCGGCGCAAAATTGTCGTACGTCGCTTTGAGGTCTTCGTATTTGATCGAGCTGGGCATAACCAGGACGACGTCGACGCTGTACTCGGTATCGTTGGCGCGAAGGCACTCGTAGATCTTTTCGATTTTCCCTTTGTCGTAAGGCGACGACCCCATCGTATCGATCAGGATGTAATCGCTGTACCGCAGCGCGTTGAGCGCGTTGGAAAATTCCGGCGGGTCCACGACCGTCTCGATCCCCAGTTTCATCATCCGGGCGTACTGCATCAGCTGCTCTACCGCCCCGATCCGGTAGGTATCCAGAACCACCAGCCCTACTTTGTACTTTTTCTCCAGCAGATACGAGAAACGGGCCGCGAGTTTGGCGATCGACGTGGTCTTGCCAACCCCCGTCGGGCCGACGAGCATGATCACTTTCTTCGCTCCGTTCTTGGGGGAACTCTCCAGTCGGACCGGTACCATTTTTCGTAGCAACACCTGGAAGTAACGTTTCACCGTCTCGGAACTCTCTCGCATTTTGGAAGGCATGTGCTCGAGGGTGAGCTGCATGATCTGATCGAGGTGATCCTGATCCATCCCGCTCTCGCGGGCAAGGCGGTAGATTTCGGCAAACTCAGGGGGGATTGCGTTCTGAAGCCGCGGCGCTTTCTCGTCCCAGAACATGTTCTGGATCAGTTTCACCTTGTCGCCGAGCTTTTCGATTTCGTCCTTGATCCGCCGGATGTCTTCGGTCTCGACGGTGGGAGCTTTTCGGGCGGCAGGCTTCTCCTCTTCGGTCACTTCGGCGATTTTGGAAATCTGCTTGGCCGCTTCGGAAATATTGTAGAGGACGTCGCTGCTTTTTTGGGCGAGCGGACGCTGTTTGGTGAGCGGTTCTTCGATTTTGGGTTTGGGAACGTTCCCCTCTTCGACACCGACAACGATCTCGTACAGCGCACTCTTGCCGAGCGATTTTTTCTGTATTTCGCGGGTCTCGATGAGCATCGCCTCTTCGCCCACTTCCAGCTGCGCCTTTTTGAGCGCTTCGGCAGGGGTGGAACCGCTAAATGTCAAGATTTTCATATCGTCTCCGTAGAGTTTTTCCCCTCGAAGGCAGGCTTCGCAGCGGGATCAGCACGCTTAATCGTTCGCTCCAGTGAGGGTGGGGAATAATCAACTCTTTGTATTGTACCACCCGATCCTCAAAAAACAGAATATCCAGGTCCAGCGTCCGGGGCGCGTTGGGGAAACTGCGCGTCCGTCCGAACCGTTTTTCAATCCGCCACACGCGTCGAAGCAGCGCCCGCGGTTGCAGCGAGGTTGCAATCTCGATGACGGTATTGTCGAAATCGGCCTGTTGCGCGTATCCGAAAGGGGGATTGCGCAAAATCGCTCCGGTCCGCGTGACCCGCAGCTGCGGGGATCGTCCCAGCGCTACCCGCAACCGCTCGATACGGCGCAGAGTGTCGCCGATGTTGCCGCCGACCCCGATCAGGACGCGATAGCGATACCCCTCGGCGCTGCCGAAGCGGCGCGGGAACATCGGGTTCACGTACAGACAATGACGGGCATCGAGCCGACGGCGCAGGAACATTAGGCTTCCGCCGTCTCCTGCTGTTGTTGCTGCTGTGCCTGGCGCAGGGCGTTGATTTCACCGAGAATCTGCATCATCCCCATCATCGCAAGATGGTACCCGAACGGGCCGAAACCGATTACCGACGAGGTGCATACCGGCGCCGTCATGCTTTTCTGGCGGAACTCTTCGCGGCGGTAAATGTTGCTGATGTGCACTTCGATCGTCGGAAGGTTCACCGCGGCGATAGCGTCACGGATCGCGATCGACGTGTGGGTGTAGGCGGCGGGATTGATGATAATCCCGTCCGCATCCCCGTAACATTCCTGAATACGGTCGACCAGCTCGCCTTCGAGATTGCTTTGGTAAAACTCGATCTCGATACCGTTTTGTACGGCAACCTCTTTCATCTGCGCATGGATCTGTTCCAGGCGCATCGGACCGTAGACCGACTGTTCCCGTACTCCCAGCATGTTGAGGTTTGGCCCCTGGATTACGACTATTTTCATTGACTGACCTTTTGTTCTCTTTTTTTAGGGGTAGATTATAAAGGGTTCTACTTTATAAGCAACTAAATCGCCGGGGAGTCTGCGTATTCGACCCGGTTGCGCCCGTTTGCCTTGGCACGGTACAGCGCTTCGTCGGCGCGGTGCAAAAGGCTCTCCTGGGTATCCCCGCCGGTAAACAGTGCCACCCCGAACGATCCGCTCACCCGCCCCACTTCGGCAATGGGGTTTTGTTCGATCACACCGCGCAGTTTTTCGGCGGTGTAGAGCGCACTCTCACGATCGACGTCGGGGAGGAGGCAGACAAACTCTTCGCCCCCCCAGCGGGCCAGGATATCGCCGGTGCGGACCGTATCGGAGAGGAGATGGGCGATCTCGACGAGCACGCGGTCACCCGCGGGGTGGCCGTAGGTGTCGTTGATTCGTTTGAAATGGTCGATGTCGGCGATGATCAGGGCGAACGAGTGGTTTTCGTCCCAGCAGCGGCGCTGAATCATGTTTTCGATCACTTCGTTGAACTTGTTGCGGTTGAACAGTTTGGTCAGCGGATCGGTGATGGAGAGGAGCTCGATCCGTTTTTTGTCGGTGATGTCGTGGAAAATCACCGTATGCCGCAGGGGTTCCTCATCGAGGATCGGGGTGATAACCGCATCGAGCCATACCGTCTCTCCCCCCTTGCGGGTCGCATTGATCTCACCCGACCACCGTTTCCGGGCTTCCACCGCCTTACGGAACATCTTCGGATCGGAATCGGCAATCCCGTCGCTGAAGATGAGATTCAGCGCTCTACCGACCACCTCCTGCTCGGTGCAGCCGAAAAATTCCAAAAATGCCGACGTCGCTTCCAGTACGGTACAGTTTTCATCGATTTTGACAATCAAAAGGTTCGCATCGATAATCATCTGGTCGCGGTGGAGTTCGGCGTTGAGTTCGGCAATCTGGCGCATCTGCGACTGAAGCGTCAGTTTAAGCTCGTGCAGGTCGCTGATGTCGTAGATCGACACCATGACCGACGATTCGGCCGGAATGTAAGGGGAAATCGTCACCTGCAGCTGCATGTTCCGCAACAGCGACGTCGTGATTTTGGTCCGGGGAATCTCGATAAAACGGTTCTGAAGCGAAGCGTCGTAAAAGGTCGGCGACTCAAGCCGCAGCGTTGTGCGGATTTTACGGGAGAGGACCTTGTAATCGATCTGGGGGTAAAAATCGCGGAGGTTTTTTCCGACGATCTCGGATGCCGGAATCGAGGTATTGATTTCAAGCCACTTGTTCCAGTAGCGGACGTCGTAGTTCTCGTCGATGATGAAGACGCCGATCTCCAGCGCATCGAGGAGGACGTTCGGGTAGGGAATGACTTGCATCAGGCGAAAAGCTCCTCGAGTTTACGGTCGATCAGCTCTTTGAGGCGGAGGATCATCTCCCCTTTGGTAAGGATGAAAATGTGCCCGCTGATCTGCTGGTTTTCAAATTCCATCTGGGTACTGATGATGATGATACGGTGGTAATTGAGGCGGTCTTCGGGGCTGATCAGGTCATTGCCCTCCACCACCTCGGTAGAGGGGACGAAAAACTGCACGCGGGTATTGAGTTCCTCGGTCAGGCGGCTGATCATCGTCGCGCTGAGGATGTTGGTCAACTCAATGACCGCATCGAGGATGTCCCCTTGAGAAGGGGTGCCGATATCATAGAGGTGATGGCCGAGGTTGAGGGCCGAGGGCTCGGAAATGACAAACAGAAATTCGCCGCTGAACGTCCCCCCGAAAAGCTGTTTGGTGACATAGCTGCGCTGATCGGCGGGAACGGTCCGGTGCAGGTAGCCGTGCAACCCTTCCATGTCGCTGATCATGATGTCGGGGATATGCATTTTCCCGAACGCCTGCAATAAATCCGCGATGCTGGCGGTGGCGTTCCCCATCGCGATGTTCATCAACTCCCGGAGGATGTCGAGGTGATCTTCTGAAAATCCGTTCTGGTCCATGGTTCCTCTTTTAAATGGAGAGCTGTTCGAAAATCGACGTCATTTTTTCCGTCGTGATGGGTTTGGGGACCATCGCTTTGGCCCCGAGTTCGAGGACGAGCGCCTGCGCCTGGCTTTGGATATCGGCCGAAACGATCACGACCTGCGCTTTAGGGTTAAGCGCCATGATTTCGCGCAACGCCTGGTATCCGTCCATCACCGGCATCGTCAGATCCAGAAAAACGATGTCGGGTGCATGCTCCTTGAACAGCTCGAGGGCCACCAGCCCGTTTTCGGCCTCCAGTATCTGGGCTCCGGGCTCCACCTCTTTGAGGGTTTTGATCAGGAACATCCGGGCTACTTTGGAATCATCGACAGCCAATATTTTCACGTTTCCTCTTTTTTCGTTGCATCGTCACCCTCCGCTTTTCGTCACTTCGTCAACGATCCCGCATCGGTATCAACATGATTATAGCGCAGAACCCTTTAAACGATTTTGCTTTATACTTTTCGCGTTCATATCCCTTTCGAAAAGGCCACACGTGCACATTCTTCTCGCCGACGCCGTATTCACCGACGGCACCCTATACCGCGACCACGGGGTCGTTTTCGAGCGCACGGTCCTCGCGCTCAAACCCAACAGCGAACTGCGGAGCGAATACGGCCCGGCCTGCACCGAGCTGGGAGAGGGATCGGTCCTGCTTCCCGGGCTCGTCAACCCCCACGTCCACCTGGAGTTTTCCGCCAACCGCGCGTCGCTCACCTATGGCGGTTTCATGCCCTGGCTCCAAAGCGTCATCGCCAACCGCGACGACCTGATCGGCGGCTGCGGCGAAGAGTGCGTGGACGAGGCGACAGCGCTGATGCTGCGCAACGGGATCACGGCGTTCGGAGCGGTCAGTTCGTACGGTTTTGATCTCGATGCGTGTGTACGCGCCCCGCAGAAGGTGGTCTATTTCAACGAGTTGATCGGTTCGGACCCCGCGATGGCGGACGCGCTCTACGCCAATTTCCAAGAGCGTCTTTTTGCCTCTCAGTCAGAAGCGCGGGAAGGATTTTTCCCCTCGGTGGCGATCCACTCCCCCTATTCGGTCCATCCCGTACTGATCCGCAAAGCGCTCGATTACGCCAAAGCCCACCGTCTGCGGGTCACGGCCCATTTCATGGAAAGCCCCGCCGAACGCGAATGGCTCGATCATAACGACGGCGATTTCAAGCCTTTTTTCGAAAATTTCCTCCGTCAAAACCGCGCGGCCAACACCCCGGACGCGTTTTTGGAGTGTTTTGACGGCATCCCTACCCTTTTTACCCATGCGGTTCAGGCGAACGATGACGAACTCGCCCGTATCGCCGCGGGGAAACATACCCTTATCCACTGTCCGGTCTCCAACAGGCTTTTGGGCAACGGCGTACTCGATCTTGAACGGCTTGAGCAGCTCGGGATACGATGGGTATGCGGAACCGACGGGCTGAGTTCGAACTATACCCTGGACCTGTTCGAAGAGATGAAAACGGCACTTTTCATGCACCCGCAGCGTGATCTGCTCGACCTGGCATACCGTCTTTGGAACGCGTCGACACGACACGCCGCCGATGCCCTCGGGCTCAATTGTGGTACAATCTCCGATGGTTACGATGCCGATCTGCTCGTCGCGCGGATCGACTACCCGATCAACGATCAGCTCCCGCTGCATCTGCTGCTGCGCCGCCCGACGATCGAATCGGTCTACATCGAAGGAAATAAAGTCAAAGGATAACGCGCATGGAACGGATCAAGACCGTTATTGAAAAAATCGGCGCACTGATCGCCTTTATCCAGAACCACTTCAAGGCGACCTTGCTGGTCCTCTTCGTCATATGGTTTCTGATCCCCTCGGACGAAGAGGCGATCGCTTCCCATAACCTCGAAAAGATCGTCCTCACCGGCCCGATCCTCGAAGCCGCCCCGATCCTCGAACAGCTCGAAGAGGTCGAAGAAAACACCGACGTCAAAGGGGTCTTGTTCTGCATCGATTCCCCGGGCGGAGCCGTCGCTCCATCGGTCGAAATCGCCTACGCTATCAAACGTCTGCGCGCGACCAAACCCATCGTCGTCTACGCCTCGGGGCTGATGGCAAGCGGAGGATACTACGCCGGGATATGGGGGAATGAGATCATCGCCAACCCCGGCAGCATGATCGGCTCGATCGGCGTCATCATCGAAGGGGCCGACATCTCGGGCCTGATGGAAAAAGTGGGGGTGAAAACGCAGGTTGTACACGCGGGAAGCTACAAACAGGTCGGAACCTTCGACCGGGCGTGGAAACCCCACGAAAAAGCCGAGCTCGACAAAGTGATCACGGGGACCTACGATATGTTCGTACGCGACGTCGCCCGCGCCCGCCGCCTCGATCCACACCAAAGCGGCACTTACGCCGACGCCCATATTTTCACCGCGGAACAGGCGCAGAAAGTGGGGCTGGTCGATAAGCTGGGAGTGGAATACGACGCCAAAAAACGGCTTGCCGAACTGGCCAAGGTAAGCGACCCGGTCTGGAACCGCGAAGACCCCATGGAAAAATTCTTCAAACAGTTAGCCGTCGAAGGGGCCTCCATGGCCTACACGTGGTTTCCAGCCCTCACCCTCAAATAGGCCGGGATTCGATCACCTCGGCGGTGACGACGCGCCGGTCGTTCATCGCTTCAAAACGGTCTCCCGCGTTTAACGTCTCCAAATCGACCACTTTTCCCTCTTTCGCGATCTGGGCGAACCCGCTTTTGTTTTTGTGTCTGGGGTGCTGCGCTTCGTAGGCGTTTTTCATCTGAACGACCATGTTCTGTTTTTCGCGCAGCCGCTGGAGGATTTCACGCTCGAACCGTTCTTTGAGGGTCGGCAGCTCCCGGGCGGATGATTGCAGTTTTTGTCCGATCTGCATCCCGAAGCGTTGTTTCAGCTCGTTGAGCATCTCTTTTTGAAGTGCGAGGCGATGCTCGATCCCGTGGCGTTTGAACGCCTCTTGCATCATACGCAGCTGCTCGCGTTTACGTTCGAGCCGCTGGGCGATCAGATGGGATGCGCCGTAGCGCATTTCGTCGATCGTCTGGAAGAGTTCGTTGCGATCAGGCAGCAGCATCTGCATCGCCGCACTGGGAGTCGGCGCCCGCAGGTCGGCGACATAGTCGGAGATCACCCAGTCGATCTCGTGCCCCACCGCCGAAACGGTCGGCGTGTTCATCGCGGCTATCGCGTCGGCAACGATCTCTTCGTTAAACGGCCACAGATCCTCGATGCTCCCGCCCCCGCGTCCGGCGATGACGGCATCGGCACCCAACGTATCGGCATAATGAAGTGCTGCGGCGATCTGGGCCGCGGCGCGGTCCCCCTGTACCAATACATCCAGCACGACGAGTTTGACCAAAGGCCATCGATGCGAAGCGACCCGCTGCATATCCTGCAATGCCGCTCCCGTGGCAGACGTAACCAAGACAATCGTTCGGGGGAATTTGGGAAAACTTTTTTTACGGGCGGGGTCGAAATACCCTTTGGCTTCGAGACGCTGTTTGAGCTGCTCGAACGCGACCGAAAGGGCTCCCTGCCCGTAAGGTTCGGCGCCGAAGCAGTTGATCTGGTATTCGCCACGGGGTTTGTAAAGCGACAGGGCGCCGTGAATCACGACGCGCGAGCCTTCTTCGAGACGAAATTTCAGCCGTGCCGCGTTACCCCGGAACATCACGCATTTGATGGAAGATTCGGCATCTTTGAGAGTGAAATAGACGTGTCCGCTGCCGTGGTGGGTGATCCGGGAGAGTTCTCCCTCCACGCTGACGTATTCGAACGACGTTTCAAGCAGCGTTTTGATCTGTTCGTTGAGCGAAGAGACGCTGAGGGCGGGGGTCATTTTTTGCGGGCGATCAGCAGTGTGGAGATGTCCATCGAAAAGCTTTTGGCATACAGCATCTCGAACCCAGCGGCATCGAGTTCCTGCGTCATTTTGCCGACGGTAAGGAACCCTTCGATCGAATCGGGCAGATAGCGGTAGGCTTCGTAGTTTTTCGAGATCAGCCCCCCGACGCGGGGGAGGACGTTGTTCATGTACCAGTCACGGATTCTTCCCAGCACGGAAGGGTTTTCGTTTTTCATGAATTCCAAGATTACGACCAGCCCCCCTGGCTTGAGGACGCGGTTGAATTCGTCGAGCGCTTTTTCTCGCTCTACGACGTTGCGGATACCGTAGGAAATGCTGATGATATCAGCCGACGCATCGTTTCGCGGGATGGCCGTCGCCGGGGCAATCGTAAACGCCAGATCGGGAAATTTTTCCCGGCCGACGCCGACCATCCCCTCGCTGGGATCTACTCCGACGATTTCGCCGACATGGGCGCCCGCTTTTTGGGCACGGCGCTGCCAGTACCCCATCATGTCTCCCGTCCCGCAAGCGACGTCGACGATCGAATCGAGCCGCTTGGAAGGACAGTATCCGTACGCCAGATCGCACGCCTTGCGCCGCCAGAACGTATCGATCCCCATACTGAGGACGCGGTTCGCGGTATCGTAGGTGGGCGCGATGTCGTTGAACATCGAGACAATTTTTTCTTGCTTGGTCATCACTCGGGCTTCTTTCGTATGGTTTTCATCCAAAGGCGTATGTCATCGGAGATTGTAGCGTGCAGTACCTCAAACTCCTCTGTAATGCTCCCCATTCCGACCGATCCGCCGCCGAATTTCGGGGCGACGTAACCCAGATGCCAGTCGCAATAGAGCGCGCAGGAGGCCATCATCCCCGCACCCCCCTCGATCATCACAAGGCGGTAATCGCGCATCCTCTCCAGCGATGATTCCACGTATACCTTACGTCCCTCGACGTTAAAGAGGGGAATCGAGCGGTCAAAATCATCCGTGCGCGAATAGATCAGCACATCTGGGGCGCGGCCGCCGATCAAGCGGGCATCCAGCGTCGGGCGGTCGCAGCGTACCGTATTGCCGCCGATCACGAGCAGGTCGCATTTGTCCCGCAAGGCATGCACATGAATGCGCGAACCTTCCGAGCTGATAATGCCGCCATCAACCGTTCCGTCAAGTCTCTGAGCCCATTTGAAAAACGCGAACGTTCGGTTCTGCCACCGTACAAACGGTTCCAGCAACGCTTTGCCTTCCTCTTCCATGACGCCGAAGCGACACTCGGTTCCCGCATCCGAAAGCATCCGTGCGCCGCCCGCGGCGGCTGGATTGGGATCCTTGCAGGCGATGTCGAGGGATTTGATCCCCATATCGCGGATCAGCATCGCGCACGAGGGGGTTTTTCCGCTATGGGAGCACGGTTCGAGGGTTACAGCCATGGAAACGTGTTCGAAAATGCCGTTGTGATGCGTTCGGAGATAGTCGTGTATGGCGTGGGAATCGTCGCACTCGGCAATCATACTGTCGCCGCTGAGGCGGACATAGGCATCACGTAGCGCATAAACCTCCGCATGGGGACCGCCCGCTTTTTTATGGGCGCCTACCGAAAGGATTTCGCCCGAGGGGCCGACGCATACGGCGCCGACGGCGGGATTGGGAAAAGTCAGAAGCTGGAATTCCCACGCCACATCGAGCGCGAGTCGCATCGGGTGGGCACGGGCGGAGGGTTTCATTACCACTCGAAGTAGGTTTTGGCCTTGCTGATGGAGCGGAACGGGATCTTTTTCTCCCCTTCGCCGGTCTGAAGAAGGATTTCATCACCTTCCACGCCGGCAAGTTCCCCTTCGTATTTCTCTTTTTCCATGGTGGAAAGGACCACTTTCTCGCCGATCGAACGCTTGAAATGCTCCAGCGTCTTGAGCTTGCGCTCAATACCGGGCGAACTCACCTCAAGGCGGTATTCGCCGCCGACGGGAGGGGTGACGTCCAGCAGCGGAGAGATCAGGTGGGTCGCTTCGACGCACTGATCGAGGTTAACCCCGCCCGGCGCCGTGACACTGACGCGGAAAATGGTGTGTCCGTTTTCGTTGAGAATCGCCGTATCGTACAGGGAAAGCCCGATCGATTCGACCATTTTTTGGATATCGGTTTCGAGACTCATTCTTTCTTCTCCTTGGCGATTTGGGCGAACAGCGCTTCGATTTTTTTGCTTTTTTCCAACGTGTCATCAAACACGAACGCGAGTTTCGGAGAGCGGAACCATCCCTGCTCGCGCATGCAGTACTCTTCGATCAGCGGTCGAGCTTTTTCGAGAAGTTTTAGAAAAATACGCTGCTCTTCGGGGGAAAAAATGCTCGGGTCAAGATAAACTTTGGCGTCGCTGCGCCCTTTGGAACATTGAACGTCGACGACGTCGATTTCCTTCAAACGCTCGTCTGAGAGCTGGGAAATCGCTTCGGGAATCAGCTCTTTGAGAACCGATTCGGTCCGTTTGAGTTTGATTTCTGCGGGCGTCACAGCGTTACTTTCGTCTCGATTTTCGTGAATGTTTCGATAACGTCGCCGACGCGGACATCGGTGTAACCGTCAAGGACGACACCACAGTCGAATCCTTTTGCAACCTCTTTGACGTCGTCTTTGAAACGCTTGAGCGACGTCAGATCACCCTCGTGAATGACGACGCCCTCACGGATAACGCGTACCATTCCGCCGCGGACAAGTTTGCCGTCAACGACCACACATCCGGCAACGGTTCCCCCTTTAGGAAGCGGGAACGTATCGCGTACTTCGGCCTGTCCGGTATTCTCTTCGCGGAATTTCGGCGCCATCATGCCCGTCAGCATCGCCGTGATATCGTCGATCAGCTGATAGATGATCGAGTAGGTCTTGATGTTGACCCCCATCTGTTTGGCCATTGCGTTGACGTTTCCGGTCGGCCGGACGTTGAACCCGATCAGGACGCAGTTTTCGCTGTTATTGACCAGCGCGACGTCGTTTTCGGTGATACCGCCCACCCCGCTGGAGATGACGTCAACTTTAACCTCTTCGTTACGCAGCTCGGCAAGAGAGTTCTTGATCGCTTCGAGTGAACCGTGAACGTCGGTTTTGAGAACCACTTTAAGTGCTTTGAGACGCCCTTCCGCGATGAGGGAGGTCAGTTCGTCGAGCGTTGTTTTCGTACTGTGCGAGAGCTCGCGGTGACGGTCGTATTCGTACCGTTTCTGAGCGTATTCGCGCGCTTCTTTGTCGCTTGGCATCGCCAGCATGATCTCGCCTGAGGGAGGCACTTCGTTGAGACCGACGACGACGGCCGTTTCGCTGGGCCCGATTTTTTTGAGCTGCGCTTTGCGGTCGCTGATAAGGGCACGTACGCGTCCGAATGCGCTTCCGCAGACGATGTTGTCCCCGACACTGAGCGTACCGTTTTGGACAATGACCGTCGCGACCGGCCCGCGCCCTTTTTCAAGGGTACTTTCGACGACGACCGCTTTGGCCATTGCTTTGGGATTGGCGCGCAGTTCCATCACTTCGGCCTGCAGCAAAATTGCTTCGAGCAGTTCGTCGATCCCCGTCATCGCTTTGGCCGATACGCCGACGAACTCGACATCTCCGCCCCACTCGACGGGGTTGAGTCCCAGTTCGGCCATCTGTGCTTTGACCATATCGGGATTGGCGCCGGGTTTGTCCATTTTATTGACGGCCACGATCACGGGGACGCCCGCTTCTTTGGCATGTTTCACCGATTCGCGCGTTTGCGGTTTGACCCCGTCGTCCGCCGCAACGACGATAACGATGATGTCGGTGAGCTGTGCGCCGCGTGAACGCATTGCGCTAAACGCTTCGTGCCCCGGGGTATCGAGGAACGTAATGAGTTTGCCGTGCTGTTCGACCGAATACGCCCCGATATGCTGGGTGATCCCTCCCGCTTCGCCGGCGGCGACACGGGCATTTCGGATCGCATCGAGCAATGAGGTTTTACCGTGGTCGACGTGCCCCATGATCGTGATGACCGGGGGACGTTCTTCCATCCCTTCCTCGTCTTCGGCCGCGATCTCTTCGTACGCTTCTTCGAGGTTGAAAGCGTCTTTGGGATCGATCGTCGTCACTTCGACGCCGAATTCGCTGGCGAGGATTTCGATCTCGTCTTTTCCGAGGAAATCGTTTTTCGTTACCATCATTCCGAGGTTGAAGAGAACTTTGATCACTTCGGCCAGAGGCTGGCGGATTTTTTCGGCAAACTCGTAGACACGGATGTCTTCGGGAATCTCGACGTGGGTGACCGCCTCTTCCTCTTTGCTTTCTTTGGTATATTTTTTACGCGCTTCCCGCGCTACCTGACGCGGTTTATTGCGGTTGGCACCCTGTTTTTTCCCCGAATTACGCCCGATCGGTTTTTTCTCTTTGGGCTTTTGCGGTTCTTCTTCGGGTTCGACTTTCGCATTCAGGTCGCTGAAGTCGAGCAAAACAACCTGCTCGTCCTCGTAGTCCATCGAGATGTCGGAGATATCTCCCCCGAAGATATCGAGTTTGACACCCTGCTCTTTTTTCTGAACCGGAGCGGCGCTTTGGGCTTTTTTGGCGCGTTTGGCCTCGAGTTCGCGCTGGGCTTCAGGGCTCAGCTTGCCGTACTGTGAAACCGCGGCGGCACGCTCTTCGCGCTGAATGGCCTGAATCTCTTCTTCGTTGGGGCGCTTTTTCTTGACGATTTTTAGGCCCGAACGTTTCTGCGGCTCGGCTTCTTCCGCCGGAGCCGTTTCGGCAGCCGCTTCTTCAGCAGGTTTGGGGGCCGCAGTTTCTTCTTGTGCCTCAGCCGCCGGCGCTTCTTCGGCCGGAGTCGGTTTCGGTGAGGATTTGGATGCGGCGCTCTCCGCAGACGCCCCGCTCATGATATAGTTCATGATCTGCTCGGCCTCTTCGATCGAAACCGAACTCGACGCGGTTTTGACGTTCAACCCCATTGCCGCGGCTTTGTCCACGACCTCCTTGGAATTGATACCAAGTTCCTTGGCGATTTCATGAACTCTGACTTTATCCATCATTAACGATGATCTCCTTTAACCGATTCATTAGCATCTCCGTTCCGCCGTGTTTGCACTGGCGGGCCAGCTGGCCCGGAGTTTTTTTATGGTGGGTGCACGAAGGGCAGAGGTAAAAACTTCTCCCTTCACCGCCGTAGGGTTCGAGCGAACCTTCCCGGCATTGTAGACGCAAGAGAGCCGACTGCGCGAAACGTTCGCGGCACACTACGCACATACGTACGGGCTGATGTAACTTTTGCGCCATTATAGCCAATACTTTCTTTATTAACGCTCGACGATCAGCCCGTCGTTGTCAAAGCTGAGAATTTTTACCTCGAAATCGGTAAATTCGGCTTTGAATTTCTGGGCCAGGGATTCCGCATCCTGGTCGTAGACCATGTTGAAAAACGTCGATCCGCTCCCCGAGAGGGTGGACATCAGCGCCCCGTTATCGTAAGCGATCTTTTGCACCGCGAACAGCTCGGGAAGCATCTTCATCCGTACTTTCTGATGAAACCGGTCCTGAGTTGCGAGGCGCAGCATTTCCCAGTCCTCGTTAAAAAACGCCCCTACCGTCACCGCCGTATGGGAGAGGTTGAAAACCGCGTTTTCCTTGCTGTACGAACGGGGCAGCGTAGTGCGGGATTTGGCCGTCGAAATCGGTTTGTTGGGGATGACGACGACCGCTTTGAGATAATCGGGCAGATGCTTTTGCTGCGAAAAGACTTTCTGTTTTTCAACCATCGCCGCGTTGAATCCCCCCATCACGGCGGGAGTGATGTTGTCGGGATGGCTTTCGTACACAAGGGCATGGTTCAGGATTCGCCGTTTGGAAACCTTCACCCCGGCCGCTTCGTGGGCGCAGCTGATCGCGCTGACGATCACGGCCGAAGAACTCCCCAGCCCGCGCGACATCGGAATCTGATTGTAGAACGTGAACTTGAAATTCTGCCGTTTTTGAGTCAGGCGGCGGTAATGTTCGTTAAAAATGCTGACGAACAGGTTGTTCCCCTTGAGGCGCGGGTTGTTCTCCCCTTCTCCTTTGATCGAGACGGCGAAAAAGCGCGAAGGGACGAGTTCGACCTGGTTGCGCAGATCGACGGCTAGCCCCAGCGAATCGAATCCGGGCCCGAGGTTGGCACTGGTGGCAGGTACGCTGACGAACAAATACTTTCCTTATCCTACGGCATCAATCCCGTAATAGGGGAGATTGTCCGTATCAAAATTTTTCGCATCGATCCGCTTCGGGAGGGAAAAGACTCCGCAATCGGGAGATTCGAGCGGTTCTAGCGTAATCGTTGAGCTATTTTTAACAAAATAGAGCTTTCCAACTGCTTTGATGGGACGGTTTTCGTTGAAAAAAAACGCATCCGTCGCCAAAAGGGGGATATTTTTAACGATGCTGAGGGTTTTAAGGAAAAGATAACTCACCTTGATCCCCATGAAACTTCCCGGTCCTTTGGCGTAAATAAGGCTCCGAAAGCGATAGCGTTGCAGAAGCGGCTCGAAAATCTCGGCCAACACCTCCGAACTCATCCCCTCGCTACGGATCTCTTCGACAAGAACGCCCTCTTCGTAGATGCCGACGAGAACAGGCGAGGAGAGCGCGACGATCAGCGCGTCATGCATACGCTTTGGCCAGCTCTTTCGATTCTACCGACGAGAGTTCGACGATCTCGTAGTTGGCCGGATCTTTGAGCAGTTCCAGGGTAAGTTTGTGATTGAGATCGTGACTCCCCGCAAACGCTTCGTAGTTCCCGATGAAATTCATCCCGATCAGCGACATATCACCGATCGCGTCGAGAATTTTGTGACGGACAAACTCGTCGCCGAAACGGAGTCCTTCGGGGTTGAGCACTTTTTTATCGTCAAGGACGACGGCATTCTCAAGACTTCCGCCCAGCGCCAGCCCGATGGAGCGCAGATACTGCACTTCATGTACGAAGCCGAACGTCCGGGCCCGTGCGATCTCGTTTTTGTAATTTTCTTTGGTGAATTTCAGCACGTAGCTCTGACGATCGATGACGGGATGGGAAAATTTGATTGTGAAATCGTAATTCATGTCGTTCGAGGGGATCAGTTTGACATACTTGTCCCCTTCCTGAACGCTTACCTCTTTTTTGATACGGAGGATCTTCTTGGGGACGTCTTGCTGTACGACACCCGCTTCATCGAGCAGCATGCAGTAACTGACGGAAGAACCGTCCATTACGGGAACTTCGTCGGCATCGACGATAATGCGGAGGTTGTCGATCCCGTAGGCGTAGATCGCCGAGAGCATGTGCTCGATCGTCGAAATTGTCACCCCTTCGCGCCCGATCACAGTCGCCATTTTTGTATCGACGACGTTCGAAGGTTCCAGGGGAATCGTGACCCCCGCGTCGCTGCGGTAAAAAACAATGCCGCTGTTGGGAGCCAGCGGCTCCAGGCGCAGCCGCACCGGGGAGCCTTTGTGCAAACCTATCCCGACGAGTTCGACACTTTTTCCTATCGTAGTTTGCATCATGGTGTGTTTTCCTTCTCTCGGGCGGACCGATCCTAGCGAGGGGCGATACCCCTCCTTTGTTGTTATACCGGAATTATACCGTGTTTACTGCTGGTTGATGATGAGCTTGGCGTTTTCGATGACGCTGGTGATGTTGTCGTAGATCCACTTCGCGTCCATCCACTCTTCGGGGCGCACTTCGATCCCCTGCACGAGGATTCCGAAATGGAGGTGATCCCCCATCGCGTAGCCGCTGAGTCCCGATTTGGCGATCTCCTGTCCCGCTTTGGCGACATCGCCTTCCTGGACATGGACGTCCGAGCAGTGGCCGTAGAGAGTGTAGAGGCCGAATCCGTGGTCGATAATCGGCAGGTTCCCGTAAATCCCGTTCATCTGCGAGAATACGACGTTTCCGCCGTTGGACGCGTTGATCTGCCCCATCTGCACACTCGCAAGATCCAGTCCCATATGGTACGCCTGGGAGAAGTTTTTCTTCTCTTTGTAGCTGTAGATGCGGTGATCGCCGAAATCGGCGACTTTCTGGCCGTTGGGCATAGGATAGAACGGCTGCGGGTTGAAATCGGTAATCATCGCGTTCGAGACTTTCGACGTGACCTGATGGATGATTTTTTCGTTGTTCGCCCGGACCGTTTCGTTGATGATCTTGAACTGCTCGAGCCGATCGTCCACCCCGGCAGTCTCTTCGTATTCGTTGGCCAGTTCGGCGATTTTACCGTCGAGGAACGCGTCGCTGAGTTCGATGTTCGAGACGCGATAAACGTGATCCTTCAGACGCAGGGGGATCGAGCTTTTCGTTTCGTTTCCGGCGCGGTCGCGGGCGACGACGGTCGCGCTGAACGTACTCTCCTGAACCGGCCATGCCAGCAGCGACGCGTAATACCCCTCTTTCATGAAAGGCTGGGCGATAAACGTTTTACCGTAGTTCGTCTGGATCTTGAGGCTTTCCATGTGGGGATCGGTTGCCTTGAAAATGACGATGGCCGATCCCCCTTTTTGGATTTTATAGGAGTGTGAGACGATCGAGAGGACCGGACGGCGCTGATCGATGACTAGGGTGCGTTCTTCTTTGAGGGTATTGCCCATGAAGAGTCCCCACAGGCTTCGGTCGGTCGCTTCGATCGTCAGCGTGACCGACTGCGCCTCGACGCGGCGAACTCCTTTGGGTGGGAGAATCTCAAACGTTTTTTTCGACTCGGCGACCGGCGTGTTCTCCTCGGCTACTACCCATTCCTCGTGCGGTGTGGAGATGGTCGCTTTGAACGATTTGAGCCCGCTGGCATCCTCGAGCGTTACGTGCATAGGTTCTTTGAAATTCCAGTACCCCTCATGGCTCACGGTCACTTTCGGATCGTCGCGTTCAAACATCGGTGAAAACGCCATAAATCCGATCGCTCCGATCACTGCTGCGGCAATGACCCATCCTAAAAATCCAGAACCTCTTCGGCCTCTTCTCACTGCATCTCCTTTTGTATCATCATCGTTATCTCTTTGACAAGCTCGCGGACATCGTCATGCTCGATCTTTGCGCCGGCACGGTGTATGTGGCCGCCGCCGCCGAAACGTTCCATGATCTTCGCGGCATCGATCCCCTCGCTCGTGCGAAGCGAGAGTTTGACACCGCCCCCGGGGCGTTCGACGTGCATCAGCGACGCACGGACGTGGCGCATTCCCAGCGCTTCGTCGAGTACCTGCTTGCATTCGGCAACCGTAGCTCCCGTATCCGCCAAAAGCGCCGCATCCACCTCAAAAACCGCCAACGCACCGTCCAGAAACAAACGCATCTCTTTGAGCATCTTCCCTTTTGAGCGGAGCGACGCGAGCGAATTCCGTCCGTAAAGCCATTCGACGCACAGTGCGTGATCGGCTCCCAGACCGATGAGACGGTGTGCCATCTCGAAAGTCCTGGCGTTGCATCCGGGGGATCGGAAACATTTCGAATCGTCCACAAGGCCCGCATAAAGCGAAAGCGCCATTTTACCATTGATTTTTAACCCGTTGGCAACAAAAAAGTCGTAAACGGTCTGGGTGGTACTGATCGCATCGGTATCGATAAAATTATGGGTTCCGAAAAAATCGTTGCTGCGGTGATGGTCGAAGTTGATCAGCGGCAGATCCCGTTCTATCCCCAACCGTCCGTAGCTTCCGCAGTCGAAACTGATCATACAGTCCGCATCTTCGGGAAAACGGTCGGTCACTTTCTCGAACCACGGCAGAAACACGAGTTTTGGGTCAAGCTCCGCCGAAGCGCAAAAAAGGGTGATTTTTTTGTTCAGGCGCAGCAGATAGGAATAAAATGCGCACGCTGACCCGAGCGAATCCGCGTCGGGATTTTTATGGGCGATGAGGACGATATGTTTCGAAGAATCGATCAGTTCGTGCACCATGTCCCCTCCCTCATCGTTAAAATGGGGGCGATTATACCATGCTTCGGGACAATCCGTTCTGGCGAACCGGTCAATATTTCATCATTATTCCGCAGCGCTCTCGAGAACCGCTTCGAAATCTTTCTGCGCCTGCATCAATGCGGCTTTGGCTTCGGCGTCTTCGATGCGGGCACTGCTCATCCAGTTGTAAACGCCGGGGAATCCCATAACGATCTCGTCGGCATCTTTTTTCTTGTACACCATCAGGGTACACGGAGCGAACGCGGCCGCTTCCGGGCGGGTTTTGGCCGCGGTGTAGATCACCTTGAGCTTGCAGATCGAATAGGTGTCGTAGAAATTAAACGGGCTCTCTTCACCCAGGGCGAAGTTGTAGTCGGTGAAGTTTGACATCACAAATCCCGCCGGTTTTAGACCGTCTTCGATCATCATTTCGGTCGCTTCCTTGTCGCTTGCCCAGCTCTCTGCGCTGCTGGCTTTGACGTAACGGCTCAACAGCGGCCCCGAAGCGGGCAGAGAACTGTCGCTGGCGCGTACTTTCGCGTCCGGAAGCGCTTTTTTGAGGGCGGCAAGAACCTCTTTTTCGATCAGGGCGAACTCGGGGGCGTCAAACCCGGCGATTTTTTTCATCGCCGCCGCGGTCAGTACCGACACGTGAAGGTTTTTGTCCCCGTTACGCTGGTAGATTCCAAATCCCATCGGGACGAAAATCCCGGCATCGGGATGGGATTTGACCAGCGTTGCGGCGTGGTTTTTATGATAGGCCGTAAGCAGGTTGAAGACCGTAAAGTCGCTCTGCTGGAACTGGATTTTGAACGGTCCGTTCATCTCGGTATTGGCCGAAATGACGAAGCCGGCATTTTCCAGCCCTTTTTCGATCACGGCCGGGGTGATTTTCCCCTCGGCGTTGGGGACGTCGAAAAGATGGAAATCCCCTCCCAGCAAAGTCGCGGCGCTCAGTGCCAGCGTAAACAGGTATTTTTTAAACATAGGTCTTTCTCCTTAGGGTTGAATGTAAAAAGCGCCTTCGGTCGCGCGTTCGATCACTTCGGCGATCCCTGCCGAAACGATTTCGACATCCTCGATGAGGGCCGATGAAGGGATTTTTTTCGTCTCCATCGTATTGCCGCAGGCGACGAACTCGACACCGTACTGCTGTAACGCGCGCACCCGGACGGCGATCTCTTTCTCGCTTTTGAGAAGGGTACGGATACCGTGGTAATACGCAACGACACGTAGATGGATCTTTTCGGGCCCGTAAAACTTGAGGACGTTGTTGGCGGTGCTGAGGGCATGATGGATCGATTCGTCGTCTCCGCCGCTGATTCCCATCACCACTTCACGCGGTTTGTCGATCGTCGGTGCGGGCTCGGCGAAACGGACGTCCCCGAACGTCAGGGTGCAAAAGAGCACTCCCCACAGCAGCAGTGTTTTCATCATTCCCACTCCAGCACGCGATAGGAGGCTTCGACGTTTTGGCGGTGCGTCCCTTCGTAGAGTTTGTATTTTTTGTACCCGTCCATACTCACTTTTTTAACGGTCTCGTCGATCCCGAGCCCCTCGGCGATCGCGGCGCGGATCTCGTTGCGCATCTGCGTAAAATACTCCCGAGTCATTGCCGCGGCGTGTTTGTCGGTACGCTCTCCGTGCCCTCCGACGACATGCTCGGCCCCCAGTTTGTCCAAATCCTCCAGCGCTTCGATCCAGCCGTTGATGTCACCGCCGCGTACCGAGGGGAGACGGTCGTTGAAGACGAGATCCGCCGCGATCAGCACTTTGGATTTGGGCAGGTAAACGACCATGTCTTTGGCGGTATGGGCTTTGCGCTTCGCAATTTTGAGTTCGAGCGTCTGGTTGCCGACGCTGAGCGTCGTATCGGCACCGATCATCTCGGTCGGGAGCGTCGGGACCGTTTTGGCGTAAGCCTCCGGGGAGATATAGGTTTGCATTCGGGTGGGGGTGCTCGTATCGGCATTGACCCTGAAATCGTCCGAACCCAAAACTCTAACTCCCTGCTCGGTAAAAAAATTGTTACCCAGCCAGTGGTCGTCGTGGATGTGCGTGTTGATGACCAGTTTCACGGGAAGGGGTTTGATTTTCTGCATCGCGTTGTACGCTGAACGGGCGTACATGTAAGAAGGGCCCGTGTCGACGACGACATACCCTTCTCCCGCATCGATGTAGCAGGAGTTGACGATGTTGCCGTTGTTGGTTTTGTCCATGATTTCGGGCTTTCCGAAAAAACAGTGCACGTCGGGGGTAACCCGCGTCGGCTTGAGCGCGTAATCAAACGCGCTCAGACTCGTGACACCGAAAAATAAACTCGCCAACAACGTTTTCATCGCTCAGTCCTTAGAAGAGGTAGTTCACTTCGAAACGGTATTCGTTGTACGAGTTGTAATCTGTTGTCGCCTGAACAGTCTGGCTCGTATACCCGTTTTCAGCATTCACGATCCCCATACGGAATTTAAATTCGGTATTTGGAAGTTCTTTAAATGTTTTCCACAGATCAACCATCAAAATGTTGCGGTCAGTAAATGTTGATGTGAACGCTTTGTTTTCATCAAAGTTCATGTCTTCATACGCAACCATCGCTTTAAATCCTGGGACAAGGCCGGCTTTGTCAAAGTCGTAATCGGCACGGAGCATCCAGTTCTTGGTGTTTGCGATCCAGTCAACCTGAGCCATCAAACGGGTATAGCCGCCTGTCGGAAATCCGCGCCATGGGGCAATGATATCCGCATCGTTCGCGATTTCCGAATAACCAGCCGTCAATGTAAGCGGCCCACCGTTGAGAACCAGACGACCCATGATGATGCTACCGTCAACGCTGTCTCCGGTTGTATAACCTCTTGAAGCCGCATTGGCCGCAGTAACTGCACCGCTTAGCGATGCACCACCAATTTTACCGGCGCCATCATCCATTTGTTTCAAATAACGGATACCCGGTGTAAGTTTCCACGTATCATTCAATTTGATCTGGTAGTTAGCCTCGGCAATCGCCGTGCTGAAAAAACCATTCAGATCAACGTATTCAAGATCAAGTTTCAAATTTGGAATCGATTTATTCGATGCTGTAACAAGAACCATTTCTGGGTCAACATCACCGTTTCCGCGTGCACGGATGTTTGCAGGTGTCAAACCTTTATGCACACCCGAATCGTCGTTCTCATTGTATTTTTCATACGCAATCAAGCTATGAAATGTTTGGTGGTCCCGAAGTTTTTGTTCCATGATATATCCGACCCGAACTGTCGTGTCAGGAAGGTTTTTATTTTCGACAACTGCCGCTTCGAAGGTGTTGGGAACCATTTTTGTGTCATTGGTGGCAAGCATGATGCTATCAATCCCTTGACGTCCGACTTTCACGTTTGTTTTACCGTTTTTGTATTCTCCGTACGCTTCGGCAAGTACTCCGATAGCCCCTTCACTTCCATCTGCACGGGTATGATACGTGTCTTTACCCGCTTTTCCGTAGTTAGTCGTGCCGGATCCAAGTGTATTATCATTATGCATCGGAACCGTACCGTAAAATCCTACCGTAGCTCCGAAACCGTGAAAGTAACCGGTTTTGTAAACCAAACTGCCTCCAAGACCCCACATGTTGTTGTCCTGAACGGCAGAATTTTCATTTTCCCAGTCCCACCAGAACATGTTCGAGCGGAGGCGTCCGTAGACTTCGCCTTCGGTAAACATTTCCGTGATCGAGTTCACTTCACCCGGAACTTTGGTATATTCAACCTGCATGCTCGGTTTAATATCACGATCTTCACTTTTCAGGGCATACGCCGACGTAGAGAATGCGCAGACCGCTGCGGCCGCAATGCTAAGATTCATCAATTTCATCATTCACTCCTTGAGTTGTTAGGTTATCGAAAGAGTGCTTTTAGCACCCTTTCGATCCTTTTTTCGGGCATCCGCACGCATAGTCCATGATCCGGACGTTGCTGTTGGCGCTGATGTCGACCGTTTTCTGGCGGCGGATGTATTCCGCCGTCACATCGTACACAGGGCGGATCAGCTGTTCTCTGAGGTTGCGCCCCGCATTTTGGAGATTGCCCCCCCAGGAAGAGACTTTATAGGTCTTGTTATCGTCAAGTGCCTTGCCCCCTACCATGAGATTGCTGATCCGTTTGCCGCTGGCGGCTCCGATTTTGATGTCGTACGTCACGTTGCCCAGACGGCTCATGTCCCCGCCTTGCTGATAAAGCGGGTTGGCGTTGAACACGTTGTCGGCGATGTCTTCGAGAAGGGTGCGGATCTGTTTTCCCCCCAGCTCGAACGTATAGACGTTCGGATAGGTGATACCGGTCATCT
Source organism: Sulfuricurvum sp. IAE1 (assembly GCF_004347735.1). Lineage (NCBI taxonomy): Bacteria > Pseudomonadati > Campylobacterota > Epsilonproteobacteria > Campylobacterales > Sulfurimonadaceae > Sulfuricurvum > Sulfuricurvum sp. IAE1. The sequence continues at coordinate 265,350 of NZ_SLTI01000060.1, read as the reverse complement.
CATAGACGTTGTCCATCGTGATCGCATCACCGCCCAGAACGGTTGTCCCCCAGCGGTATCCGGGGGTGAACGAAATGTCCGAATCCATCGTGGAGATGATGGCGTCGTTGATCAGTTCGTCGAACGTCGAATGGAACGTATCGCGTTTGTAGAGGGTGTTTTTGGTCACCCCCAGGATTTCGCCGAATTCCCGGTCGTAGGGTTTGTACCATTTCGCGATCAGCGCGTCCCCTTCGGGATCGGCGGGGATCAGGTTCGATGCGACGGGGATGAGTTTGTACTCGTACCCTTTGACCTTGTGGTTTTGGATGTCGATATCCAGACGCCCGACGTATTTGCCGTGGCTCCCCGCGATGACGATCACCGTACCGTTGATGACGGTCGGACGCGGCGAAGGGTCGTGCGTATGGCCGCTGAGGATGAAATCGATCCCCTTGACCTGGCGCGCAACCTCCTGGTCGACACTGAAACCGTCGTGCGAGAGGACGACGACACAGTCGACTTTTTCCTCTTTACGAAGCTTGTCGACATACTGCTGCAGCGTATCGAGACGCAGACCGAAACTCCACCCCTGCGTGAACTCTTTGGGGTTGGCGGTCGAGGTGAACGGGAACGACTGGCCGATGATGCCGATCTTGGCACCGCCGCGTTCCATGACCGTGTACGGTTCGAAAATCAGCTCTTCGAAATCGTCGGCAAACGAATCGTCCCCGATGATGTTCTGGGAGATGAATTTGGCGTTGAGCTTCTCGATCAGTTCTTTGACCCGCTGTTTGCCGTAGGTAAACTCCCAGTGACCGACCATGACGTCGACTCCCAGATAGTTCTGCGCATCGACGATCGCCTCGCCCTGCGTTTTGAGCGCAACGCCCGTTCCCTGCCAGGTATCCCCCGAATCGAGAAGAAGGACATTGTCCGCGCCGCGCTCTTTTTTGATGTGGTTGATGAGGGTTTTCATGTGTGAAATTCCCCCCATTTTCCCGAACTTGTGTGCCAGCGCGTCGAAGTTCATATAGGTGTCGAAATAGGCGTCGAGGGTTTTCCCTTTCATCCCGTAGTAATTCAGAAACGACTCCCCGCACAAAAAGCCCGGGGTCCCGGTGAGGTTCGGCGCCGAAATCAGCGTCGAAGGCTCCCGCCAGTAAAGCGGTTTGATATGGGCGTGCATATCGCAGATATGCAGCAGCGTCACGTTTCCGCGCGCTTTGAAATCGTAAATATCCTTGAGGGTCACCTCATCGGCACGTTTGGTGGTTGAAGCCGCCGATGCCGCAGCCGGAAGCCCAAGCCCCAGCGCCGCGGCGATCTGGAAAAAATCTCTTCGTGACAGATCCATAATGATGCCTTTTAACGTTTCACGCTCGGGATGCTGATCGCGTTCCCTTTGGTTTTATTGGTGACGTAAACTTCCAAAGCGACCATCTCGCGCGATCCCAGAGGAATTTCGGCGAGAAGGGCATTTTTCATACACTGTTGCATCCGTTTATCAAGCGTTACCATCTGACTTTGCGTCATACGGTATGCCGGCCATGTTCCCGCAGCCGCGGTCTCTTTGGCACCCAGATCCGGCAACGGCTGCATCCGCAGGCGCGATCCGACGATATCGGCGCTGTGACAGCTGTTGCACGAAAGGCCTCGGCCGCCGCGGCGTTCTTCGAATACCTGCTGTCCGAGTTTGTGCATCTGCTCCATGTGTTTGTTCGCTTTGACGTCGATCGACGTTTTCTGTCCGTTCGCCAGCGATTTGACGTACGCGGACATTTTTACCATCTCTTTGCTCTCCAGTTTCGGAACCGGCTTGCCCGCTGCAAGCGCGGCCATCTGGATCGACTGGGCGATCGTGACCACTTTTTTGGCCGGATCGAGATAACGGGGGAATCCTGAAAGGTATTTGGGAAGATCCTTTTCCTTGACTCCCAGCATTTTGGCATACGTTGCCGTTCCGATCAGTTCACCGAAAAGCTGCTCCCCTTCGGCCACGTCCATTTCCGCCGGATTACTCTCGAGGAGTTCGGCGTACATCGCCTTGTCGGCTTCGCTCATACTCAGTTTCTCTTCGGCCTGCAGTGCGCCGCACAGTACCGCAGAGAGCGCCAGGGCACACAAAGTTACGCTACGCATGGTTTATCCTTTGGGAGTAATTTTCGCGGTACTCTCGACGCTTTGCCCTTTGTTATCTTTGGCGATAACTTTCAGCGTTCCCTCACCCGGGACTTTAAAACTGATGCTCATCAGCGGGTTGACCGAAAGCGATTCCCAGATCACCATTTTCGTAATGAGCTGGTCGTTGAACATGAATTTGACTTCATCGATGTAATGCGCGGGGATCAGCTGTCCGCTGTCCTTGTCTTTGCGCATTCCCGTTTCCATCGGGTGCATCGCCATGAAATCGATTTTGACGATTTCGCCTGCTTTGTAATCTTTGGGTTTGATTTTGATCAGTGTTTTCATTGCGGTTTTCCTTATTCGTTTTTCTTGTACTCGTTACTCGCGGTTCTCGATCAACCGCACCCGCCGATGGTCACTTTGACGTTTTGTTTCGCCGTCAGGAACGTTCCGTCGCTCATTTCCGCGATCGCAACCACATCCTGCGTTCCGCCGAGTTTGACACGGGTTCCGAAAAACGCTTCGCCGTTAGCCGGGGTGAGATAGATGTTCGCGCAGCGGACGTTTCCGTTTTTCGATGCGAGGACGTGAATCGCCTTGACGTAATCTTTCTGGGTCATCGGGCTCTCTACCGTCACTTTGACCGGTACGACCGCACCGTTTTCGGCGATTTCGGGAGCTTCCATTTTCACTTTCGCCGAAGCGACGAGAGGTTTCCCGCCCGTGATCGCGGCAACCGCCGTGTTATAGTTCATTTCGTTCGGACCTGCGGGGCGTTTCTCCTCGGCGGCCGATGCGATGTGCGGCAGAACCGCGGCACATGCCGCGGCTGCTCCGAAACCTTTTAAAAATGATCTGCGTTCCATTGTGTACTCTCCTTGATATTATTTTTTGACAGCCATGATATAGGATGAAAGATCGCACACTTCGCGTTCGTTCATCAGACCGTTGGTGAGGTTTACCGTCATGTGCGTTTTCGCGTTGTCGATCCGGGGATCGGCGATTTTCTGGTAAACGAACTGGGCGTTACGTACGCCGCTGTTGACATAGAGTTCTTTATAGTTGGTCAAGTCCGGACCGATGTTTCCGTAACCGACGGCACCCTCGATGTTGTGACATGCGACGCAGTTACCCATCTGTTTCTCTTTGCCGTCGGGCAAAGTGCGGCTGAGCCCTTCGGGCGGATTTTCTTTGGCGTCTTTGCCGTTGAGGTTGTGGAAAATGTACTTTCCGCGGGCAATCGCCGCAGGATCGTTGCTGATACACCCTTCGGGCATCACATAGGCTTTCGCCGCGGGCAGCGCGTCTTTCTTGAGTATTGCCGTCGCGTCGGGACTTTCAATCGCCTGCGACAGATCGGCAGCGCTCAACAGCGTCGCGAATCCGAGCATCATCACTTTTCGCATGGGCTCTCCTTGATCTTTTGTATGTTCGAGGAGCATTGTAAAGCAGCTGTGTAAAATTTGTGTAAAAAAACGGAAAAATCACTCCGGCAGATAAAGAGGAGAGAAAAAAAGGTACGAAAAGGTACTCCCTTTTCCGTAGACCGAATCGATGGAGAGCTCGATGCCGGCTTTGTCGACGATCGATTTGACGATGTTGAGCCCGATACCGAATCCCCCCTTGTCCTTGTTCTCACGGTAGTAGCGTTCGAAAATCCGGTCCACGTCTTCGATACCGATCCCTTCGTCGCGGAAACGCATCGCACACCCCTCGCCCGTCCGTTCCAGGATCACTTCGATCGTTCCCCCCTCGTGGGAATACTTGATCGCATTGGAGAGATTGTTATCGATGATCCGCTGCAACTGGGTCGGATTGAAAAAAATCCGTACCCCCTCTTCGATGCGGGGGACGATGGTAAGGTTTTTGAGCGCCGCCACTTCGACGAAATAATCGCACCGTTCTTTGAGATAACCGCTCAGATCGATCATGTCGTAGTCGAAGGAGAGACGTTCGTTCTTGATCAGGTAATCCATGTCGTTGTAGAGCGTGGCGAGCGTTTTCGTCGCCGCCTTGATCCGCTGGAGGTATTTGTTCGGCGGGTTCGAACGGTTATAGAGGTCGATGTTGACGTTGATGATGGCCAGCGGGGTGTTGATCTCGTGCATCGAATCTTTGATGAAACGGTCCAGCCGTTCGTTCAGCCTCTGAAACGGCAGGGCGAAGCGGTCGAGAAAAAAGAGCGACAGGACGAAAATGAGCGCGGCGATAGAGAACAGGATCATCACGACGTCCTGGTAAATATGGACGTAGGAGAGTTCACCCCGCAAGACTAGATACGTCGCATCGAAATAGCGCCGTTCCGGGAGGGGGACAATCAGGTAAGCGTATCCTTCCCGTATATGGTACCCCGCCTCCTGGAATTCGATGGGCGTTTTGATGAGGGTGAAAATCGGGTTGAAGTGAACGTCGTAAAGCCCCGATTCAAACGAGCGGAAGCGGGGATATTCAAAAACGCTCTGTTCCTTGGGATCGAATTCCTCCATCGCCCGCAGAATCAGGTGGGACTGGCGTTTTAGCTTGTGCTCGTACTGGATTTCGTGGACGTATTTCATGTAGGTGACGTAAACATAGGTCGGTATCAGCAGCAATACCGCCACGAGCATCGTATACAAGAATGCGTTTTTGATCGCGTAACGGCTATCGCTCAAGGATGTACCCCAGCCCGCGACGGTTTTGGATGATGTCGAGCGGCAGTTTTTTGCGCAGGTTGTTGATCTGGACGCGAATGTTGGCGGGATCGACGTATTCCCCCCAGATTTCGTCCTGGAACGTTTCGACCGAGACGACCTGGTTGGTATGCTTGAGGAGCACCGAAAATATCTCCTTCTCGGTTTTTGAGAGGGCGATGCTCTCGCCGTTGTGGGTCAGGGTGAAACTTTCGGTGTCGTACACCAGACCGCCGCCGAAATCGATGACGTTTTCCCCCTGATGGTAAAAACTTTTCAGCGCGTGCATGATCCGCAGCTGCAATTCGGTCAGATCGAACGGCTTGCGGATGTAATCGCAGCACCCCGATTTGTACCCCTCCTGCAAATCCGAGACGTTGACCATCGAGGTGAGGAAAATCGCCGGGGTCTTGTTCCCCTCTTTGCGCAGTGTCCGCAGCAGCGAGAACCCGTCGATCCCGGGAACGTTGACGTCGAGCAGATACAGGTCGTAATGGGTCTCGTAAATCGCGTCGTACGCTTTTTCGCCGTTGGCGAAGCCGTCGACTTCGAAGCCCATCTCTTCGAGAAATTCGGTAATGCTGACGCGCAGCATGTATTCGTCTTCGAGCAGCAACACTTTCATCGTATCTCTCCTTTGATCTCTTTACTCACTTTGTAATCGAGCATAATCCCGATCAATTCCTCTTTGGAATAGGCGTTCAGCCGTTCTCTGGCCTCCTCCAAAAACAGTTCCCGGTCTTCGGCGGGGACCACGTCTTTGAGGTAGAGCAGCTCCTTGTCGTAACTGCTCTGGAACTGCGCGTTGTCAAACGTCTTTTTCGTCACGACGTCGTAGAGCTCGTTACGGGTAAGATGGATCAGAAACGATATATCTTCCTCGTCCGAGTGGGCATAGGTCGAAATCTGCTTGGGGGTGAGCGAAAAGACAAACGCCCCGATCGTCTCTCCCGAACCGTTTTTCATCGGTTCGTAAAACAGGTAGCGTCCCCCGCTGTAGAGGACCCGGGCATGGCGAAGCGTCTTGAAATCGACCCCTTCGAGGAGCTTCAGATCGCTTTGGGTATATTTGGGATTGGCGAGAATGTACTCTTTGCCGATGGCGGGATTTTCCTGCATGAACACGGCGGTATTGAAAAAACGGTCTTCCATCAGGATGTAGAGGTCGATCCCCAGCCGTTCGAAATACTCTTCGGTCGTTTCGAAAAACGACACCACCTCCACAAACCCGATCATCTTCTGATCGCGATACACGGGAACCGTCGCCTTGACCCCCAGTTTTCTCCCTACCTCGATGGCCGAACGGGGCTTTTTGTGGTTTTGGAAATAAAGCAGATCGGGACGGTGGAAATCTAGCGGCATCCCCGCGTACGAGTTGTCCCAGCTGCGGGCGAAAATGACGTAATCGGCGGTGATGACCTGCGAGCGGATCAGCGCGTCGGTGTAGAGCTTGATCGACTCCATCACCTCCGAGAGGATCTCGAATCCCCGGTCTTCGTCTTCTCGATCCAATGCATCGCTCAGTGCCGTATTCTGGCTGAGTATCAGCGCGTACCGGAGCGCCGAGGAGCGCTCTTTTTCGAGCTGGTTTTCGAGGGCGAGCGAGAGTTGATCGCTCAGGCGCTCGAGCGTCTGTGACGTCACTTTTTTCTCCAGGTACCAAAATACCCCGCCCAAAGCGACCATGATCGCCAAAAAGACGGCGGCGATAACCCTTTTGTCGGCAACGAGGCGAAGGATTTTGTCCATCATGCGCTACACCTTCCGCTTCTTGCCCATTTTGTAGACGTATGCCAGCACTTCGGCCACCGCGGCAAACAGCATTTCGGGGATCGGACGGTCGATATCGACCTCTTTGTAAAGCGACCGTGCCAGCGGCGGGTTCTGAACGATGTGGACCCCGTTTTCGCGGGCGATTTTTTTGATCTGGATCGCGATGTTATCGACCCCTTTGGCGACGACGACGGGGGCGTGGTGTTTGGTTTCGTCGTAAACGATCGCGACGGCGTAGTGGGTCGGGTTGGTGATGACGACGTCGGCGGTGGGGACGGCGGCCATCATCCGCTTGCGCGCCGCCTGGAACTGGATCTGGCGGATTTTGGCCTTGACGTGCGGATCCCCTTCCATGTTTTTCATCTCGTCTTTGACCTCCTGCTTCGACATTTTGAGTTTGTCGAAGTACTGCTTGCGGGTCAGGAACAAATCGACGATCGCGTAGACGAATATGATGATCAGCATCACCGATGCAAGAACGATCGCTTTGTCCCGCAGCCAGGAGAGCTGGTCGCCCAGCGAAAAGAGGGCTACGGTGGGGAGTTCTTGGATGTAGTACCAGAAAAACACAAACCCGATCCCCATCGCGGTCAGCGATTTAAGGGTAATCTTGACCGATTCCATCAACTTATGAAGGGTGATCAGGTTGGCAAACCCCTTGATCGGGTCGAGCTTGGAGAAATTGGGGATCAGCGGTTTGGTGGTGAAATTGAATCCGATCTGGATCACGTTCCCCGCAACCCCGGCGATCGCCACGATCAGGCTGATCGGAAGCGCCATGATCAAAAATTCGCGAAACGTGACCACCGCCATGTCCATGAGCAGTTCCCGGTCGATTTCACGCGTCATCAGCGATAGGTAATAACGGGAAAGGTCGAGCACCCGTTCGGCGATGAAGTTGAACATCATCAGCAATCCGAGGATCGCCATGAACAACGCGACGACGCCGACGATATCCTGACTTTTGGCGACGTTCCCTTCGGCACGGGCATCGGAGAGTTTCTTGGCGGTGGGATCTTCGGTTTTTTCCATATCGTCTGCCATGACCTGTCCCTCCCGCTTTTAACTGCCCCTTTGCCGGAGGCTCAATCCATTTTCATCGACAGGTCGATCCAGGCGGCCTGATGGATGAGCGATCCCGTACTGATCGCATCGACTCCGGTTTTGGCATAGCCCTCGATCGTCTCAAGCGATATGTTCCCGCTCGCTTCGAGCAATACGCCCGGATGGTTTTCGCGTTTGTACGCGACGATTGCGGCCAACGCCTCGGGCGTCATGTTGTCGCACATGACGATATCGGCTCCCGCCGCCATCGCCCGCTTGGCCATATCCGCATCTTCGGCTTCGATCTCGATTTTGGAGGTGAAGGGGATCTTTCGGCGCGCTTCGGCCATAAAGCCTTCGAGGTCGGAAATCGTCTTGAGATGGGTATCTTTGAGCATCAGCGCATCATCCAGCCCCATCCGGTGATTCGTCGCCCCGCCGATGCGGGTGGCGTATTTTTCAAAATTGCGCAGCAGCGGCCGGGTTTTGCGGGTATCGAGGAGTTTGGTCCCGTAGGGGGCGATGAGATCGACGTACCTCCGCGTCAGCGTTGCGATCGAGCTGGCATGCAGCAGCATATTCAGCAAAGTCCGCTCAATCCGCAGCAGCGTATGCGAATCTCCCGAAAGCTCCATCAGCACGTCCCCTTTGACGAAACGTTCGCCGTCGTGCACATGCCACGTCAGCGTGAAATTTTCCATCTTTGCAAGAACCCGGAGATACTCTTCGCCCGCCAGCACCCCATCGCTTTTGGCGATGATTTTCGCGCTTGCGGGAACGGGCGCCGAAACGCGGGCGTAAAGGTCGCCGCGTCCGACGTCTTCGGCCAGCACTTCGCGGATGAATTGTTCGATCATAGCGCCATCATCCTCTCGAGGGCGACTTTTGCCCAGTATGCCGTATCCTCGTCCACTTCGATCTCGTTGATCGGGTGCCCCTCTTCGATCGCTTTGAGGGCGTTGTAGAGGTCTTCGAGCGTCGTTTCGTTCATCGTCGGGCACTCTGGCTTCGTGGATGAAAGGACGTAGGTGTTTTCGGGACGCAGGCGGTTGACCATGTTAAATTCGGTCCCCACCGCCACTTTCTGCTCCGCGGGAAGCTCGGTGATGTATTTGATCAGCTGCGACGTCGAACCCACGAAATCGGCCTTCTCGCAGACGGCGGGATCACACTCGGGGTGGACGGCGATCAGGATGCCGGGATATTTGGCGCGGAAAAAATCGACGTCGTCGGGGGTAAAGAGCTGATGGACCGAACAAAAACCGTCGTAGCAGATGATGTCGGCTTCTTTGGGATCGCTCCCGTCCCCGATGACGCACGATTTGAGCCCCATCTGGCGCGCGATATTCTGCCCCAGGCAGCGGTCGGGGACGAAGAGGATCTTTTTCCCCTCCGCGAGTGCCTTGGTGATGATCGTTTTGGCATTGGAGCTGGTACACACCATTCCGCCCATTTTGCCGACGCGCGCCTTGACGCTCGCATCGGAATTGATGTAGGTGATCGGCAGGATCTCCTCCGCCTTGATCCCCGCATCTTCGAGCTTTTGGATCGACTGGTCGTAATAAAGCCCGTCGATCATTTTTGCCATCGCACAGCAGGCGACTTTGGGCATGACAACCCGTTTTTCGGGACTGAGGATCTTGACGCTCTGCCCCATGAACCCGACACCGCAGAAAACGACGAATTCCTTATCATCGGCCATCGTACGTTTGGCAAGTTCGAGCGAATCGCCGGTTATGTCCCCCATCTCGAACACTTCGTCGCGCTGGTAGTAATGGGCGACGACGGTCACGCTGAGGCGTTTTTTCAGGTCGATAATTTTTGCTTTCAGTTCTTCGGTAGTCAAACCTCTAATCCTTCATTCAACGGTAAAGGGGATATTATAACGAACTCGCCGTTGCACCCATGTTAAAGTGTTACGTAAATGCCACTCATTTTTAGTTCAATGTAACGAATGGTACACTATAATGACACTCTTACTCACCCCGTAGTGAAAGGATATCATGGATTTTCTCTATAACCTCAATGTCCAGTTTTACCTGGCGGCCTACCTGATCGGAGGGATCCCCTTCGGGCTGATCCTGGCCAAGGTCTTCGCCGGCGTCAACGTCAAGGAAGCGGGATCGCAGAGCATCGGTGCGACGAACGTCCTGCGCGTCGTCAAAGAGACCAACCCCTCGTTGGCCAAAAAACTCGGCGCGGCGACGCTGGCGCTCGATGCCCTCAAAGGGATGGCCGTCCTCTTCGCCGCACAGTACGCGGGACTTTCCGAAAGTGCCCAGTGGTTCATCGCCGTCCTCGCGGTGCTCGGGCACTGCTACAGCCCGTACCTGTGGTTCGAGGGGGGCAAAGGGGTCGCAACCGGGATGGGGGTCATGGCAGTCATGCTCCCTGTTGAAACAGCCATTGCGCTGGTCGTGTGGTTGATCGCGGCCAAAACGATCCGCATTTCGTCGCTCTCGTCGATGACGGGGCTGCTTGCGCTGGTCGTCGCGTCTTTCGTTCTCCATCCGCAAATGTTTCACGCTCCGGTCCTGGTTGTCGCGTTCATCCTGTTTTACAAACACATCCCCAACTTCGTCCGCCTGGTCAAAGGGGAAGAGAAGCGGGTAGTATGAGAATCCTCATCGAGGATTTGACGTTCGAGACGATCCTCGGCATACTGCCGCACGAGCGGACAACGCCCCAGCGTGTGCGGGTTGAGTGCTGTATCGATTATACCTACGCCGATGGGCGTTTTATCAACTATGCCGAAGTCGCCGGCCACATCGTCGACACGATGCAAAAAATGCAGTTCGATCTCATCGAAACGGCGCTCGAAACTCTTGGTGCAACGCTGCACGAACGGTTCGGCCTCATCGAAACGATGGAACTGACGATCCGTAAACCCGATATCCTCCCCCACTGCACCGTCGGCATCAGCCGCCGTTTTACGTTTACCGATTAATCCTTCGCGGTTAACCGTCCCTTAGTTATCGGGTTGGTATAATAGCCCCATATTATTTATCGACCAAACGGAGGGAAACCCAATGAAAAACATTATTGCCGCGGGTGCGGCCGCTGCACTGCTGATGGGATGTGCGGGCACCGATACGGGCCTCTCCAAAACCCAGACCGGAGCCATACTCGGAGGGCTTGCGGGTGCCGCGGCGGGTGCCGCGACGGGAGATCACAGTGCCAAACGCGTCCTGATCGGAGGCGCGCTGGGAGCCGCCGTCGGCGGAGGAATCGGCTATTATATGGATAAACAGGAAGAAGAGCTGAAAAAAGAGCTCAAAGGGAGCGGCGTCTCCGTCGAACGCAACGGCGACACGCTCAGCCTGAGCATGCCGGGCAACATCACCTTCGACAGCGGAAAAGCCAACATCAAACCGGCATTCAACCCCGTACTTAACGATATCGCCGCGGTCATGGTCAAATACCCCGAAACGAAAATCGAAGTGCAGGGGCATACCGACAACGTCGGAGACAACGCCGCCAATCTCACCCTCTCGCAGCTGCGCGCGCAAAGCGTGAGCTCGGCGCTGATGCAGCGCGGGGTCGCCTCGGATCGGATGCGCGCGGTCGGATACGGCGAAAGCATGCCGGCCGTTTCGAACGACACCCCCGCGGGGCGTGAAGCGAACCGCCGCGTCGAAATCATCATCATTCCAAACCCTTCTAAATAATTTTGAACGCCGATGGGCACTGAGCCTTTCCCCGCAAGGGGAAGATCGGTTGTATTGACTCCTTCACGAATCTCTTGAACAGGGCGTTTGAGCGCTTCTGCGACAATAGCCGAAAAAGTTTTTTTAAAAAAAATTGAAAAAAAGTTTAAAAATTTCTAAAAGTGTGGTATCATTTCGGAAAATTTCCGCACCGAGGAACGTGAATGCGTATTCTGATCATTGAAGATGAAGTAACCCTCAACAAAACTTTGGCCGAAGGGCTCAAAGAGTTCGGTTACCAAAGCGACGTCGTAGAGACTCTCAAAGACGGTGAGTATTACCTCGATATCCGCAACTACGACCTGATTCTGATGGACTGGATGCTGCCTGATGGCAACAGCGTCGATATCATCCCCGACATCAAAACCAATACCCCCAAAACGGTCATCGTCGTCCTCTCGGCCCGTGACGACAACGAAAGCGAAATCGAAGCGCTCCGCGCCGGTGCCGACGACTATATCCGCAAACCTTTCGATTTCGACGTTCTCGTCGCCCGTATCGAAGCGCGCCTGCGTTTCGGCGGAAGCAACATCATCGAGATCGACGACCTCACCATCAACCCTGAAGAAGAAAAAATCATCTACAAAGAAAAAGAGATCGAGCTCAAGGGTAAGCCGTTCGAAGTCCTCACCCACCTCGCACGCCACCGCGATCAGATCGTCTCCAAAGAGCAGCTCCTCGACGCCATCTGGGAAGAGCCCGAACTGGTCACCCCCAACGTCATCGAGGTCGCGATCAACCAGATCCGCCAGAAAATGGACAAACCGCTGGGGATCACCACCATCGAGACGGTCCGCCGCAGAGGATACCGCTTTTGTTTTCCAAAAGAAGCATAAGACGACGCTTTCTCTTTCAGCTCATTGTCGCTTCGGCGGCACTGGTGCTCCTTTTCTCCTCCTTTTTATACCTTTTTATCAAGCAATCCATTTACGACGAAAAGCAGGCCGAACTGATCGGGTATGCTGAAAATATCTCCTCGTACCGTTCGCTTCTCTCGTCGCAGCAGGGGAATGCCGATACCCTTATGGGGCTGTCGGTGGAGCTCATCACGCTCAACCCCAACGAAGAGTACCTGGAGTTTCACGAAACGACCCACCACGATAAAACGACGAGCCTGACCCTGATCTACCCGTTCGATTTTGCGAAATCCTCCTATCTCAAAATCAGCCGTGACATCACCCCGACCAAACGGCTGCTGCGCAAAATTCTCAATTCGATCTTCCTGATCAACGCCGTCGGCTTCGTCGTCATCATTCTCTACGCCATCGCCTTCTCCAAAATGCTGATTGCCCCGATCAGCAGCCTCAGTCGGCGTCTTGCCAACATGAACGAGCATCTCATCCGTCCCATCAAGGTCGAGCAGCTTCCCGACGAGTTCGAACCGCTGGGGGAAACCCTCAACCGCCTCATGGGACGGATCCAGAACTTCGTCAAATACCAAAAAGAGCTTTTTATCGGTGCCGCGCACGAGCTTAAAACGCCGCTGGCGGTCATAAAACTCAAAAACCAGGTGACCCTTCTCAAAAAACGGACGCCTGAAGAGTACATCGAAGCGATCAAGGTGACCAACCAAAGCGTCGACGACATGAACCGCATCGTCGCCAACATCCTCAACATCGGACGTCAGGAGGGGGCCCAGCTCGAAGCTCCCGCCGAAGCCGATATCATCGCGATCCTCCGGAAATGGGAAGGGGACTTCTCGCTGCTCGCCCAGAGCGAAAACAAAAAACTCCTCTCCCGTTTCGAACCCGACGCCTTTATCGCCGTGCTGCAGGTGACGCTTCTCAACCAGATTCTCCAGAATTTTCTTCAGAACGCCCTGAAATTCACCCCTGAGGGGAAAACGATCCTGTTTCAAAGCTACCTGAACGGTGCCGATATCGTCATCGAAGTGCTCGACGAGGGGTGCGGCATCGACGAAAGCGTCGACCTCTTCGCCCCGTTCATACGCCAGGGGAATAAATCGGGCGTCGGCCTTGGGCTGTTCCTGGCCAAAAGCGCCGCCGAAGCGATCGGGGCACAGATAAGTCTTTCCAACCGTACCGACGGCATCGACGGGACGCTCGCCCGTCTCGTTCTCCCCTCCAAACTCTGCTGTCTTCTCCCCCAGCGCTAACCCCGAAATCTTGCGTCCGGGGAACCGGGCGCGATAAATCAATAAACTTAAAGGTTCGTTTCGCTATAAATCGCGCATCAACGAAAAAAATCGAGGTTTATACGATGCCACTAATGATTATCGATGAATGTATCGCGTGCGATGCCTGCCGCGAAGAGTGCCCCATGGAAGCGATTGAAGAGGGAGACCCTATCTATATCATCGATCCCGACCGCTGCACCGAGTGTGTCGGTACGTATGACGAGCCCGCATGTATCGCCGTATGTCCCGTCGACTGTATCGTTCCGGACAAAGACAACGTCGAAACGATGCAGGAACTCCTCTACAAACACCAGCAGCTAATGGAGGAAATGCAGTAAATGGCCAAATGCACCGCCGTTATCGACATCGGAAGCAATTCGATGCGGATGGCGGTCTTTCAAAAGACGAGCCGTTTTGCGTTTCATATCATTCACGAAGTCAAAAGTTCCGTCCGCCTGAGCGAAAACGCTTATAAAAACGACGGATACCTCCAGGACGTGCCGATGGAGCGTACCGCCAGGGCACTCGGAGAGTTTCTTGCCGTAGCGGCCTCATTCGGAGCCCGTAAAATCCTCTGCGTCGCCACCTCCGCGCTCCGCGACGCCCCCAATTCCGACGTTTTCATACGCCGCATCCGCCGAGAACTCGGCCTCTCGATCAAAGTGATCGACGGCGACAAAGAGGCTTATTACGGCGCCCTCGCCTGTGCCAACCTCCTCCCCCGCCTTGACGCGGTAACGGTCGACGTTGGAGGCGGATCAAGCGAATTCGCCCTCCTCAAAGAGGGGAAAGTCCACTCCCTGTGTTCTCTCAACCTCGGTACCGTCCGGCTCAAAGAGCTGTTTTTGGACAAAGGGGACCTTAAAGGGGCGATCCGCCACATCGACGAGGCCCTCGCTTCCCTCCCGGCGATGGATGCCGACGTCCTCATCGGAATCGGGGGGACCTACCGCGCCATTACCCGCGCGATGATGAAACAGGAAAACTATCCGCTTAAAAAACTCCACGCCTACACGACGGATGCAGAAGCGTTCACTGCCTACTGCGACGAAGTCCTCGACGCGAGTCCCAAAAAGCTCAAGGCCCTCTGGATCAAACCCGACCGCTTCGATACGATCAAGCCCGGAGCACTGATCCTGCAACGGATCGTCCGCCATCTCAAAACCTCCTCGCTCGTCTGCAGCGGGGTCGGGGTGCGCGAGGGGGTCTACCTCGCGGATCTGCTGCGCAACAGCGGCGGAATGTTCCCCGCCAATTACAACCCGAGCCTGCGTTATCTGCTCGATACCTATGCCGGGCACAGCGATCACGGCGAGCGGTGCGCCCGTCTCTCAGGGCGCCTCTACGATCTTTTGGGTGAAACCCTCGGATTGCGGGGGCGCTGGCGGAGCGAACTCGTGATGGCGGCCAAACTGCTCCCCGTAGGGCTTGGAGTACGCTACTACGCCTATCAGCGCCACAGCCATTACCTGGTTCTCAATGCCCTCGATTACGGCCTCAGCCACGAGCAGATCGCATTGATCGCCCATCTGCAGCTGTTCAAAAAAGGGCATTCCTCTTCCGAGCTTCTCCCCAAGAACGGCTATGACAAACTCCTCCCCGGCGCAGCGGAACTTGATGCCCTCTATGCCATTCTCTGGCTGTCGCATATTCTGCTCGCCGCCCGCGGGCGGGGTGAAGAGATCGTATTCGAATACGATCAAAATACCCTGATCGTTCGCGGCAGGGGGCTTTATCTGGCCGCCGAGCAGGCTAAGAACATCGCCCTGCCCAAAAACATCACCCTTCAAATCACTCCATAAAGGAATCCGACCATGGCCGGAAGCAGCCTCTTAATCCTGATCGACGACATTACCCTCCTCCTCGACGACGTCGCGGCGATGAGCAAAGTCGCCGCCAAAAAAACGGCCGGAGTCCTCGGCGACGATCTCGCCCTCAACGCCCAGCAGGTCTCGGGGATCCGTGCCGAACGCGAACTCCCCGTCGTATGGGGCGTCGCCAAAGGATCTTTCAAAAACAAAGTGATCCTCGTACCCGCCGCACTCGGGCTCAGCGCTTTCGCGCCGTGGTCGATCACCCCGATCCTGATGGTGGGGGGTGCCTACCTGTGTTACGAGGGTTTCGAGAAAATCGCCCACCCCTTCCTCCATGCCAAAGAAGAGGAAGATCACGGCCGTGAGCTGATCGAAGCGTTCCACAATCCCGACGTCGATCTCGAGGCGTTTGAAAAAGAAAAAATTGAAGGGGCGATCCGGACCGATTTCATCCTCTCTGCCGAAATCATCGTGATCGCGCTGGGAACCGTCGCCGATAAAGACATCATGACCCAGACGATGGTCGTTTCGGGGATCGCGCTGGCGATGACCGTTGGGGTTTACGGTTTTGTCGCCGCTATCGTCAAGATGGACGATGCGGGGCTACACCTTCTCCAAAACGCCCCCGAAGGGAAACGGGGAGCCCTCCAACGTAAAGTCGGAGCAGGACTGCTGAGCTTTGCCCCGAAACTGATGAAAATCCTTACCGTCGTCGGTACTGCGGCGATGTTCCTTGTGGGAGGAAGCATCCTTCTTCACGGCATCCCGGCCGCCCACCACCTCGTCGAAGGGGCCGTTCATGCCGTAGAAGGCGTTCCCGCGATCGGGGGAGCACTGGGATGGATAACCCCGGTTCTCCTCGACGGCGTTGCGGGCGTCGTTGCCGGAGGAGCAGTCCTCGCAGCGGTGAGCGTCGTTTCGAAAATTGCGGGGATGTTCAAAAAAGCCTAAGCGGTTGCTTTAAAAGAAGGGAAACGGAGAACGGATCGTTCCCCGCCGTATCAAGCGGTTAGAACCGCTGTCCGATCGTAAATTCGAAGTGGGTCACGTCGTCACCGGGCTTGTCGCCGATCGGGTTGGCAAACACCAGCTGCAACGGCCCGACCGGGCTGAACCATTCCAGCGCCACACCGTAACCGCCGCGCTTGATCTCGCTGAGGCTGTTTTCCCCGATCATACCGTAGTCGACAAATGCGGTCGCCCGCATCCGCGCTTCGGGTACCAGCGGAACGCTGAACTCCAGGCTGTTCGAGAAGGTCTGTGTCCCCCCGATTTTGAACGGATCGCCGTCGCTGTCGACGCCGTTGACCGGCGAGAGCGAATACCCCTGGTAACCGCGCACCGATCCGATCCCCCCCATGTAGAATTTTTCGCCCAGAGGAAGATAGCCGCTGTCGTCAACATAGTTGAAGCGCGCCTTGTACCGGAGGATCAGGTCGAAATCGGTCAGTTTCTGCAAACCACGGTAAGCCCCGAACGTCGTCCGGCTCTTGATAAAATCGGCATCGCCGCCAACGCCCGCTTTCTCGATACTCTGCGAAAAGGTGACCCCTTCACGCGGAATGTAGTAGTCGTCGGTATTATCAAACGTCGCCGAGAGGACAACCGAGCTTTTGGCGTAGTTTTCGTAATAACGCGGATCGAGGGTCGTCACCGTCGGATCGATGTCGCTGTAGTTGTTGGTCGAATAGTTATACCCCATGTAGCCGCTCCAGTGGCGGTCGAAACGGTGCCCGGTACCGACACTCATACCGGTCGAGGAGACGGTGTAGCTGTCGTATTCGGTCGAACTGTCGTAGATCGAGAAGTTCCCGCTGAAATCGCTGTCGTTGAGGCGGGGGTTGGAGATGTTGAACGAGTAGTTGCTGGTACGCTGCGAACGTTCCAGGTTGAGCCCGACGTTGATCCCCGACCCGAAGATATTGCGGTCGCTGATCGCGACGCTTACCAGAACACCGCCGAAGCTGCCGTATCCTCCACCGAGCTGGATGTTCCCGGTAGGTGCCTCTTTAGCCTGGACGATCAGATCCATCGTCTCGTCGTCGACCCGTTTTTCTTCGATCGTGTTGCTCTCGAAGTACCCGGTACGGCCGATCGCGTTGCGCGAGTCTTTGAGGTTGGTAAGGTTGTACCAGTCGCCGGGTGCGAGGAAGAGCTCGCGACGCACGACGCGGTCGAGGGTACGGTTGTTCCCCGAAACGATGACGTTGCGGATCTTGACCTTTTTGCCCGGGGTGATCCGGTAAACGACGTCGACGCTTTTGGCCTCTTTGTCTTTGCGCAGATCGGGCTGTACCTGCACGTACGCGTACCCGAGGTCGGCGATTTTCGTTTTGATCCGATCGGCGTCCTCGCGGAAGGTTTTGATGTTGAACGGTTTGTTCTTTTCCAGCGCGATAACATCGAGCAGCTCTTTATCATCGATCACGGCGGTGTCTTGGAAGACAAGGATGTCGCTGACGCGGTAGACGTCCCCCTCAAACACGTTGTAATCCATCTGGGCGGTATAATGGTCGAAATCCACCTGCACGAACGGCTCGTCGATCTTGGCGTCGAGGAAACCGTTTTGCATGTAGTAATCACGGATACGCAGAGGGTCGTACTGGAGTTCGGCGAGTTTCATTTTCCCGTCATTACGGCCCCACATCCACCCCATGAACTCCTCTTGCTTGTTGGCGATCATGCTGTCGAAATCGTCGCTGTCCAGGGCGCTGACACCCGCGTAGCGAACCTGCTTGATGATGATCTCTTCACCCTCGTTGACAATAAAGGAGACCCGCATGCTTCCGTTGTCGAGTTTTTCGCTGTCGATTTCGACGACCGAATCTATCTTCCCGTCGCCGCTGAGCGCGTCGATGATCCGTTTTTTGGCATTCTCGAGCCGTTTTTCGTCGTACAGGGAACCTTTTTCGATCTGAAGCAGCTCTTTTTGTGCCGCTTCGTCATTCTCCTTGTACCCTTTGAGTTCGATTTTGGAGATGACGGGCTTCTCTTTGAAATGAAACGTCACCTTGCCGTCCGTTTCATCGACCCAGATATCCTCGAAATATCCCTGATCGTAGAAGTTTTTGATCGTTTTATCGACCGCGGAAGGGTCGAGAGGTTCCCCCACTTTGACTTCGTTAAGCCGCTTGGCTACCGTTTCGGAGATGTGGACCATGCCGTCGTACTGGATCGATTGAACGTTGTGTGCCGCAGCCTGTACGAGCACGCTTGCGACGATCAAAGAGAGGGGTATTGTTTTCAAGCCGAAATCCGTTGCGTTAAGATAAGTCTCTGATTGTATCACCCGATAAATTAATGTGCGGTAAATTAAACGCTCCCTAACCATTCGAAGTGTATCATGACACCACTAAAGCACAAAGGGTTACGATGAAAATAGGTATTGTGGGACTGGGGCTGATGGGGGGATCGATGGCGATGGCCCTCAAACATCTGTCGTTCGTTTCGTCCGTTGTCGGCAGCGACCACAATAGCGAACATCAGCGCATCGCCCTGCAGCGCGGCCTCGTGGAACGGTTCGTTTCCTTCGAGGAGCTCAAACGTTCCTGCGACGTCATTTTCCTGGCCGTCCCGGTGGATGGGGTCATCGCGCTGCTGCAGGAATCGACCGAGCTGGAGGGGACCGACAAAACCCTCATCGATCTGGGTAGTACCAAAGCCCTGATCGTCGAAGCGGTCCCCCCCTCGATCCGGCGTAATTTCGTCGCCGCCCACCCGATGACGGGGACCGAGCACTTCGGCCCTGCCGCGGCACTCGAAGGGCTCTACTCGGAAAAAGTGGTGGTCTTGTGCGACCTCGAACACAGCGGCGATACGCAACGCGATACCGCCCTTCGGATTTTTCGCGCAATCGGGATGCAGGTCCATACGATGGGGGCCGCCCAGCACGACCGCCATGCCGCGTTCATCAGCCATATGCCCCACGTCATCTCCTACGCGCTGGCCAATACGGTGCTGGCGCAGGAAGAGAAAGAGAACATCCTCGCCCTCGCCGCGGGGGGGTTCCGGTCGATGAGCCGACTCGCAAAAAGCTCCCCGGTAATGTGGGAAGACATCTTTCGGCAAAACCGCGGCAACGTTCTTGAGGCGGTCGAGCTGTTTGAAGCCGAGCTCAAAACGCTCAAGGAAGCGCTCAAAAACGAAGACTACGCGGCGTTGCGGCGGGAAATGGCGGGAGCGAACAAGCTCTACGAAATTTTCTCCTAGTCAAGGGGATAAAGAGGGGTCGTAAACCCTCCTGTTTCACCCAGGACGCCAGAGGGGTTGCGTTTCGTTTCGCCTTGCCGGGCCACCTCTTTCGGCGCTGCTTTGTCCGGGTTTTCCCTTTCTCCGATCCGGGTGCGGGTCACTTCAAGATTGAACCGTCTGCGCGCTTCCAGCACTGGATCGCCGGAAACCGCTCTTTCATACCAGCGCCGCGCTTCACGGTATCGGCCCGCCTTGTAGAGGGCATTGGCTATGTTGTAACGCACGTGCGGCGAATCGTGATTAAGCCGGTACCGTTCGAACAACGCCGCGCTTTGGGCGTATTCTCCCCTCTCATACGCCCCCTGCGCCTCGTGCAGTACCCAAAAATCGAACACTCCCGCTTCCGAGTGGGAGGGAATGCTTCCGAGGATCGTCACCGCCGCGGCAACGCTCACACTGCGGCGCGGGCTCATCGAGGAAAGGGCGATCCATATCAGCAACAGTGCCAGCCCCAGCGGATAAAAAAAGAGCGGAATGTGGTTTTTGAGGGTTCGTTCCCGGGCCAGTGATTCAAGCGCCGCCTCTGTCGCGGCAATATCGGAAGAATCGCTCACATGCAGAACCGTTCCGGAGTTTTTCGCACCGTACGCGCCCGAAACGACGATCACCGCATCGCAAGCCGTTTTCCGGGCAATTCTTTCACCGATCCCCCCGGTATCGGAGAGCTTGTCCGTCCGGGGAAGATGCCCCATAAGGTATCGCAGCAACGCGACGTCGTCGGTAAGAGGGGAAACCCGGTAAATCCGCGTATCGAAAGCCGCAATCGCGATCTCTGCTCCGGCCAGCCTTCCGATCAGGTCGCTTCCGAGCCGTTTGGAACGTTCCAGCGTCGCATCGTCGTTCCCCGTTTCGATTGCCACTACGATCTTCAAAGGGGCATCGAACGTGCGTAGAGAATCGACGGCGACGGGCTGGGCCATTGCGGCAATCAGCGCGATCGCGGCGATCAGAAAAAGGCGGTTACGGGCTTTGAGCCCCATCGTGGTCGCAGGAGGACGGAGCTTTTCGAGTACTTCAGCACTCAGCCACCGGAGGGCGAACGGTTTTTGGGTCTGCCAAAAATAAAATAGCGCCAGCGTCGGCGGGAGCATCCATGCGAAAAATTCGGGATGTAAAAAAGTCAGACTCATCCCATCCCTTTCTGATTGCGTCCGTAGAGGTAAAGCAACATCGCCAAAAATCCGAGGAAGAGCGGATAGACGTAATAATAGTCATAGTAACGGTACACCGCGCCCATCCGGTAGGGAGGAAATTCGTGTTCGAGCCGCTCTACCCACTCAGGCTCGGAGGAAGGGCGCACCACCGAGCTCTGAACTCCTACCGGCAGGGAATAGACAAACGATTCGGGTTCATCGGAGAGGATCACCGTCCACCCCGCTCCTTCCGAAGAGGTCGTAAAGAAACGGCTGATCCGCGTGCTGACCGTTCCGTGGGCCTTTTCACTCGTCAATCCGTTCACAATTCCCGAAACGACCGAATGTTCGCGGGTCATGGGAATAATAACTTCACCGCGGGCGGGAACCCAAAGGGCGAGGCGGTCTTCCCCTCTTCGGACCGTAAAATCGCGAACCTGTTTTTTCAGCGCCGGTGAGAGTACCGCAGGATCGATCACCAGCAGGGTGTCCCGTCCCCCTTGCGGGATCACCTCTTTTTCGCGTACCGGAGACATAAGGGCGATGATCAAAAACGTAATCATCGCCCATTTGGCGATCCACAGCCAAAGCGGGAATTTTACCTCGACCCCGCCGAACAGTGCGGGTCTGGGAAAATAGACGGGATTGGCGCGCAGCGGGCAGAGCGCTTCGCACGCCAAAAAGAAAAAGAGGATAAAACCGAGCTTCGGGAACTGAAACGAAATTCCCTCAAGCATCGATAATCTCGAGATAGAGACGGTAGTAACCGATCGTCTCCTCATCGATTGCATCGACACGGGGAGCGTATTTGTAACGCTCGAGCCGTTCGAAAAGATTCTCGTACGCTTTGCGGGTCCGCTCGTTGTCGGCGGCAAAAATCCGGCCGATCTCACTGATGGCGTAAGCGGCCGTTTTGGGATCGCTCAGATCAACCGTCCGGAGCCGTTCGAGCGCCGTTTTACGCGGGTCTGGACGCCGGTTTCGGCGCCGTTTGATCCACCATAGCACGATCGCCGCGATGAGTGCGGAGGCAACGAG
This sequence comes from Sulfuricurvum sp. IAE1, assembly GCF_004347735.1. Lineage (NCBI taxonomy): Bacteria > Pseudomonadati > Campylobacterota > Epsilonproteobacteria > Campylobacterales > Sulfurimonadaceae > Sulfuricurvum > Sulfuricurvum sp. IAE1. Next base: position 243,678 of record NZ_SLTI01000060.1, on the reverse strand, counting down.
CAAAAGCCCCAGGAAATAATAAAGCGAGTAGTCACTCACTTCGGCCAGAGGGGCAATGTCGTGCAGGGGAATATCGGGCGATCTCATAGTCTCCCCTCGAACAGCCGGCGCAGCGTCACCAGCACTGCGGCATCGGTATAAAGCTTGGTGAAACGGACCCCGTCTTTACGGAAACGTTCAAACAGCTCCGCATCATGGAGTCGTACTTTCTCGCGGTAGCGCTTCACGCTTGCGGCATTGAAATCCCCCTCTGCCACGGCTCCCGTTTCGGGGTCCATCAGCGCCGAAAATCCAATCGGTTCGGGTTTTTCTTCGGCGTGGTCACGGACGATAAGGGCCACCACCTCGTGTTTCTTCGCCAACAGCCGCAAATCGGGAATCTCGAAAAAATCCCCGATCACGACAATGAGACTGCGGCGTTTGAGCCGGCGGTACAAAGACGAAGCCATCGCATTGTAATCCGCGTGCCGCCCGATCAGTTCCGAGGCCATCACCTTTTCGACGCTCTGGGCGACGGCGAAGGGCTTTTTGCTCGATCGCACCTCATCGTCGAGCCCCTCCGAGAAATTGATATGGGTGAACAGGTCACCGTTGGCGATCGCCGAATATCCCACCAGCGCAACCGCTTCGGCAACGGCGTCGTGTTTGAATTTTCCGCTCCCGAAATAAAGGCTTCCCCCCAGCATCGCGACGGTGACGACGGAGAGTTCGCGCTCCTCGCGGAACACTTTGACGTAGGGGCGCTGCATCTTAGCCGTAATGTTCCAGTCGATGTGACGGGTATCGTCACCCGGGACGTACTCGCGCAATTCGATGAAATCGTACCCCTCCCCCCGGAACATCGAGGGGTTGTTCCCGATCCGGTCGCCGATGATCTGGCGGCGCGCCTTTAGGAGGATATACTGTGCTTTGTTCATGATTACGGAATCGGTACCGCTTTGAGGATTTTTTCGATCAGTTCGTCGGTCGTGATCCCCTCCGCTTCGGCTTCATAGGAGAGGACGAGGCGGTGGCGCATCAGCTCCTTGGCGATCGAGGCGATGTCTGATGGGGTGACGAACTCTTTCCCCTTCAAAAACGCGACGGCGCGGACCGCCTTGAACATATCGATACTGACACGGGGGCTCGCACCGAACTGCAAATAGCGCCCAAGTTCGGGAAGGCCGTATTTCTCACCCTCGCGGCTGGCAGTGATCAGGTCGATCATATACCGCTCGACCGGCTCATCGATATGGACTTTTTTCACCGCTTCTTTGAGATCGACGAGCGCTTGCGGTTCGAGAACCGCACGGATCGCCTCGTTCATCCCCGACGCGACGCGGCGGGCGATGGAGAGTTCCTCTTCGGGGGTATTGTAGCCCACTTTGATTTTGAGCATGAAGCGGTCGAGCTGCGCTTCGGGCAGAGGGTAAACCCCCTCCTGCTCGATCGGGTTCTGGGTTGCCATAACCAGAAACGGCGGCGGAAGGCGGAAACTCTCCTCTCCCAGCGTCACCTGCCGCTCGGCCATTACTTCCAGCAGCGCCGACTGTACTTTTGCGGGAGCCCTGTTGATTTCGTCGGCGAGGAGAAGGTTCGTAAAAATCGGCCCCTGCTTGATACGGAACGTGTTGCTCTTGGGATCGTACACTTCGGCACCCAGAATATCGCTGGGGAGGAGATCGGGAGTGAACTGTACCCGTTTGAATCCGAGCCCGAGCGTCTGCGAAAGCGCCTTGACCGTCGTCGTTTTCGCCAGTCCCGGAATCCCCTCGATCAGAATGTGCCCTTCGCACAGCAGCCCAATCAGCAGTCCGTCGATCATTTTCTCCTGGCCGACGACGACCTTGGCAACTTCCGAACGTATTTGATTAATCATCGTATTCATGCTTTATCCTCATTGTCTGATGTGAGTGTACTCAATTTCTTTTTCGCTTCCCTTAAACCGATTGTTTCGGCTTCGAGAGCGGCGATCACCTCTTCGAAGCGTTTCTCCCCCGAAAGCGCAAGGAGCATCGCCAGCTCCTTTGACGTTTTGGCACCGTCCCAAAACCGTTTCGCCCGGCGGCGCGGGCGGAGCTTCCACAGCCGCCGCAACGCTTCGGAGAGGATCGCCCCCAGCAGCACGAGGGCGGCATAGAGAGCGTAGCGTTTCTGGGTCGCCGTATCGCTCAGATCGGGGGGATCGAGCAGCATCGCGCTCTCGTACCCTTCCCCCACTTCGACCGCGATCGGCGATGTTTTGAGGATCACGGGCTTGCGTGCGGCCGTATCGAATACGCTTAGGCTAAACGGCGGAATCGTAAAGTTTTTTTGCGCCACGAGGGCGAATTCCTGGCGTATCTCCCCCTCGAACCCTTCGCTGGAAGGGGTGAGGTTTTTCTGCGCCGGTTCGGCGAATACCCGCACACCGCTGATGTTGAGCTCATAGGGGACGAAACGGTCCAGATTCCCGCTCCCGCGCAGATAGAGGCTCAGGTGCACCGGTTCGTGCGCGCGGACCATGTTTTTGTCGATTTTGGCCTCCAGCGTGACCCGTCCCGTCAACGCCGCAGTGTTGGCTTCGGCACGGATCCGCACTACCGGAAGCGATGCATTCTCGTCGACGAAATCGTACCGCCGGACGTTGTCGCGCCCGATCGTGGCGTTTTCGATCGAGGCAAACGTCGTATGGCGGATCAGCGCGCTGAGGGCGACGGAGAGTTCTCCGCTGCGCGAAGGGGTAACGAGGACGTCGAACGTCTGGATCCGTTTCCCCGAGGTCACGCGGTCGCGCTGGGTCAGCACTTCGGCTTTATAGGTGTCGTTCCCTTTGGGCTTGAAGTCGATGGTATATTCGGCCGCACTGTCGGAAAAAGCGCATTCGTACCGCACGACTCCCGGTTCTCCGACCCGCAGGGACTGCGGGGCTTGCAGAACCTTCCATTGGTACGTCGCCCCCCACGCCGCCGAGGCGAGCATCAGCACGAGCGCCGCAGCCCTACCAGGGTTTCGTTTCATGCACACTCCTTTGATTGATCAATTCGTATTGTTTCGAGCCCAGCTGCGCTTTCCCCTGAGACGTCGAAAAGCGGGGGGCTCCCTGTGCCTTTTTCTGCGCATCGCCCGATCCCGAAGAGGCGATGTCGCTTTGCATGTTCGATCCGCCCCCCTCTTTGGAATTTTTCGGCGCTCCCGTGGGCTTATTCTCCTCGGCCGAGAAACGGTCGTTTTTCTCCTTGCGGACGTTCAGCGTTTGCTGTTCCTCCGCCCCCCTGATCGCACGGAGATTATCATCGGCCTCTTTGGTATAACGCAGCGTCAGCGATTTGAGCAGCGAATTGCGGGCATTTTCGAACTCTTTGAGGCGTATCTGGCAGTTTCCGATGTTGTAATAGAGTCTGGATTTGAACTCAGGCTCATCGGAGCGGATGTTCCGGAAAAGGGCGAGGGCTTCGGAATATTTCCCCGCTTTGTACAGCGAACACGCGCGGTTGTACCTCGCCTCCGGCGAATCGAGCCGGCCGTACCACGAGGCCGCGCGTTCGAAATCGCCCTGAACGTAGGCGTATTTCCCCGCGGCCATGTACGGGTACTCGAGCGCCCCAGCGTTCGCCCCGATCCCGATGAATGCGAGGATCAGCGCCAGCCTGGGCGAAATTTTTTCCCCGATCACCGTGAACGCCGCGACAAACGCCAGCAAAGCCAGTACGAGGGGAACGTAATAGAGTTCCTGATAACGCGCTATCGTCGTCGATCCCGCGAAATCGTCCCCCCGCTCCCGCTCGATCCACTCCGATACCGCCGATACGTCGGCCCCTTCGATCAAACGTCCGCCGCTTTGCTCGGCGATCACGCCGATCGCGTCGTTGCGCGAACTCACGACCAGATGCCCTTTGTCATCTTTGAGCGATCCCTCATCGGCGGGAAGGGTGCTCCCCTGCGCCGATGCGAGCATCACTACGCATACTTTGAGTCCGTTTTCCGCGGCGAAGGCGGCTTCCTTGTCGTAAGAGGGCTCATCCCCCCCGTCGGTGAAGAGGACCACCAAGGGGTTCTTGGCGTGCGACATCTTCCGCGCGAGTTCGAGTGCGCTCATGACGTTCGTACCCTTCGTGATGATCTGCGATTCGTCCAGGGACGAGAAAAGATGGAGCAGCAGTTCGGTATCCTTCGTCAGCGGCGAAAGGACAATTGCGCTCGTCGTATGTGCCAAAACGCCGAAACGGTCCCGCCGGTCCGCGCGGACGATCGCAGCGAGTACCTCTTTCGCCGCGTCCAGCCGCGTCGGGGCGATGTCGGTCCCCCGCATCGAATACGAAACGTCCACCGCCAGGATCACGTCACTCCCACTCTCTTCGACCGTAACCGGTTTTTCCGGAAACGCGGGTCGGGAGAGAGACAGGATAATCATCGCGACGCTAAAGAGCAGCCACCCCTGCAAATGCCATCCGTACCGTCGCGCACTCCACAGGTACGCCGGAACGATCACGAGGGCCCAAAGCCATATCGGGGAAAGAAACATCATCCGCGTATCCTCCGTTGACCCATCATCCACGCCACGATCACCAGAACGAGTGCAAGCGGCCACTGGAAATAGGGTTCGGCAAAAGTGTGCTCGGCGCTTTTAATCCGTGATCGTTCGAGCGTATCGATCCGCTCGTACACCCCTTCGAGCTCTTTTTCGTTCGCGGCGGTAAAATATTCCCCGCCCCCGTCGCGGGCCATTTGCGAAAGGAGTTTCGAATCGTATTCTCCCCTCTCCCCGATCCCGATGGTATAAAGCCGGATTCCCGCTTTGCGCACCATCTCCACCGCCTCTTTGGGGGAGATCGCACCGCTGTTGTGCTCGCCGTCGGTCAGCAACACGATCACCTTGGATTTGGCTTTGGAGCCCTGCAGCGCACGCACACCCTGCGCCACCCCCTCGCCGATCGCGGTATTCTGCCCCGCCATCCCGAACGAGAGGTAGCCGATCATCTCGGCAATGATCTCTTTCTCAAACGTAACCGGCGTGGCGATAAACGCGAAATCTCCGAACAGCACTACCCCGACGTTGTCCTCGCGCCGTTTCATGACGAAATCCGACGCAAGCTTCTGCACCACTTCAAACCGGGTCGCGCGGCTCTCCCCTTCGGCGAATCCCGACGCGTTCATCGATCCGCTCCCGTCGATGGAGAGGACGATATCGATCCCGTTGCGATTGCGGGGATCGGAAAAATCGGTCACGACGGGGCTTGCGAGCGCGGCGACCATCAGCGTCACCGCCAGCACTTTCAAAAGCCAGTCCAGATTGCGCCATTTGGAGGGGGTGCCGAAAAACGCGATATGGGGAAAATACCGTTTCTGCGGGATGCTCTTGCAGCGGTAGAGACAATACAGTACCGGAACAAGGGCCAAAAACGCCCACGGGTATTCAAATGACCAGATATTCATGGAAGGGATTATAACTTTTTATACTAATGTCTTGCTGATTCAGCGGCAGGTCACGTTCGTATCCAGCACCGCTTCTTCTTTCTTCGCCTGAGCGCATTGCGCTTTGTTCATCACCGTCTCGGAAAACCTGGTCTGCCACAACAGGGCGTTTTTCATTTTCGCACTGCGCAGATCGATGCGGATAAATTTAGCGTCCCCCAGCTCCGCATCCCCAAAATCGGTATGAGAAAGTTTCGCTTCGGTAAAATCGGCTTTCCAGCTTTTCGTCCCTCTCAAATCGGCATGGGACAAGTTCGAATGGGCCAGATGCGTCCCTTTGAAATTCGCCCCCCGAGCACCCAGATAACGCAGATCGCTTCGCTCCATCGAGCCTTTCCAGAAAATTGCCCCCTCCGCTTTTGCACGACTGAGGTTGGCATCATCGATGGAGCACATCACAAACACGCTGTTGCGCAGATCGGCACCGGAGAGATCGCTGCGGCTGAGATCCCCGCCGCTAAAATCGATGTTTCGCAGATCGGCGCCGCGCAGGTCGCATCCGAGGCACTCTTTCTCCTCCAGCGCTTTTTTCAGGTGCGCGGCATCGTAAGCGTACACGCTTGCCCCAAGGGCTAAAGCCCAGACGAGCTTTTTCACTTCATTCCCCGGATACGGCGGAGCTCTTTGGCAAATGCTTCGCCCCTCTGGCTTCCGACGAGCGTCTCTTTTTTATGACCGTTTTTATCGATGAAAAACATCGTCGGAATCCCGAAATAATCATACCCGTCGGGAAGTTTGTCGCGATGGACGTTTTTTTCGACGATGACGTAATTCGCGTTCAGATACCCTTCGACTTTCGGGTCGTGAAACACTTTTTTCTTCATGTAGGCGCATTCGGGGCAATCGTCGGCGGTATAGATCATCAGTACGAGTTTGTCCGTTTTCCCCATCGATGCCACCGCCGATTTAAACGCTCCGTCGTTCTGGATCGTTCCGCCCCATAGAGCCATTCCCGCAATAATCAAAATCAAAATTTTTTTCATCCTGCTCCCTTCCGCAATGTATTACAATTCTATCACCTTGACCTTAATTATTTGAGCGCCAGCTTGTCGTCAAAAAAAAGCTCGCGGTTCTCATCGAAGTTTTTTACCAGCGTCGTAAAACACCCCGCCATCTCCCGAATCGTCTCGATATTGGGCTCGATGTAGACTTTGTTTCCCTTTTTCTCGACGGTGATGATCTTCGCCTCTTTGAGTTCTTTTATATGGGCCGAAATCGTCGGCAGCGAAAAATTGAAGTGTTCCGCGATGGTGCTGACGCACGTTGCGATCGGATTGACTTCGACACCGGGCTGCTTTTTGTCCAGCGAGCAGGTGTACCCCCCCGTAAAAACGTTTTTGAAAATCAAAAAGCGCGTTTCATTACTGAGCGCTTTAAAGATTTTGAGTTTTTGTTCCATATCCAACATCGCAGAGCCTTGACAAATCAGTTGGGATTATTATACCATGCAAAGTAATTAGTTAATTAGCTAATAACCTTATTTATTGCCCGCCACAGAAGCGGCTATTCCCGATCGGAGAATCTGTGTATGAAAAAAATCCTCACAGCCCTCTTACTGATCAGCACATCTCTCTTCGCCGAACTCGATTGGGCCCCTTCGTACGAGCAGGGATTGGCCCAAGCCAAAAAAGAGCATAAGATCGTCATGCTGATGTTTTCAAAAAAAAGCTGCAAAATGTGCAATGTGATGAAAACCAAAGTGTATGAAAACGACGAGGTTGCCGAATACGTCAAAAGTTTTTACGTTCCCGTCGAAATCGACATCGAAGTCCATCCCGATAAATACGGTTATGCGGTTTTCGGAACCCCGACGTACTATTTTCTCGACTCCAACGGCAAACAGATCGGACGGATGATGGTCGGCGGCGCCACCGCTGAGGGGTTCTTGCAAAAACTCAAAGACGTCAAGCAGGGCCAATAAACGATGTTCAAACGCTCCTTCTTTTTATCACTGACCCTCGCCGTTTCAATCAGCGCGCAAAATCTTGAAGACGTCTTCAAAGAAGGCAAAGCAAGCGGCCAGCTGCGCGCTTTCTGGTACGACGGTGACCGCGAGCTGCGCATCGATCGCACGGCCCTCACGCTGGGAGGAATCCTCAGTTATCAAACGGCACCCTATACGGGATTTAGCGGCGGTGTTTCATTTTTTTCTAGCAACGGGGCACTCCCCGTAACACGAATGCCCTACTCGGGACAGACCCATAATCTCAATCTCGACGGCAGTGCCATCAACACGCTCGGGGAGGTATACCTGCAATACACGGGCCATGAAACCCTCATCCGATACGGACGCCAGCGTCTCGATCTCCCCCTTGCCAACGACTACTACAACCGGATGCTTCCCAACAGCTTCGAAGCTCTCTATGCGGAAAACAAGAGCATCGCCCATGCTACCCTCAAAGCCGCCTATATCACGGGATGGAAATACAAAGCCTCCGATACCTTCGTATCACCGACCCGTTCGCTCGGGATCGACCGCGACATCGCCGTTGTCGGAGCGGTTTTAACCCCCAAGACGTCGCTCAAAATCGAGCTCTACGACACCTATGTGCGCGATGTGATGAATGCCCCCTATGTGCAAATCATCGACAACCGCATCTGGGAAACCTCGGGTTACACATTATCAGGTGCGCTGCAGTATCTACGTCAGCACAATGTCGGCCTTGCGGCGGCGGGCAAAACCGATACTTACCTGCTGGGGGCGAAGGCGTCTGTGTCTCGCGGGTCGTGGAGCCTCAGCGCCCTGCACACCCGCATCGGCGATCAGAGCCTGCTGGGGACGGGAGGACGATACGACAACATGGGTTGGGGAGGGTTCATCACCTACACCGATCTCCAGATCGACGGGGAGACCGAAAATGCCGGAGCGCGGGCCTATGGCGGGGTACTGACGTTCCGTCCTGCGGAAACGTTCGAAATTTCGGGCAAATACATGCGGATCGATCAGAGCGATTCAGCCCAGGGTAGTCCCTCCTCACTCACCCCCAACCCGCGCCCCGATTCGGACGAGGTCAACATCGACGCAACCTATCAGCCACGCAAAGCGATGCGGCTGCGCACCCGTCTCGCCCGCATCGATTATGAAGGGGATACATCGTCACTTTATCACAATCGGGCATACGACGAAACGAATGTGAGGATTATCGCCGATTACCTGTTTTGAATACGATTCAAAGCTTGATGCCGTAATACTGCAATAAAGAGACCATACCCCAGTAACAAGCGACGGTGACAAGCAAAGATACGGGTAAACTGAGATAAAAATGAAACCCCTGTTTGAGAAGCAGCGGCAAAATGATGAACAAGACGAGCGACGGGAGCACCAGCCAAAAAACGCTCGTGGAGAGTGCGCTGATTTTGGCAATGTCTTTCGTGTCGACGTACAACCAGATCATCGCCAGCACCGAGATAAGCGGGATAGACGCCAGCACCGCACCCCAGAATGAACTGCGTTTGGCGATTTCGGAGATCAAAACGATCAGTAGAGTTGTAACGGCGATCTTGACGACGTAGTAGAGCACGGGGGCTTCCTCCCAAATATTCGCATCCTTATCCCGTATCATATCCCAAAAGGGAGTTTTCAACAATTCAAAGCTGTTTTTTTCGCAAAACCATTGACAAAAAAGTTGATAACCGCTATAATTCCCGTCCACAAATTGTGCTGGACAGTTTGTTTTATTGTCTCGTTAGCTCAGCCGGTAGAGCATCTCACTTTTAATGAGGGGGTCGATGGTTCGAATCCATCACGGGACACCACTTATAAGCCGCTTTACGTGGCCCCATCATCTAATGGTTAGGATTCCAGATTTTCATTCTGGCCATAGGGGTTCGAATCCCCTTGGGGTCACCACTTCATTTTCCAAAAATCATGTTACAATTTCATACAATCATCTTACTCATATGTAAGGAATCATCATGTCATACGTTATCCGTGACGGCAGACTGCAAACAGCCAAACCGATCAAAAATCTGACCGAAGAGCAAAAAAAAGTACTCAAAATCACCACCGCCAAACAAGCGGACAAGATCAAAACGCTCAAAGCGAAACTCGCCAGTTAGTGCGCTTGTGATCACTCCTCTTCCGTCCGAATCTTTATCCGACTTTTTTACCTCTTTCGATTTTTCCGACGAATCCGAAGCGCTACAGGCTTTTATCGCGCTGTTACGCGAAACCGCTTCGCACCGCCAGAACATCATCCATGCATGTTATGACGGCGAAACGCCGATAGGGTTCGTCTCTCTGAAAATGACCGGCGACGTCGACAATATCCCCGGATTACTGATCGAATTTCTCTACATCAAACCCGAATACCGCCGAAAAACGATCGGGGATTCTCCACGCCGCAGTTTTGCCATCCTCGATGATGTCATTATGCTGGCATTCGAATTACAAAAGATCGTGGCGATCAACCATGTTTTCCTAATCCCAGTCGATGAAAACAAACGCTCGCTGTATCTCGAATACGGGTTTGAGAATATCCCCGGTTCAGGGAAAAATCCTTTTGAGGATTTTATGGTGTTTAATCTGCTCGCTGAGGAGGTTGTTTGAATCAATTCTGGGGCATGAGCCTGACAAAGATATGACGACAGCAGTGGAATGGCCCCATTTGGTAGACGACTTATTGCTCCGTCAACACTGGAATGACCTCCATTTCGGATAATCAATAACTCGATATCGTCAAATAATAAATAAAATACTATTTATTCAGACACCTATATTTCTCCCCTTCCCGTTAACACTCTTTCGTTACACTGACGAACAATCCAACACCGTAAGGAAACCCATGTCCTCTTTATTCCCGATCGCCATTGCCGTTTTCCTGATCACCGGCTGTTCCGCCACCTGGAGCGGGGTTAAACAAGACACCTCCGACGCCTGGGACTGGACGAAGTCCAAAGTCCATCAGGGCGCCGATTACGTCCGTGAAAAGACCGAGTAATGTGTTTTGTCCTCACGATCCTCCTCGGGGTCGCCTCGGTCGCATTTTTCCAACACGGCCTGATGCTCCAAGGCGCCATCAGCGGCGTGCTCGCCGCAGGGGCACTGTTCTTTTTCATCCGTAAACTCGTCCGAAACGGCGGCTGCATCTTCGGCGGCAGGCGCGACTGCTAGTCGCCCGAGGCGATGATGCGCGGCACGATAACGTTGACCGTATCAACCGGGATCGCGAACCCTACCCCCGCATACGCTCCCGAAGGGCTGAAAATCGCGGTATTGACCCCGATAAGCCGTCCCGCGCTATCCAGCAGCGGCCCGCCGGAATTTCCCGGGTTGATCGCCGCGTCGGTCTGGATCAGGTTCCGGATGGCGCGGCCGTTGTCCCCGATGGTCCGATCGAGCGCCGAAACGATCCCCGTCGTCAGCGTCCAGTCAAGGCCGAAAGGATTGCCGATCGCAAACACTTTCTGCCCCACTTTGAGCGTTTTGCTCTCCCCCAGCGCAATCGGGCGGGGAGGCTTGAACGAAACGTTGATCCTCAGGACCGCGAGATCGTGCTCGGGCGCCGCCCCCACCAGCGATGCGGGATAATCGCGCCCGTCGCTGAGCCGCACGTGGGCTTCACTCGCTTCGGCGATGACGTGGTAGTTGGTGACGATATGCCCCTGCTCGTCCCAGACAAATCCCGACCCCGTCCCGCGGGGGATGTTGTAGACGTTGCGGGTCCATACGTCCATCACCGCCTGCGCGGTCGCGATATAGACGACCGAGTTCTTGTTGTTCTCAAACAGCGCGATGGTCGCCGCCTCCTCATCACTCACCGCCCCCCTCGGCGTCACGGCGCGCGGTTCGGGAGCAGGCAAAAACGCTTCCATCGCCCATCGTGCCGCTTCCCATGAGAGTATCGCGGCGGCGGCCACCGAGACGCTCACCAAAAAATAGCCGCCGAAACGCTCCTGCATCGCATCTCCTTTTCGGTAAAATGACGTATCTAACTTTACTACGGAACAGCCAATGCGTCAATCGCTCCTCATCGCTTTTTTGCTTCCCCTCGTCCTCTGGGGCACGGAGCCCCTGCAATGGGGAGAAAACGTCACGGGGGTCACGACCCGTTTCGCCACCGAAAAAAAAGAGATCGCTCTCACCTTCGACGCCTGCGGCGGGAGTTTCCGCAGTTCGCAGTACGACGCCGGGCTGATCGATTATCTCGCCCGCAACAAGATCCCCGCCACCCTTTTCATCAACTCGCGATGGATCAAAAGCAATCCCGAAATCTTCGCCCGCCTTGCGGCCAACCCCCTCTTTGAAATCGCCAACCACGGTACGGCCCACCGCCCCCTCTCGATCAACGGCCGGAGCGTTTACGGCATCGAGGGGACCGCTTCGGCGCAGGAGGTCGTCGCCGAGATCGAAGGCAATGCGGAGCTGATCGAAAAGCTCACCGGCAAACGTCCCCTCTTTTTCCGTTCCGGAACCGCCTATTACGACGAAGCTGCAGTCAAAATCGCCCGCGAGCGGGGGGTCGAAATCGGCGGCTTCAGTGTTCTTGGAGATGCAGGGGCAACGTTCGGCCCCGAGAAAGTGGCGGCCCAGGTCACGGGGAGCAAAAGCGGCGACATCGTGCTGCTGCACATGAACCACCCCGAAAGCGGCACCCGTGCAGGGACGATTCAAGCCATCGAAACGCTTCGGAACGCGGGCTTTTCGTTTGTCCGACTCAGCGACGTGAAAGAGCGGCTTATCCGCATTCCGTAATGGTATAATTCGCCACTTTTTTTATCGGAGTTAATGTGGAAACATTGTTTTTACTGGCGCTGGCGCTGGCCATGGATTCGGTCGCGGTCTCGATCGCCATTGGATCGAAATACCGTGATCTCCTCCTCTCTCGCGCCGTTTTTGCCGCCGCCGTTTTCGGCTTTTTTCAGGGGGCAATGCCGCTGGCGGGGTATCTTGTGGGGGCGACTTTTGCCGAAAGCGTCCGCGCATTTGACCACTGGATCGCGTTTGTCCTTCTGACGGGACTGGGGGCCAAGATGCTCTACGAAGCCTACAAGAACGAATTCGACGAAGAGGTGAGTGACCTCTCGAACAAAACCCTTCTCTCCCTGGGAATCGCCACCAGCATCGACGCCATGGCGGTGGGAGTGACCTTTGCGTTCATGCAGACCGATATCCTGAGCGCTTCGGCTCTGATCGCGGGGGTCACTTTCGTCTTGTGTCTCGTTGCCGTTTACATCGGCAAAAAACTCGGTTCGGTCCTCGAATCGAAAGCCGAAATCCTCGGCGGTGCGATCCTTATCGCACTGGGGTGCAAAATCCTCGCCGAACACACCGGATGGCTTTAAACCGCTATTCCCACCCGTCGTCGCGCCGCGAAGCGTGTTTGGCTTTTTTGTAACGGCGGGCGTTCACCTTTTTTTCCCATTGGTTCTGCGCGTAAAACAGTTCGGACCGGATCGTTTCGATATCTTCGTCCGACGCGCGGAAATCGAGTATTTTCTGCGCAAGGGCTTCGAGTTCGGTATACTCGTCTTTGTACAGCGTCACCGCTTCGTTCTGCTCCAGAAACCGGAAGTTCGCGTCCACGCGGCGATCGTATTCTTCTTTGCTGGGAGCTTCACTTTTGGCCAGAAACGACAATATCCCGCTTGTAAACCGCCCCAATAGACGGATGTAACGGTTCCGTTTTGAGTTTTCGAATTTAGATCCCGCCATAAAACCTCACGTTAAACATACCTAGATACAATTACGCCATTATACCTATCAAGGACTGTGTATGCGTCTATGGATTCTCTCTATTATCTTTCTGGGAACGCTCCTGAGCGCCGATTATATCCGCCAGCCGATAGACCAGAAGCTCGTCGATTCGAAAATCAAGATCGTCGACATCCGAACCCCCGGCGAATGGAAAACCACGGGGCTGGTCAAAGGGTCGATCCCCATCATGTTCTTTGACGAACAGGGGAACTACAACGTCGAGGCGTTTTTGGGTCAGCTGAACCGCCACGTGAAGCAAAACGAAAAATTTGCCCTCATCTGCAACAGCGGCAGCCGCACGCAGGTGGTCGGCAACTTCCTTGGCAAACAGCTGGGCTACAACGTCATCGATCTGCAGGGCGGAATCCAGTACGCGATTCAGAAAAAAATCACGATGGAACCCTACAAACCTAAAAAATAAGGGGCGTTTAGCGCAAAAACGCCAGCAGATCGATATACTCTTTTTCGATGACGCCCAGGTTCTCGAGCATCCGCATCTCGTCGATACCGGGGTTTTCGCTCAGAAACTCGCGCCGCCACTCGATATTTTCCTGTAATTCGGCCAGACCGGTCGAGAGATATTCGATCATAACATCGATATCGGCTCCCCGGATCACCCCTTCGGTATCGGCGCGGTAAAAAAGAAGCGCGTAATCGCCCGTCTCGTGCGAAAAGCGAAAATCCTCGGCAATATTGCGTACGATCGTTTTGATCCGTTCGTCTTTGATAACCCGTTTTGCCACAAATTTCCTCCCACTCAAAATCTCCCTTATTGTAGTCGCTTTTGGTATAGGAGTTGCTTAGTTTACGCATCTGGAAACGGGGGTACGAGCAGCGAATGTCACCGTCGAAGTTCAAAAGCAAACTCGTATACCTCCTTTTGCTAGTCGGCGGCGGGCTCGTCGCCATCGGCCTCATCGGCTATCTGAACCTCCAGAACATCAAGCGCGATATGGACACCCTCTACTACGGTTCCCTTCTTCCCCTTGGTGAACTGCACGGCATTACCGATACTTACCGTTCCAAACTCGAAACCACCGTTTACCGCTGGAACAACGGGATGATCTCGGACGACGAAGCGGCCGAAACCATCACCCAGGCCCTCAGCCACATCGACCACCTGTGGGCCAACTACCTTTCCCGCCACAAACGCCCTGACGAGAGGGCCTACGTCGATTACACCGAGACCAAAATCACGGCGATCAAACGCTATTTCGAACAGGTACGCGATATCGTCCTCAGCCCCTCGCGCGCCCACGAACTCTCGCTGAACACTCTTACCGAAAACGTCGAACTCCTCCATTCGACGATCGAGCGGCTGATCGCTTACGAAAGTGCCGCGGCACGTTACGAACACTCGGTGCTCAAAGCACACTACGACAACGCCCTCATGCAGCTCGTCCTTTTTCTGGGAGTCGTTTTGCTGCTGGTGATGGGACTGGCATGGAAGATATTTACCCGAATCGAAATCCAGCAGCACCAGCTCGTCGCCTCGGCAGAAACCCTCAAACACCTCAATTTCAAGCTCGAGCAGGCCTCCTACACCGATTCACTCACCGCCCTCTACAACCGCCGCTATTTCAATCTTCTGCACGAACGGGAGTTCAAACGGGCCTTACGCAACGAGCAGCCATTCGTCTTCATGATGCTCGACATCGATTTTTTCAAACAGTACAACGACACCTACGGCCACATCCAGGGGGATCAGACCCTTCAGGCGGTGGCGAAGGTACTCAAATCGACGCTGCAGCGTCCGGGGGATTATCCTTTCCGGCTGGGAGGCGAAGAGTTCGGCGTCATCATCGCCGACACCGACTGCCAGAACGCACGGGCAATGGGAGAAAGAATACGTGCGGCGGTGGAAGCGCTCCAGATCGAGCACAAGGGGAGCAAGGTATCGCGGACGGTCAGTATCTCTATCGGGGGAATCTGTGTCGTCCCTACCATTCACATGAACGAAGAGGCGATTATCCACGCCGCCGATACAAACCTCTACGCCGCCAAAGAGAGGGGGCGCAACCAGGTCGTGTTCAGCAACAAACTCTGATCAGGCTGCGGTTATTTTTTGAAGCGATAGGAAAGTTTTTCAAGCTGGGCGCGAAGCTGCGGTGCGATGTCGCCTTGGAACTCCATCCACCCCTCTTTATACGCCCCGCCGCAGGCAAGGGATTTTTTGAGGATAGAGAGTGTTTTTTGCGCCTCGTCCCCCACAAGGCTGAAAGGGCCGACAAGGGTCACGATTTTCCCTTTGCGTTTTTCTCTCTGAAACACCAGGCGATGTTCGGGGGGAGTGAGAATTTCAGCCGCAGAGGCCTTACGGTCCTCTTCGAGGCTCCATCCCTCGTTCCACGACGCACCGATGTCGAGGCTTAACTTCGTCCCGCGGCTCATGACGCGTCCCCGCAGTATTCGAACCGCCTGCCGCCGCCGGGCATCGTTTCGATAAACATTTTCAGCGGGCGGACCCACAATCCCCGTTCCCCGTAAAGGGGACGGTAGACAACGAGTTCTTCGGACGTTTCGGAGTGTTTGGCCACCCCGATCACCTCGTAATGCTTCCCTTTGTAATGGCGGTAAAGGCCGTTTTTAACCACGCACGACCTTCTGAACGAGAGCGCTGATCCCCTCTTTTCCGACCAGTTCCCCCTTGTTCGCCATCGAGAGGACGGGGTTCATGCAGTAGCGGTCGTTATCGTACACGACCACGATCACCTCATCCCCTTCCTGCAAAAAGTTGGTCTCCCCGAAATGGGTATAACGGGTCGCACCGATGCTGATGATCGCCTCTTTGGGATATCCCGCGGCTTTGAGGTACTCCCCGACCGCTTCGAGCGGGCCGAAGTCGTTTTGGGTATTGATCTGGTTTGTGAGCCACTCGATCAGCTTCCCGTAAAAATAGCTGTAGCCAAGGAGTTCGACGTCTTCGCCGTAGCGGAACAATCCCCCCTCGCGTCGCAGAAACGATGCGATACGGTAACGGTCCATGATCCCTCCCTCCTCGAAACGGTCGATCGGGATCAGAGTATCGGAGAGCCCTTTGCTCATGGCTCCCCAATTTTTCTTATGGCTGATTTTCGCCGCCCCCTCTTTGCGGAGTGAGCAGTCGTTGTAAGCACCGAATGCCGTGGGAGTGAGGGAGATAATTTTTCCTTCACCATCGTACTCAAGCTCGCAGAGTAACGCCACTTCCGGTTCGGGCTGGACATTGCATTCCTCCTTCGGCAAAACGATCGTGTCACTGCTGAGGGGATACACGCCAAGCTGCCCTTCGCGTCCGGGAACGTAAAACGGGAACACTCCTTTGGGACCGTTGGGATCGTCCGTGACGACGTCTTTGAAATCGGCACTTTCCCCGGCCTGTTCGAGGTGCAGGGCGAAATTCCCCGCTACCCCCAGCCCGACATAGTGTTTGTAATCGCTCATTGTTTACCTTTCGGACCGGTCGTTACAGTGTACCGTTGGCTTTGGCTTCGGCAAACTCTTCATACGTTCCGACGAAATCGATGTAACTTCCGTCGGCGTGCAGTTCGATGATCCGTCCCGCAAACGCGTCGAGAAGCTCACGGTCGTGGCTGACGCAGATGACGTTCCCGTCGAACTCGTACAACGCCTCGCCCAGCGCGATGATCGCTTCGAGGTCGAGGTGGTTGGTGGGTTCGTCCAATACGAGGAAGTTCCCCCCCTCCAGCATCATTTTCGAGAGCATCATCCGGTGTTTTTCACCCCCCGAAATTTTCTCGATGCTTTTCTCCTGCTGTTCGCCGTTGAAGAGCATCCGCCCGAGGCAGTTGCGGATTTCGGAAATTTCGCGCTTGGGATCAAACGCACGGAGCCAGTCGTAAAGGGTCTCCATCCCCTTGATCCGGTCGGTCGTATCCTGCGGGAAATACGAAGGCTCGATCGTCGCCCCCCATTTGACGCTTCCGCTGGTGGGCTTCATCTCTTCCATGATGATTTTGAGCAGCGTCGTTTTACCCACGCCGTTGGCACCGATGACGGCGATTTTCTCGCCCGGAACTATTTTGAGATTAATATCTTTGAGTACGTCCAAGTCGCCGTAACTGTGTGATACGCCGATAACGTCAAGCGCTTCGTCACCCATCTGCCGTTTGGCCTTGAAAACGATGCTCGGATCGCGGCGGGATGAGGGCTTGATATCATCAATGACAAGTTTGTCGAGCTGTTTCTGGCGCGACGTTGCCTGTTTGGCTTTCGAGGCGTTCGCCGAGAAGCGGCGTACGAAGGCTTCGAGCTGCTCTTTTTCTTTGAGTTTTTTGTCCCGCTCCAGCTGTGCCTGGTTTGCCATGACCGTAGAGGCGAGATACCAGTCGTCGTAGTTTCCGGTAAATTCACGGATTTTCTGGAAATCGACGTCGAGGATGTTGGTAACGACGGCATTGAGGAAGTGGCGGTCGTGCGAAATAACGACCATCGTCCCCTCGTGGCGCTGGAGCTCGTGTTCGAGCCATCCGATCGTATCGATGTCAAGGTTATTCGTCGGCTCGTCCAGAAACAAGACATCCGGTTTGGGGTAGAGAACCTGTGCGAGCAAAACCTTGAATTTTTCAGACGAAGGGAGCGTCGACATGAGGTTGTGGTGCTGGTCCGCGGGAATCCCGACGTTTTCGAGGATTTTCGCGATCTGCACGTCGTATTCGTAGGTCGGGTCCTCTTCGACACAGATCATCTCCAGTTCGGCCAAACGGTTATTTACCGCATCGTCTTCGAAATCGCCCGTGGTATAGAGATGTTCTTTCTCCTTGATGGCGTCGTAAAGGCGTTTGTTCCCCCACAGTACCGCATCGGCAATCGTGAAATCTTCGAAAGCGAACTGGTTTTGCCCCAATACGCCCACTTTGAGCCCCGGTTCGATGGATATCTCCCCCTCGTACTCCTTGATCTCTCCGCTGAGAATTTTCAGGAATGTGGTTTTTCCCGCGCCGTTCGCGCCGATGAGGCCGTAGCGCTTGTTACGGTCGAGCTTGAGGTTGATCCCCTCGAACAGGACCCGGCTTCCGAAACGCATTGTTAATTTTGTGACTTGTACCATTGTGAAACTCTTTACTTTAATTAATTTCGCGATTATAGCGAAAATTCGCCGTTATCCCTAATCTGACGAAAGAAGCGATCTTTAACCCGTGTTTTGGTAAAATATCACAAAACCATCACTTTAAGCGGCCGGCCATGCATACCGAATCCTCCCTTTACGCGCTGTTCAACCGCCTCCCCGAAGGGGTCGTCGTCGCCGATGAGCGGGGGGTCATCCTCTTCGCCAACGACGCGTTTGTCGAACTGCTCGGCTACGATAACGAAATCCTCAAGGGGCTCAATCTCCTGAGCCTGCTCGAAGACGTCGACATTTTCGCCGAGTGTGTCGCACAGCTGATGGAAAAAGGGAAAATGCTCAACGCCGACACCGCGTTCGTCCACCGGGACGGAACAGTGATCCACACGGTCAAAAGCGTACAGGCCGTACGCGAAAACGGTGAAACCCGGTTTTACATCACCGTCCGGAATCTCACCGAAGCCGACCGCCTCAACCGCGAATTGCGCCATTCAAAAGAGCTGATCGAGCATCAGGCCGGAGAGCTCTCGACGCTGCTCAACTCGAAACACCTCGAGCTTGAAGAGATCCTCGGCAGCATCAGCGAAGTGATCTGGTACATCGACGATACGACCCTCGCACTGCGCTACGTCAACCAGGCCGTTGAAGAACTTTTCGGCCTTCCCAAAGAGATGTTCCTCGCCAACCAAACCCTCTGGCAGCAGCGGATCCATCCCGACGACCGCGCCCTGGTCAAAACCTTTTTCGAAACCCTGCTCCCCGGGCAATCCCAGAAAATCCGTTTCCGCATCCTCCGCTCCGACGAGCAGCTCCGCTGGATCAGCAGCCGCATCCACCACCATCCGACACTGCGGTTCTTCATCGGAATCACCAGCGACGTCACCGCGTCCGTTTCGGCTTCCTGATCCCGCCTTTACACTGAAGAAAGCATAGGTTATACTACGCTTTATCACCGGGCGGAGTCCCCTCCCCCTAGTTTTCGGAGTCCGAATGCTCGAATCCCAGCTCTACCCCTACCTGAACCAAGGAGGTTTTCGCGTTCCCCGGTTCCGGCATTTCGGCATCGACGAAATCCCCCCCATCGATTTCTTTCCCGTAGCATTGAAAATCGAATCCCCCCGCGTCGTCCACAAAAGCGATGTGGGAGGGGTGGTCCTTTCGGTCTGCGACGCGCGCGGGCTTGCCGACGCGCGTGCGCGGATCATCCGTAGCCTCGAATCGCACGGTATCGTTTTCGACCCCGCCTCGGAAGGTTTCATCGCGAGTGAAATGGTCCGGGGAGAAGAGCTTTTCGCCGGCGTCGTAGACGATGCGATTTTCGGGAAAACGATCCTTTTCGGGAAAGGAGGGGTGTTGCTCGAACTTTACCGCGACGTCTGCTATATCGATTTGTACGCCTCCGAGGCAGAGATTCGGCGGGCGCTGCGGTCCACCCGCATTGCCCCCCTTTTTGAAGGGTACCGCGGGGCCAAAACGACCCTCGATTCGGCGGTAGCATTTATCGCCGCATTCCAGAAATTTCTGATCGACCGACCCGAAATCGCCGAATGCGACCTCAATCCGCTTATCCTGAACGACGAAGGCTTTACCGTCGTGGACGCCCGGATCCGCACCCATGACACTCTTCCCGCCGAACCCCGTCCTCAGCGGAGCCGCAGTGACTTTTTCGACAACCGCAGCGTCGCCGTCATCGGCGCTTCCCTCAATCCCGACAAAGTGGGCTACGCCATCGCCAAAAACGCCCTCCCCTTTGAAGGGAGTCTCTATCTGGTCAATGCACGGGGCGGTACCTTCGAGGGACGAGAGATCTACCGTTCCCTCGACGACATCGACGGGACGATCGATACCGCCGTCATCACGATCCCCTCGAATCAGGTCCTCGAAACGATTGCCAGACTGATTCCCAAAGGGGTCCGAAACGTCATCGTCGTCTCCGCCGGGTTCAAAGAGGTCGGGGATACGCAAAGCGAAGAAAAGCTGCTCGAACTGGCAGGGGCTCACGGACTTAACATCGTCGGCCCCAATTGCCTTGGATACTACTCCTCCCGCCGCAACCTGAACCTGACCTTCGGTTCCGGAGAGGTCCGCAGCGGATCGCTCGCACTTATCGCCCAGTCGGGGGCGGTCCTCTCGTCGCTGATGGACAAAGCGGTGGAAATGGGGATCGGCTTTTCCCATATCCTCTCCACGGGGAATATGGCCGACATGGGGTTTGCCGAAATCATCGCGATGCTCGACGAAGCCCCCGAGTGTGAAACGATCTCCGTCTACGCCGAAGGGATCCGGGAGGGCAAAGCGTTCCTTGAAGCACTGCGCCGGTGCACCAAACCCGTGCGGATTTACAAAGCGGGAAAAAGCCCCGAAGCGCGCAAAGCGGCGTTTTCCCATACCGGGAATCTCAGCGGCGACTACCCGATGTTCAAAGGGCTGCTCGAAAGCGCCGGAGTCAAGACGGTCGATACGATCGAAGCGCTCCTCAACCCGATTTCAGCCGACGCGGGCGGGATCGCGATCATTACCAACGCCGGAGGTCCCGGAACGATTCTGACCGATTACGTCATCGATAAAGGGAAAAAGCTCTACACTCTGGGCGAAAACGACATCGCCTCGCTCGATGAAGTCCTCCCTTCCAACTGGTCGCGGAACAACCCGATCGACATCATCGGCGATGCCCGCAGCGACCGGTTCGCCGCCGCACTCGAACGGGTAGAGGCCATCGAAGGGGTCGGGATGATCTATCTGCTCATCACCCCCCAGACCATGACCGACACCCTCGAAATCGTCCGCCTCTGCGAGCGGCCGCGCTCAAAGCCCCTTTATCCGATCCTGCTGGGCGGGGAAATGATGCGCGAGGCGCTCCTGTATCTGCGGGAACGCCGTATCTGCGCCTTTACGACGCTGCAGGACGCCACCTCGTTCCTGTAGCGGGCAGGGAATTTCGCGTTCACGAAAATCACACTTTTTTTAACATTCGCGTAAGATTGGAATCGATACAATGTGTGTAGGATTATGCTAGGTATAGTTCGATTTTTTCACGGAGCACAATGTGATACAAATTTATGTCGGGAACATTCCCTACAGCAAAAACGAAGACGATCTTAAAGATCTTTTCGGACAATACGGTGAAGTCAGTTCAGTCAAATTCGTTAACGATAAAGAAACGGGCCGTTTCCGCGGCTTCGGATTTGTTGAAATGGCTAATAAAGACGAAGCTGATAAAGCGATCACTGCCCTCGAAGGCAATGATTTCGGCGGACGTACACTTCGCGTAAACGAAGCGCGCCCACGCGCTCCGCGCCCTCCGCGCGATCGCTGGTAATACCCGCAGAACCCTTCGGGGTTCTCCCATACTTTCCATTTCCCATATTCCTTATCCGTAAACGATAATATTAAAGTACCAACGTGACCTATACCCTAACCGAAGAAACCATCGAACTGTACAAGCTTATTAAAGTTCTCGATCTCGTCGATACCGGCGGCCAGGCCAAGCTCCTGATCGAGAACGGCCACGTCCGGCGCAACGGCACGGTCGAAACGCGCAAACGGGCCAAAATCGCCAAAGGCGAAACGATCACCATCGGCGACGTTACGATACGCGTCGAGTAAACGTTTCCATTGTTATTTAATGGAGTTTTCACTATAATTTCATCAATCGTTTGTGAACATTTTAGTCCCCTGGAAGCTCCCCGAGCACAAGGGTTCAAGATCACATCGTCCGAATGTGACTAGCTTTGATCGATTTATGCGTTAAAAGCACCAAAGAGATATGCACACCATGAAAAATACCAAAATGATGGTTTTCGGTTTTGCCAGCGCCGTGGCGATCAGCATCGCCCTCTCCACCTCCCTGCTCGCGAAAAGCGACCCGGCCGCTCCGGCAGAACCGTCCATCGAAGCCTCCCGCCTCCAGTCGCTGGCGAAATTCACCAAAGTTCTCAGCATCGTCGAACAATACAACGTCGACAACCTGACCATCGACCAGCTGATCGACAAGTCGCTGCAGGGGATGCTCTCGAACCTCGATGCCCATTCGACCTACCTGGACAAAAAAAGCTACGACAACCTCAAAACCCAAACCGACGGTGAATTCGGCGGGCTGGGGATCACGGTCGGAATGCGCGACAACGCCCTCACCGTCATCTCCCCGATCGAGGGAACCCCGGCGGACAAAGCGGGGATCAAAGCGGGTGACATCATCCTCAAGATCAACGACAAGGCGACGCTTGACATGACGATCGACGACGCGGTTGCCCTGATGCGCGGTACCCCCAAAACGCCGATCGACCTGACTATCGTACGCAAAGGCGCCGCCGAACCGCTCAAGTTTCACATCATCCGCGACATCATCACCGTCGAATCGGTCTACACCCGTACGATCGGCAAAGAGGTACTCTACATCCGCGTCACCAATTTCGATAAAAAAGTAGCCGCGGACGTCAAGGCAGCGATTAAAAAACACGCCAAAACATCCAAGGGAATTATCCTGGATCTGCGGAACAACCCCGGAGGCCTCCTCGATCAGGCGGTCGAGCTGACCGACCTTTTCGTCGATGAGGGGACCATCGTCTCCCAAAAAGGGCGCAATAAAGCCGACGACGTCAGTTACAGCGCGACCAAAAGCAACACGATCACCCATCTGCCGCTCGTCGTACTGGTCAACGAAGGCTCGGCCAGCGCTTCGGAAATCGTCAGCGGGGCCATCCAGGATCTCAAGCGCGGCGTCATCGTCGGCGAAAAAACCTTTGGAAAAGGCTCTGTGCAGGTAGTGATGCCGATCACCGACACCGAAGCGGTCAAGCTCACCGTCGCCCGCTACTATCTCCCCAGCGGACGGACTATTCAGGCCGTCGGTGTAACGCCGGACATTGAAGTCACCTCCGGCGAAATCAAAAGTCACGACAAGTCGTTCAACATTAAAGAAGCGGATCTCAAAAAACACCTCGAAAGCGAACTCGAGAAAGAGGGCGGAATGGTTGACGTGACCGAAGCGGGTACAAGCAATAAAACAACCATAACTGCCGAGCAGATGAACAAAGATCTTCAGCTCAAAGAAGCGGTCGACATTATCAAAGCATTAATCATAGTCAAAGGAAAATAATCATGGAAAAACGCGAACTACTCTACGAAGGAAAAGCCAAACGTCTTTTCAGCACCGACGATGCGAACCTCGTCATTGCCGAATTCAAAGACGATCTGACTGCTTTCAACGGGGCCAAGAAAGCCAGCGAAGCGGGTAAGGGAGCACTGAACAACCGCATTTCGACCGAGCTTTTTAAAATGCTCGCTTCCAAAGGGGTGGAGTCGCATTTCGTCGAGATGCTCGACGAAAACCATATGCTGTGCAAAAAAGTCGATATCATCCTCATCGAAGTAATCGTCCGCAACATCGCGACGGGAAGTCTCAGCAAAAACCTCGGGATTCCCGACGGTAAAGTACTCCCGTTCACGCTGGTGGAATTCGATTACAAAAACGACGAGCTCGGCGACCCGAAACTCAACGACCAGCACTGCCTGATCCTCGAACTGGTGAAAAACGAAGCCGAACTCGACCAGCTGCGCGCGATGGCACGCCAGGTCAACGACATTCTCCGCCCCTATTTCGCGGAAAAAGGGCTTAACCTCGTTGACTTCAAACTCGAATTCGGCCGCGACAAGGATGGAAAAATCATCCTGGCCGATGAGATCAGTCCCGACAACTGCCGCTTCTGGGACCTCGAGACGGGAGAAAAAATGGACAAAGACCGTTTCCGTCAGGGGCTGGGCGGACTGAAAGTCGCCTACGAAGAAGTATTGAACCGTATTCTCGGATAAATTTTAGAAGGAACAGCATGAAAGCAATCGTTAACGTATTTTTGAAAAACGGAGTCCTCGACTCTCAGGGCAAAGCGGTACAGCACGCCCTTTCCCACCACGGTTTTGAAAGCGTTCGGGACGTTCGCGTCGGCAAACAGATCGTGATCGAGATGAACGAGAGCGACGCGGCCGCCGCCAAGGAAAAAGTCGCCCACATGTGTGAAGAGCTTCTCGCTAACACCGTAATCGAAGACTACGAGATCGAGATCCAAGCATGAAAGTAGGCATCATCCAATTCCCGGGAACCAACTGCGAATACGACACGCAGTACGCTTTCAACGCGCTGGGATGCGAAACGCAGATTTTATGGCATAAAGACGAAACGATCCCGGAAGGGACCGAACTGGTCGTGGTCGCGGGAGGATTCAGTTACGGCGATTACCTCCGCAGCGGCGCCATCGCCAAAATGTCGCCGATCATGAAAGCGCTCAAACGCTATGCGGACAACGGCGGAAAAGTACTCGGAATCTGTAACGGATTCCAGGTATTGACCGAAACGGGACTTCTTCCGGGTGCCCTTAAACGCAACGAAGGGCTCCATTTTATTTCGCGCCACCACCATCTCAAGGTGATCAGCAACGCCAACACTTTCCTTCGCCGCTGCAATCCGGGCGATGTGGTCAACATCCCCATCGCCCACCACGACGGAAATTATTACATCGATGAAGCCGGGCTTAAAGAGCTCTACGCCAACGATCAGGTATTGCTCAAATACACCGACGCGCAAGGCAACATCGACAACCCAAACGGTTCAGTCGACTCGATCGCCGGCGTCTGCAACAAGGCCAAAAACGTCTTCGGCCTCATGCCTCACCCCGAGCGGGCAATGGAAGCGCTGCTGGGATCAGGCGACGGCAAAGCGATGCTTGAAGGGTTTTTGAACGCTTGAAAACGCTAGCTTTCCTTCTTCTGATTACGGCCGCCGTACAGTTCGCATTCGCCGAACCCTCCGTTTTGAACGATCCTGCCGCCGCTCAGGAAAATGCCGTTGCCGAAGAAGGGGCCTCGGCCCCCGATGCGGGCGGAGACATCAATGCCCTCTTTGACGGCGTCAATACCGCCCTAAGTGTCCAGTTCACCGACCTTCCCTCCCGTGCGTACATCGGTGAAATCATCTCCGTAACCGTCAAACTTACTCCCGTCGATATCGCCTCGGGTAATATCGAGTATACGATCCAGAATGAAGAAGGGCTTCGCATCTTCAGCGATACACCCCGCCGAAAAGTCAAGGAGGACGGGGTGTACGACACGTTTTATTTCCTCGTTCAGTCCGGATCGGTCCGTCTTCCCGACATTACCGCCACCGTGACCTCGACGGGAGCGGTGTCGCCGACGTTAAGCGGTTCGACCCTCAGCGCCTCTTCGCTCACTCCCCCTTCGTCGTTTGCGAACGTTCTTGCGGAGCGTTTTGAAATCGTCAACTACAAAACGACGCCGTATAACAATGACAGCAACGTCGTCATCTTTACGGCGAAAGCCCAGCGGTGCGATATCGGAAGCTTCCGCCTCCCCAATGCCATCAAACAGGGCTTCGAGTCAAAAATTTCAAACGTCGGCGAATCGCAGATGACGTTCTACGCCATCATCCCAAACACCGAGGAGACGCTGAATTTTTCCTATTTCAACCTCTCCAAACAGCGCTACGAATCACTCGTGATCCCCATTATCGTCGATGACGATACGGTCTCAACCCAAAGCGATCTTTCACCGACCGACGCGCGCCACACCGAGCTCAAAGTTACCGCCTCGGTCATTACCGTCGCAATCTTGTTTGCCCTGTTTTACTGGAGACGGCAGAAATGGTACCTCTATCTCTCCGCGCTGCCGATGTTTTACGTCATCTACGTCCTCCTCCCAAATCCCGACGTCTGCGTGAAAAAAGGGGCTCCGATTTACCTGCTGCCGATCAAACACGGCACCATTTTTGAAATGACGATGCAAGAAGAACATTTCGAAGCGGAAAAAACGGTAGGGGAATTCACCAAAGTGCATTTGCCGAACGATCACATCGGCTGGGTCCATGAACGCGATCTTTGCTCGAATTAGATGGCTTTACGCCCTCATCGTCATCTTCACCGGGATGACGCTGATGATCGCCATCTTCCACTTCGTCCCCAATCCCTACGCGCAGAAAATAAGCGCATGGTTTATCCGTCTGCTCGTCTTTATTCCCGTACGTGTCAAAGGGGTGCCCGATCCGGATGCCCAGATGTTTTTACTCAATCACCAAAGCGACATCGACATCGGAATCATGGAAACGATCACCTCCAAAGACCTTGCGTGGGTTGCCAAAAAAGAGCTGTTTGACGTCCCGTTTTTCGGACTGGTCGTGAAGCTCCCCAAAGACATCGCACTGGAACGCGAAAGTAAAACCGCGCTGGTCAAACTGATCAAAGAGTGTAAAGACCGCCTCGATCACGGACGGGTGATCACCATCTTTCCCGAAGGAACGCGCACCGAAACGGGAAAAATGAAGCCGTTCAAAGCGGGGGCGAAAATCGTGGCCGATAAATACGCCCTTAAAGTCCAGCCCGTCGTTCTGATTGCGACCGCCTGGCATTTCAGCAACAAGCGCAAAGACTTCCGCCCCGGCAGCGTCACCGCGATCTACATGGATTCGTTCGTGGCCGACAAAGAAGATCCCCAGTGGCTCGACCGGCTCCGCGAACAAATGCAAAAGGTCTACGACGATGAGCTTTCAAACCATCCTCGCTATCGGTAGCGGCGCTTTTATCGGCGCGGTTCTGCGTGCCTATCTCAATGGTGTCGCCAACCACCACTTCCCCCATACCCTCCCTTTCGGGACGCTGTCGGTCAATCTGCTCGGGAGCTTCGTTATCGGGATACTGTTCGCCTATTTCAGCTACACGACCCTCTTTAGCGTACAGATGAAATCGTTTCTGACGACGGGATTTCTCGGCGGGTTGACCACCTATTCGACCTTTGCGATCGAAACCTTTTTCCTCCTCAGCGGCGGCCATCTCCTCCTCGCGGCGGCCAACATGGCACTCAACACGTTCGGAACGGTCCTGATGGCCGCGTCAGGCTATTACCTCGTTCGTAGCTGGTTCTCCTAGTACTACGATCTCATCAGCACACCACCGGGCCAGATCGGCATCGTGCGTGATCAGCAATACTCCCCTCTCCCCCAGATTTTCCACGATCAGCTTCATGATGTCAACCTGGTTGAGGTTGTCCAGGGCCGATGTGGGCTCATCCAGCAGCAGCAATCCCGGATTCATCAGCAACGAACGCAATATAGAGCACCGCTGAAGCTGCCCCCCCGAGAGGCGGTGCGGCAGAGAATCGAGATGACTCGGGGTAAGTCCCATTTTTTCCATCAACGTTTCGATCCCTTTCATCGAAGCCACTTCGGCTATCTGTGCGCGTATCGTGTAGGTGGGATGAAACGAGCTGTAGGGGTCTTGAAAGACCTGCGAGAGGGATGCGGAGCGTATGCTCCCCGAAAAAGGTTTCAATTCCCCCAGAATCAGCGAAAACAACGTCGATTTTCCGATCCCGCTGGGACCGACGATTGCCTTGATTTCTCCCGCTTTCAGGGACAACGAGAAATTTTCAAATAGAAGTGTATTTTTTGAATATCCAAAAGATATATTTTGGATATCTAATACATTTTTCAACGGGTTTGCCCCTTGCCGTAGATCTTGTATTTATACGTCGTCAGTCCTTCAACTCCCATCGGCCCTCTGGCATGGAGTTTGTTCGTACTGATCCCCACTTCGGCACCGAATCCGAAAGCCCCGCCGTCGGTAAAACGGGTAGAGGCGTTGACGTACACGGCCGCGGCGTCGACCGCATCGAGGAACCGTTCGGCGGTCGTAATGTTTTCGGTGATGATCGCTTCGGAATGGCCCGAGCCGAAACGGACGATGTGGCTGATTGCCCCCTCTACCCCGTCTACGACGCGGATATTGAGGATATTGGCCAGATATTCGGTATCAAAGTCCTCTTCGTTCGCTTTTTCCACCTCGATCCATTCGCGGGTCTGGTCGCACCCTTTGAGGCGGGTATGGGCACGTTCAAATGCCTCTTTGAACAGCGGCAGTACGTTGGGGGCAATGGAACGGTCCACCAGCAGCGTCTCCATCGAATTGCACACTCCGGGGCGCTGTACTTTGGCATTTAGGGCAATCGCGAGGGCATTCTCCACGTTCGCGTCGCGATCGATATAGGTATGGCACAGCCCCTTGTCATGTTTGACCACGGGGACGGTGGCGTTTTCGCTCACGTAACGGATCAGTCCTTCGCCGCCGCGCGGCACGATCAGATCGACGTATTTGTCCATCCGGATCAGCTTCGCCACCCCTTCGCGCGACGAATCGGGAAGAAGGGCGACCAACTCGGCGGGGAGGCTGTTGCGCAGCAATACCCCCTGCAGCGCCTGTGCGATCGCACCGTTGGATGCTTCGGCCTCTTTACCCCCTTTGAGAACGCAGCCGTTGGCGCTTTTAAAACAGAGCGCCGCGGTATCGGACGTGACATTGGGGCGCGATTCATAAATGATGCCGACGACACCGATGGGGATCGAAACTTTTTCGATTTTCAGCCCCGCTTCGGTGACCCACCCTTCCATCACGCGGCCCACGGGGTCTTTGAGCGCCGCGATCTCCTCGATCGCGACGGCCATCGCTTCGATCCGTTTTTCATCGAGCATCAGTCGCTCTTTCATCGAATCGGCCAGTCCAGATTCTTGGGCATTGCGCATGTCGATCGCGTTTGCCTCGATGATGTTCATCGTATTGGAGCGGAGCGCTTCGGCCATTTCGCGTAATATCCGGTTGCGTTCGCTCCCGCTCATCGTTGAGAGGATACGGCTGGCATTTTTGGCTTTTTCTAAAAACTGTTCCATTTGAATTTCCCAAATAATATGGGGTAATTATAACAAGGAAGGGGAGGAATGAGAAAGGATTTCCCGCCGAAGCGGGAAAGAAGGGGAGAAATTATTCGATTTCGGCGTCGATGACGTCGTCGTCTTTTTTCGCGCTCGAAGCGGCGGCTTCGCCGCCTTCTTGCTGTTTATACATCTGCTCAGCCATTTTGTGGCTCGCATCGGCCAGTTTTTTCGTGGCCGCTTCGATCTCTTCTTTGGTCGCATCGGTATTTTTAAGGACCGTTTTGAGCTCTTCTAGAGCGCTTTCGATAGAAGCTTTTTCGCTCGCGTCGATTTTGTCTTCCATCTCTTTAAGCGATTTTTCGGTCTGGCTCGCCAACGCGTCGGCCTGGTTGCGCAGATCGACCACCTCTTTGCGGGCAGCGTCTTCGGCCTTGTGTTTCTCGGCATCCTGGACCATTTTGTTGATCTCTTCTTCGCTGAGTCCTGATGAACCCGTGATTTTGATCTCCTGCACTTTTCCGGTCCCTTTGTCCATCGCGGATACGGTCAGGATACCGTTGGCGTCGATGTCGAACGTTACCTCGATCTGCGGCACGCCGCGCGGTGCGGCAGGGATACCGGTAAGTTCGAACAGTCCCAACGCTTTGTTGTCGCGTGCGAACTCGCGCTCACCCTGTACGACGTTGATGCTGACCGCCGGCTGGTTGTCCTCAGCCGTGGAGAAAACCTGCGATTTTTTGACCGGGATGGTGGTCCCTTTTTCGATGATTTTCGTCGCTACGCCGCCGAGCGTTTCGATCCCCAGTGAGAGGGGAGTAACGTCGAGGAGGAGAACGTCTTTGACGTCACCGCGCAGAACCCCGCCCTGGATCGCGGCACCGGCAGCGACGACCTCATCGGGGTTAACCCCTTTGTTGAGGGTTTTGCCGCCGAACTCGTCGGAGACCATTTTCTGCGCCAACGGAACGCGGGTAGAACCACCGACCATGATGATTTCGTTGATCTCGTTTTTACCAAGACCTGCCTCTTTCATCGCCGTTTTGATATGGCTGATCGTCTCTTTGATCAGATCATCGATCATCCCCTCGAATTTTGCACGGGTCAGTTTGATGACAAGGTGTTTCGGCCCTGTCGCATCCGCCGTGATGAAGGGGAGGTTGATCTCGGTCTCTTCGGCCGAAGAGAGCTCTTTTTTCGCGTTTTCAGCCGCGTCTTTCAGACGCTGGAGGGCCATTTTATCCGCTTTTAGATCGATGCCGTGGTCGCTTTTGAACTCAGCGGCCAGGAAATCGACGATCTTGTTGTCGAAGTCGTCACCGCCGAGGAACGCGTTACCGTCGGTAGAGAGAACTTCGAACGTCCCCTCGCTGATTTCAAGGACCGTAACGTCGAACGTTCCGCCCCCCAGATCGTAGACGAGAACTTTCTCATCCCCTTTGGAATCAAGACCGTACGCCAGTGCCGACGCTGTGGGCTCGTTGATGATCCGAAGAACATTCAGACCCGCGATGGTTCCGGCCTCTTTGGTCGCTTTGCGCTGTGCATCGTTGAAGTACGCCGGGACGGTGATGACCGCGTCGGTGACGGTCTGACCAAGATAGCTCTCCGCATCCGCTTTCAATTTTGAAAGAATTTTCGCAGAGATTTCCTGAGGCGTGTAGACTTTACCCGCGACGTCGACCGCCGCCATACCGTTTTTGTCGACGATTTTATAGGTAACTTTGTCGTGCGCTTCTTTCGCTTTTTCTTCGTTCATCATCAGACCCATGATCCGTTTGACCGAATAGATCGTTTTGTCCGGGTTCGTGATCGCCTGACGTTTTGCGGGGTCACCGACGAGGATTTCTCCCTTATCGGTAAACGCAACGACTGAAGGAGTCGTATTTTTACCCTCTTTATTCGGGATGATTTTCGCTTCGCCGCCTTCGTAGACAGCAACACATGAGTTGGTGGTTCCAAGGTCGATACCGATTACTTTAGACATGGTGTTTTCCTTTTATCGTAAATTCTTAGGTTTAGTTGGCAATAACGACCATCGCATCGCGCAATGTCCGTTCTTTGTAGCGATACCCTTTTTGGAAGGTATTCACAATCGCACCGCTTTCGTGATCCGGGCTGTCCACACGCTGAACCGCGTTGTGGACGTTCGGATCGAACGGCTCGGATTCATCCACCGGAGTAACGCCGTGTTTTTCTAGAACGCCCAGAAGCTGTTTCATCGTCAGTTCGACACCCTCTTTGAGCTTTTCGAGCAACACCGCAGGTTCGGCTTCGATCTCTGCCGCACCGATCGCCATTCCCAGTGAATCGACCACCGGGATCAAATCTTTGGCAAATTTTTCATTCGCGTATTCAAGCGCCTGATATTTCTCACGCTCGAGCCGTTTCTTAATATTATCAAAATCCGCATGAACTCTCGCATACGTATCTTTCAATGCAGCAAGTTCCGCCTGTAAAGTTTCCAGTTCGTTTGAGCCCTCGACGACGTTTTCAGCACCCTCAGTCGGGTTGCGTTGTTCTTCGCTCAGGGTCTCTTCTTTGGTTTCGGTTGACATGATCTCAAAAGACTCCTTTGTTGAAATCCGGCGATATTATAATGCATTGAGTCAACCATTGTCAAGAGTATCATTAATTTTTTCATGCAATAAACTTTAGTCTATCGCTATCAAGTATGTCACTGGACGGGACATGGTATAATAGCTCTCAAAAAGAGAGTCGCCATGGCTGCCAACCGGTATCTGATGATCGCCGTCCTTGTGGGGGTCGCGGGGGTCGCGTACACCCTCACCCCCCCGCCGGGAATTTCCCAAAACGCGTGGGGGCTTTTCGTCATCTTCATCACCGCCATCGGCGCCATCCTCTTTAATCTTCTCCCCATTCTGACCGCTTCGCTGATCGCTCTGGCGACGGCGGTTCTGGGAGGGGTAATCGACCCTTCCCGCGCCTACGCGGGATTTTCGGAAAGTTTCATTCTCCTTATCGTTGCCGCGTTTCTGGTCTCCCACGCCGTCCACAAATCGGGACTGGGGAAACGGCTCTCACTGCACATCGTCCGCCGCTTCGGCAGTTCCACCCTTGGGCTGGGATACAGCGTCGTGGCGACCGATATCCTCATCGCCCCCGCTTTTCCGAGTAATACCGCCCGTTCGGGGGTTTTATACCCGATCGTCTACGGTCTCGCCCACGACTGCGGATCACGGGTCGGCGACGGCACCCACCGAAAAGCGGGGAGCTATCTGATGATGACGTCGATGGCAGGACTGACGATCTCCTCGGGGCTCTGGCTCACCGCCATGGCGGTCAATCCCGTCGGCGTCGAAATCGCCGCCAAAATGGGAATCCACATTTCGTTTGCACAGTGGCTCCTCTACGCGCTTCTCCCCACTGCCGTCGCCTTCATGTTGATCCCCTGGGTTCTTTACAAAATCTACCCCCCCGAACTCAAAGAGACCCCCGAGGCTCCCCGAGGGGCATTGGAAGCTTTACAGAAAATGGGCCCTCTCAGTCGGAACGAATGGATTACGGGAGCCGTTTTCATCGTCATGCTTCTGCTGTGGTCGCTGTCGGGAATTTTTCCGATCGATAAAGCCGCCGTCGCCTTCGGAGGGCTCGGCATATTGATGGCGACCCGCGTTTTCGGCATCGACGATTTTAAGAGCCAGGGGGAAGCCCTCGGTACGCTGATCTGGTTCGCCATCCTCTTCGGCCTCTCGACCGAACTCGCCGAACAGGGGTTTATGAGTACCGTAGCCGGATACTTCACGGCGTATCTCAAAGGGATGGAATGGTGGGGTGTTTACGTCCTGCTGATTCTGGTATACGTGCTGATCCATTATCTTTTCGTCTCCCAAAGCGCCCATCTTCTCGCACTGTTCGGAATTTTTCTCTCGATCGGCGTGGCGGCGGGAGTCCCGGGGGTTCTGATGGCAATGATGCTGCTGTTTGCGACGAACTTCAACGCGACGATCGCCCCGCAGGGTTCGTCGTGCAACGCGATCTACCTCAGCAGCGGTTACCTCAACGCCCGCGACATTTACCTCTACGGGGGAAGTGTCACGCTGCTCAATTTCGGGGTTTTCATTTTGATCGGCACCCCATGGATACTGGCCCTCTCATGAAACATCTCCGCACGTTCCGTTCATCGAAAACCTTCCGTTTTCTGCTGATGCTGTTCTCATCGCTGGGAGCGCTCTATCTTCTCCTCTTCACTTTCCCGGGGAACCGCCTCCTTTCCCCCCTTTTGGAAACGGCCCTCTCTTCGGCTCTCTCGACCCCGGTGACGCTCGAAAGGTTCTCCCTTACCCACAACCGTTTTGACCTCCTTTTACGCGACCGTTCCGGCAACGTCCTCAGCTCACAGGGTGGCTTTTCGCTGCTAACCCTTCGTCTCTACGCCCATTACCGGATTGCCGCCGCTGCCCCGGAGGGAATCAACCGGCTTAAAACACCGTTCAAGACCGAAGGTTCGCTGAGCGGAGGGATCGCGTCGCTCGACATCCGCGGCAACGCACAGCTGCTGGGAGGAAATCTTCTCTATCGGGTGCAACTGCACCGATTCGCACTCGCTTCCCTCTACGCTTCGGCCGACCGGATCGCTTATTCGGGGATGATGCGGCTGATGGAGTATCCCTCCGATACCGACACCCTCCTCTCCGGAACGGTCGACCTCAAAGGGTTCGATATCCGATTCGTCGAAGGCTCGATCCGCGTGACGACCCGAACGAGCCGGTTCGAACCGACCAAACCCGTGCCCGAAGTGGGCGAGCCCTTTAGCCTCCGCTCGCTCCTCGCCGACGAGCGGGGTATCGTGCGGCCGTTTGACGTGAACGTGACACTCGAAGCGTCAGTTCAGCATCTGGGGATACTCGAGCAGTTTACCCCGATGCGCCTCTACGGTCCGGCGGCTCTCGTTTCAACACTGCGGGGGGATGAAAAGCAACTCATCTTCAGCGGCCGGGGGAGCGTCGCAGGCGGCGATACGACGTTCAGTGCCCAGATCGACGCCCTAGAACCCCAAAAAGTCGATCTCCAGGTGACGCATGCGGACGTTGCCGGGCTCTTCGCATTGACCGG
Source organism: Sulfuricurvum sp. IAE1 (assembly GCF_004347735.1). NCBI lineage: Bacteria > Pseudomonadati > Campylobacterota > Epsilonproteobacteria > Campylobacterales > Sulfurimonadaceae > Sulfuricurvum > Sulfuricurvum sp. IAE1. Next base: position 209,703 of record NZ_SLTI01000060.1, on the reverse strand, counting down.
GACGGAGGCTCCGCTTGCAGGCGATGCCGATATCCGGGGAACCCTCGCGCCCGAGCGAGGGTATTTCGACGTCCGCCTCAGTCACGCCTCGACCGTCCCCGCCGTTTTGAAACGAGACTACAATCTCACCCAGCCTTTCATCCGTTTCGATGCGTCCCTCACCGCAGAGCTCGACGGCGATGGGGCCCGATACCGGGGCACTGCCCGCTCGGATCTCGTTCGTCTCGAGTTTGCCGATTCGGTCCCGCAGGAGCAGATGCTTCGGGAACTTTTAAAAACTTTGCGTTAGCCGTTTTCCAAAGGGGCGTTTTACCCCCTTTCGTCCACAATGGCTCCATGAAAAACGCTTCCGCCGCCTACGAATACCACGATCGTACAAAACACCGTCCTCATCGCTACGCTCCAAGCCTCGGTTATATGGACTGGGCCACACAGCCCGACCCCTTTCGAACGTATCCCGAGTGTGCCAGGATAGGTCTTGCCCATGATAACACGACGCCCCCGTTTCATCTGCTGTTCGCCGCGGGTATGCTTCCTCGCGCACCGTTGTGCCTCGAATCGCTCTCTGGGCTCCTGCGCTATTCGCTCGGGCTCGCCGCCATCAAACGCCACGGCGGATCGGAATGGGCCCTTCGCTGCAACGCCAGCAGCGGCAACCTTCACCCCAGCGAATGTTACGTCGTCTCGCCGCCCCTTGAGGGGGTCAGTGAAAAATGTACCCTGTCACATTACGCCTCCCGCGACCACGCGCTGGAAATAGTACATACTTACGACGCCCCGGTCATCGAGGGAGGGTTCCTGATCCTTCTTAGTTCCGCGATGTGGCGGGAGATGTGGAAATACGGCGAACGTTCCTGGCGTTACTGTCAGCTCGATGCGGGGCACGCATACGCGTCGATCAAAACGGCCGCAACGATGCTGGGGTGGGAATGTTCCATCGTTCCCTCCGATACCGCCGATCTTGCCCGCCGTTTCGGGCTCGACCAGCTAGAACGCTTCCATCCCCAAGAGCGCGAAAGCCCGGATCTGCTGATCCGCATCGCTCAGCCGCGCCATTCGCTCCCCTACCCTCCGCCTTTGGCCCGGGCCAACCGGCTCAGCCCCTCCCACCACCAATGGGACGCCGTATGGGAAATCGATGAAGCCGCGCTCGGCCCGTATCCGCAACCTGAACCCCTGAATCGGGTGCGCCGCTGCCCTGCCCCTTCCAAAAGTGCGGGTGAAGTGATTCTCAAACGCCGAAGCGCGCAGGCGATGGACGGCTCTTCCGTTACCGAAACGCAGTTCCGGCAGATTCTCGACGCCTCTTTTTTCTGTACCGAAGCGCCCGATGTCGATTTCATCGTCTTCGTTCACCGCGTCGAGGGAATCGAGAGCGGATTGTATGCCTACGTTCGCGATCCGGGCCGTCTGCCGCAGCTGCGCGATGCGATGGATCCCGATTTTGACTGGCTGGAGGCGGGAGAAGGGCTGTATCGCTTGAACCGGGGAGATTACCGGGGGGCGGCACAGTATTTGTCGTGCAACCAGACCATCGCCCGAGACGCTGCCTTCAGTTTCGGCATGCTCTGCCGCTTTGATGCCGTACTCGCAGAATCGGGAGTTCCCGGATACAAAAATCTCTACCATCAATGCGGCATGATCGGGCAGATGCTCTATCTCGAAGCCACCTCGCTTGGTCTATCGGCAACGGGAATCGGATGTTTTCTCGACGATGAATTCCACACCCTCCTTGGCCTTTCGGGAACGCCGTACCAGTCACTCTATCATTTCACGGTAGGACGCGCGATCGTCGATACCCGCATCGCCACCCTCATGCCGTACTGATTATTTGCGTTCGGCATCGGCGAGGGTGAGGCAGAGTATCACTTTTTTTCCGTGCGCGTGAAGCGTTTCGGCCGCTTCGCTCAGAGTCGTCCCCGTCGTCACGATGTCGTCGACCAAAATCACTTCGTCAGCCTCAAACGGCGCGTAACGAAATCCGCGCGGATTCATCAGCCGCTCGGCAACACTTTTTCCCGCATACTTGTGAGCGTTTTGCGCCCGCAGCCTGCCGTAGAGGGGAGTGATCAGGGAAGATTTGAGAGCACGGTTCAAAACGGCCGTGTGGCTGTACCCGCTTTTGGGATCATCGTCGATCCCCAGCGATACGACCGGCTGCGCGTACTCCCAGCTTTTAGAAAACGGCCGGAACGCCTGATCGGCGAGGATCGAATAGACGTAATGGCCGATATGGGTATGTTTGGTCAGCAAAAGGGGTTCGATCTCGTCGTAAGGGAAAAAGGAATAAACGGGAATGTGCCCCAGGATTTTGCGTTGATGGAGCTGTGGGGAGAGGAGCGATTCGCGGCAACGGCGGCAGATATGCGAAAGGGAGAACCGTTCGCACGTCAGGCAGCGCATCTCAATCCATTTTGAGGACGGACATAAAGGCTTCCTGCGGAAGGTTCACCTTCCCGATCGCCTTCATCCGCTTTTTCCCCTCTTTTTGCTTGTCGAGGAGTTTCCGTTTTCGGGAGATATCCCCGCCGTAACATTTGGCGGTGACGTTTTTCCCCATCGATTTGACCGTCTCTCGGGCGATGATCCGATTGCCGATGGAGGCCTGGATTGCCACCTCGAAAAGCTGTCTGGGGACGATCTCTTTCATGTTTTTGACCAGTTCGCGGCCACGGTACTCGGCAGCGGAACGGGGAACGATGACGCTCAGCGCATCGACGACGTCCCCCGCGACGCGGACGTCGAGCTTGACGAGGTCCCCTTCGCGATAGCCGCTGGGCTCGTAGTCGAAACTCGCATACCCTTTGGATAGGGATTTGAGTTTATCGTAGAAATCAACGACAATCTCGTTCATCGGAACGGAGTATTCGAGCATGACCCGCGTTTCGTTGAGATAATCCATCTTCTCCTGCATTCCCCGTTTTTTGGTCAGCAGCGTGATGATGTTCCCAAGATAGTCGACCGGTGTTATGACGGTGGCCTTGACGTAGGGCTCCTCGATCCGTTCGATGTTCTGCGGCTCGGGCAGCTCGCTGGGATTTTGAACCTCGACCATCGTTCCGTCGGTCTTGTAAACTTTGTAGACGACCGAAGGGGCGGTGGCGATCAGATCGAGATTGAATTCCCGCTCCAGCCGCTCCTTGATGACCTCCATGTGCAGCATCCCCAAAAATCCGACGCGGAATCCAAAGCCCAGTGCGATGGAGGTTTCGGGTTCGTAGCTGAGGCTGCTGTCGTTGAGTTTGAGCTTGTCAAGCGCGTCGCGCAGGTCCTCGAACTGGTCGGTATCGATCGGGTAGAGCCCCGCAAAAACAAATGCCTTGGCGGGAGCGTATTCGCTGACGGGTTCGGGAGCCGGGTTTTTCGCATCGGTAATCGTATCACCGACGCGGATGCTTCCGACGTCTTTGAGCCCCAGTACGACGATCCCGATCTCCCCGGCCTTGATCGACTGCGTCTTCTGGCGGCGCAGCGGATGGGGGTACATCAGATCGAGCACCTCGTGGTTCTCGTTGTTGTGCATCAGCTTCACCTTCTGGTGCATCCGGATCTCGCCGTCGAAGACCCGCACGAGGGCAAGAGCCCCCAGGTAGGAGTCGAACCACGAATCGTAGATGATCGCCTTGGTCGTCGCGTCGGGATTCCCCACAGGTGCAGGGATCCGGTCGACGATGGCGTCGATCAGCTCACGGATCCCGATCCCCATCTTGGCCGAAATTCGGACGGCATCGGTCGCGTCGATTCCGATGGTCGTTTCGATCTCTTCGGCGACACGGTCCGGATCGGCGGCGGGAAGGTCGATTTTGTTGATGACGGGGATCAGGGTCAGGTCGTTCTCCATCGCCATGTAAACGTTGGCGATTGTCTGCGCCTCGACCCCTTGCGCCGCATCAACGATGAGGAGCGCCCCGTCGCTCGAGGCGAGCGATTTACTCACCTCGTAGCTGAAGTCGACGTGGCCCGGGGTGTCGATCAGGTTCAGGATGTAGTGTTTGCCGTCCTTGACGTAGTCGAGGCGGACGCTTTGGGCTTTGATCGTAATACCGCGTTCTTGCTCGATGTCCATCGTATCCATCATCTGGGACGTCATCTCCCGTTCGGAGACGGCGCCGCACTCCTGGATGATACGGTCGGCCAGCGTGCTTTTTCCGTGGTCGATATGGGCGATAATAGAGAAGTTGCGAATATTGTCCATCGTGATTGATTACTCGTATGTTTTAGTTGGGGGAATTATAGCGAAACGTTGCTTAGGGAGACGGGGGTTCCCCCGCGATGAGGGCGCTTAGCTGAAGAGCGAGTTGACGCTTTCGTTGTGATAGACGCGGCGGATCACTTCGGCGAACAGCGGAGCGACGCTGAGCACCTTGATCTTGTCGCTCGTCCCGCGAAGTTCGAGGGTGTTGGAAACAACCAACTCATCAAGTTCGCCGTTGTTGATGTTGTCGTACGCTTTGCCGCTGAGTACGCCGTGCGTCGCACACGCCATGACCGACGTCGCCCCTTTTTTCTTGAGGGCGGCGGCCGCTTTGACCATCGTACCGGCCGTATCGACCATGTCGTCGATCATGATGACGTCTTTTCCGGCTACGTCACCGATGATGTTCATCACTTCGCTTTCGTTCGCCTGTTCGCGGCGCTTATCGACAATGACCATATCGAGTCCGAGCTTTTCGGCGAAGTAACGCGCACGGGCGACTCCCCCGATGTCGGGAGAAGCAATGATCGGATTGGGGAGGTTTTTGGAGCGGATGTACTCCTGAAAAATGATCGAACCGTAGAGATTATCGACGGGGATGTTGAAAAACCCCTGGATCTGTCCCGCGTGCAAATCGATCGTCACGACACGGTCGATTCCGGCTGTGACGAACATGTCGGCAACGAGTTTGGCGGTAATAGGAACGCGCGGAGCCGCTTTGCGGTCCTGACGCGCGTATCCGAAATAGGGGACGACGGCCGTGATCGAACTGGCCGAACTGCGGCGAAGCGCATCGGTCATGATCAGCAGTTCCATCAGGTTATCGTTGGAAGGGGCTCCCGTGCTTTGGATGATAAACACGTCGCGCCCGCGGACGCTCTCACTGATCTGGACGTTGATTTCGCCGTCGCTGAAACGCTTGACCATAGCCTTTGAGAGGGGGACGTCGAGCGTCCGGCACACCTCGGCCGCAAATTCGGTACACGATGAACCGCTGAAAATTTTATATCCGCGCATGGGGTTTCCTGTTGCCAATAAATTGTCGCGATTATAGCGTTCCATCACTTAGCCGTTGCTAATACTACGTACGATAATCGGCGTTGATTTTGACGTATTCGTGCCCAAGATCGCATCCGTAGGCGGTAAAGGTGCCGTCCTGGAGCCCGATGTCGCAGTGGATCGTAAACGCGCTTTTTTTCATCACGGCCGCGGCAAGAGGTTCGATCGTTTCGTCAAAAAGGAGTTCCCCTTTGCGATAGACACACACGTCATCGAACCAGATGCTCAAAAACGCCTCATCGCACATGATCCCGCTTGCTCCGACGGTCGATGCGATACGTCCCCAGTTGGGGTCTTCGCCGAAAAGTGCGGTTTTGACGAGCAACGAATTGGAGAGGGCTTTGGCCGCGATTTCGGCTTCATGGTGATTGACCGCCCCCGTCACCTTGTAGGTGACCAGTTTCGTCGCCCCTTCGCCGTCGCGCACCATCTCTTTGGCAAGAAACAGCATAATCGCCTCGAGCGCCTCTTTGAAAGCCTCCGCATGAAACGTCCCCGAAAGCCCGTTGGCCATCAGCATCACCGTATCGTTGGTCGAGGTATCCCCGTCCACGCTCGCGGCGTTGAACGTCGTATGGGTGCATTCATCGAGCATGGCCTGCATCGTCGCTCTGTCGACGGCCGCGTCGGTCGTGATAAAACAGAGCATCGTCGCCATGGCAGGATTAATCATCCCTGCCCCCTTGGCCATCGCCCCGATCCGAAACGATGTACCGTTTTCAAGGGTCACCTCAAAAGCGATCCGTTTAGCGAACGTATCCGTCGTCATAATCGCCTCGGATGCGGCGATCCCGTCTCGGCGGGAAAGGTCGAAATTCATCGCTCCTTCGACAATTTTCGCTTTGGGGAGACGGACGCCGATCACCCCCGTCGAACTCATAACGGGATGCTGAATCTGCGGAAACTTTTTCTGAAGGGTGTCCAGCACCTCATCGATGTCGTCGATTCCGGCTTTCCCCGTCATCGCGTTGGCATTTTTGGAGTTAATGAGGACGAAATTGGTCTCAAACTCCCCTTTCGAGCGAAAATGGCGGATGGGAGCCGCCGTCATCTTGTTCGTCGTAAAGACCGAAGCGATGGCGCACGGTTTTTCGGAGTAGACGAACGCCAGGTCCTTAGCCCCCTCTTTTTTGAGGCCGATATGGATACCGTCGGCGTAAAATCCCTGCGCCGCGCAGACGCCGCCGCTTACCGATTCGAGTTTATACATATTTGAGTTCCTCCGGTTTCTCCTGTTTTTTCACCAGCGATTTGGTGAACAAAATCCCTTTCTGGGTTCCGATGACGAGCAGCTTGCTTTCGCTCATGACCAAGACGTCCCCCTTGGGCATCGGCATGAATTTGCCGTCTTTTTTCGTAATGCCGATCACCGATACGTTGGCGATATCGCGCAAATGGGTCTCTTTGAGCTTTTTGAGGACCATCCAGCTCGTTTTGGGGACGTAAATCTCCTCCATGTCCAGCGGGGTGTCGCTTTTGTAGAGAAACTGTTCCAAAAGGTTTTCCATGTCGGGACGGGCCGCCATTGCCGTAATCCGCTGGGCTGCGAGCTTGGTGGACGATACGACGGTATCGGCTCCGAGTTTTTTGAGTTTGTCGATCGCACCGGCATCTTCGGTCCCGCTGATGACGTAGTAAGGAGCGGGAATATGGTGCTCTTTTTCGAACAGCCGGACCGAGGTGATGAGGGCGATATTGTCGGCGATCGAGTTGGAGAGGGTGATGACCCCTTTAGCCGAACTCAGATGCGCCTTGAGCATCGCAGTCTCGGTATGGGGCTCGGCCTTGATGTAGTAAGGGTACTTGTATCGGCGTGCGATCTCCTCGAGGTCATCTCTTGGGTCGATAACGACAAAGGGAATGTGGTTCTCCCTCAGCTGCTTGGACACCTGAATCGCGTATTCGTTGTGGTGACAGATGACAAAATGTTTTTTCAGCCGGGCGATCCGGTACAGCATCTTCCGCTCCTTAAAGATTCGTTTGAGGTGTCCCTGGTTGATGACGTCGACGGAGACCAGGATGACAAAGGTGAACAAAGCCGATCCGAAAATGATCAGGGTGATGGTGAAGAGTTTCCCCACCGCGGAAAATTCTCCCTCTTTCAATGCCCCGAACCCGACCGAAGTGATGGTGTATCCGGTCTGGTACAGCCCGTCGATCAGAGAATAGTCTTCGATCACGATGTAGCCGAGGGTACCGATGATCATACACAGCTGTAAAAGGATTAAAGGGGTTCGAAAGGGGAGAAACTGGGCGTAAAGTTCGTCGTTGAGAGTGATATGGGGTTTGGGAGAAGGCTCCCAATTCAAGAATTTCTGTATCTTTCGTAGAAGATTCAACGCAGACCCTTCAGGGGACGGTTACGAATCTTTTTTCAGAGTACGAAGCTCGGAAGCAGAAATTTTGAGTTTTTTAGTGGTACCGTCTTCAAGCGTTACACGAACAGTACGAAGGTTTGGTAAAAAACGGCGCTTAGTTCTGTTTTTCGCGTGAGAAACGTTGTTCCCGCTCATTGGGCCTTTACCGCTAATAGCACATCTTCTTGCCATTTTGAGGCTCCTTGCAAAATTTTAGTTGCGAATTATAGCAGAGCGAACCCAAAGCATTTCTTAAAAACTTTTAAAATCGTGTTACCCTCTCGGACAGCACATGGTTTGTCTTTTAGCCTCCCGTATCATAAAGTTTTCTTTTAACGTATACACATTACAATTAGTCGATTTTTAACAATAAATTATGGAGTCGTGCGGCACGTGATAACCCAAGAACAGATAACCCGTTATATCCAGAGCGTCCCTGCCGCTCCCTCAATCATCCGCCAGACGCTCGAACACGTCCGGAACGGCGATCTCCCCAAAGCGGCCAAATGCGCCGACGAAGATCCCGCGCTCAAACTCTATCTCAAAACGCTGATCAACCGCCCCGTTTACGGTTTTCGCAACGAGGTGAGCAGTCTGCCGCAGATTTTCGGCATACTGGGACTCTCCAGCGCCCAGCAGATCCTCTACAATTACCTGATGTCGCTTCTCGTCCCCAAGGAATGGGGCCTTTTTTGCCTGTCGCATCAGGCGTTTTACGATCTTCAGGCCTCGCTCAGCCGAAAATGGGAAACGATTCTCAAGCACCTCGGACTCCTCAACCGCGATAACGAAAGCGCCATCTCCCTGTTGCCGGCGAGTATCATCGTCTGCGATGCCCTCTTTAAAGAGCACAAAGAAGAAGTGGCACAGCTGCGCAGCGTCAAAGCCCTCGATTACAATACGATCCTGCAGCGTCTCAGCGGCCGGAGCCTCTTTGACCTTTGCTCGGAGGTCGCCGAAAAATGGGAGATGCCCGCCTCGATCGCTGAAACGGTCCATGCCGCATCGGGAAGCGACGAGGTCGAAGGCGAAACGCAAATCCTCGCCAAATGGATGCATCTGCTGCTCTTTTACGAACTCTCCCAATCCCCGTACGTTGAAGCGGGACTGAATGAACTGCTCGATTTCAACGTCGATTTCGTCCAGGATATTTACGAATCTTTTGCTCAGGTGGTAGGATACAATGAGACCAACGGTTAAAGGGCGGATCGCCATCTTCCAGCCACAGGGATTTCTCGACGGTAACAACGCCCCCTCGTTTTTGACCATCGACGACATCAAGGCGACCGAAGCGCTGAACGTCGATATGCTTCTCGTTTCCCTGAAAAAAGTGATTTTTTTCAACAAAAACGGCCTTGACGTCTTTGTCCGCCTCCTCACCAACATCCGGAACAAAAACCATATCACGGTCGGGTTATGCGACTACGACCACGCCAAATTCCAGACCATCAACGCCTTTTACGGCGGCAGTCTCAATTTCTCCTTGTTCCGCAGCGAAAAAATCGCCGAGCTTTTCGCCCCGTCCAACAAAAGCGATTCCAAGACGGTTCTGATCTACAACGACGACCCTTCACAGCGTTCGGCGATGGCGATCGAGCTCTTCGACTACGGTCATAACCCGATCATCGCGCAGAGCAAAAAAGAGTTCGATGAAAAAAAACAAAATTCCGACCTCTATTATGCGATTATCGAAGATACCTACCTGGGGCTCTTCGGACAGAAAATCGCGACGCGGGTGACGGGGAATGCGGTCATCTATACGATTTCAAACTTCCTCGATGCCGAAGTGACCAATACGTTCAACATCGCTTACCATCTCAACTCGCTCAACGTCGGCTTCCGCCTTTTTATCTTCGACGCCTACAAAGTCGTCTCTATGAACGTCCACGCCCTGAACTTTTTCACCAAACTCGCCTCGTCCGCCGCCGAATACAATGCGACGATCTGTTTTGTGGGGCTGACGTTTGAAAAAACCCCCGAATCGTTCAAACACGACATGGAGGACGTCGGCATCCTCTTTTTCGACCAGATGGACGACATCCTTAAAAACAAAAAGCTCCTGCAGGATCTGGGGGGAAGCGCCTCATCGTCCAAACAAACCCGTTCGATCAACAAACCCCTGATCAATGAGCTCCCCAATTTCATCGAAGCGACCGTTTCGACCATTTCGATGATGACCAATGCGACCGCCGTCAAAAACTCGGTCAACATACAACATCTCGAAGTGACGATGGCGCATAACAAATATGCCAGTTCAATCGGTTTTTACGGCGACGTTGACGGGATCATCATCCTCATTTTCCCGAAAAAGATCGCCCAGAAAACATGTGCCCTTCTCATCGGGGAAGCAACCGAAGATGAGGAAGCGATTCTCGACTCCCTCGCCGAATTCGTCAATATCATCGGCGGACGGGCGAAAACCCTGCTGGCCGAGAAAAAGCTCCGTGTTGATATCACCCTCCCGCGGACCTATCACAATGTCGATCAGTTGATGGATATGGCTCAGAATAAAAAAGGGGTTCAGGTCAACCTCGATTTCGAAGGAAGCCAGTTCACCTTTTTCCTGACGCGCTGATTCGGCGCATCAATGCCTCTTCGGCGGTGATGGTTTCATGCTACCCGCACGCTCAAAGCTCTCTCCAAATCTTTTTTGCTAAAATAGCGGAAAAAAAGTAAGGTGTTGCCCATGCTCGTCGCCCCGAGTGTCCTCTCCGCCGATTTCGGCAATCTTGAACGCGATGTCCGCGCCATCTGCGACGCGGGGTGCGACCTGGTCCACGTCGACGTCATGGACGGTCATTTCGTCCCGAACCTCACCATCGGTCCTGTAGTCGTCAGCGCAATCGCCAAGGCCTCCACCAAACCCCTCGACATCCATCTGATGGTACAGAACAACACCTTCTTCGTCGATCTTTTCGCTCCTCTCAAGCCCGAATACATCACGTTCCATATCGAAGAAGAAAAGCACCCTCACCGTCTCGTCCACTACATCCGTTCGCTGGGGATCAAGCCCGGAATCGTCCTCAACCCCCACACCCCTGCCGAAGCGGTCGAATATCTCCTCGGCGATATCGACATGGTACTGGTCATGAGCGTCAACCCCGGTTTCGGCGGCCAGAAGTTTATCCCGAGCGCCGTCGAGAAAATACGCCGCCTTAAAACGCTCCGTGACCGTATCAATCCTTCCTGCCTCATCGAAATCGACGGCGGTGTGGGAAACAAAAACATTGCCGAACTCAAAGAAGCGGGGGTAGACGTCTGCGTCGCGGGCAGCTACGTATTCGGCCAAAGCGATTATAAAGCCGCCATCGAAAGCTTGAAAATCTGACCATGCGTGTCAAGATCTGCGGCATTACCAATCTCGAAGACGCCCTGTGCGCGATTGAAGCGGGTGCCGACGCACTGGGTTTCGTGTTCTATCCCGAATCCCCGCGTTACGTCTCCGTTGATACGGCCGCCGAGATCATTTCCGAACTCCCCCCTTTTGTCGAGAAAGTCGCCCTGTTCGTCAATGAAACCCCCGAACGAATCCGAACGATCTGCCTGGAAAGCGGATGCACCCTTGCCCAGATCCATTTTGACGTCGAAGACGATTTTTTTCCTGCCGTCGGCTATCCGACGCTGCGGGTCGTCCGGGCCCGTAAACCCGAGGACATCACCGCACACGCCAATCAATACCGCCTGATCGATGCCTATTGCGAAGCTTATGGCGGCAGCGGCAAACGGCTTAATATCGAGTGGTTCGAGAACGTCGACTGCTCGAAGATCATCCTCGCAGGAGGCCTGGACCCCGACAACGTCGCTTCGCTCAAACCCTACGGGTTTTACGGCGTCGACGTCAGTAGCGGTGTCGAAGCCTCACATGGAAAAAAAGATCCCCGCAAAGTGCGCCGCTTCGTCGAAGAGGCGCGTTCGTGAACCCTCTGGATCCAAAAATACTCGCCCGCCTTGCCAAAAACGGCATCCCTGCTGCGGAGTTCGAATCGCTTGCCGGCGGCCTTTGCCAAATTGAATTTCTAAAAGCCCAGGGGCTCAATCTTCTCCTCGACAAAGAGGTTTACCGTCTTGCGACGTCAATCGAATCGGTCGATGACACTCTATTTTGCGTCGTCGATATAGAAACCAACGGTTCCAAGCCCACCCGCGACCAGATCATCGAAATCGGTGCCGTCAAACTCCGAAACGGACGCATCATCGATACCTTCGAGAGTCTTGTATACTGTACCGAAATCTCCGAGCAGATCAGTGAGATCACGGGCATCCGCGTCGAGCATACCCTCCAGGCTCCCCCGACAGCCAAAGTGATGCGTGAGTTCCGCCTCTTTCTTGGCGACGCGGTATTCGTCGGGCACGATGCCAAATTCGATTACAACTTCGTTTCTGCGACAATGGAACGCGCCGGTCTTTCCAAGCTGCTCAACCGTTCCCTCTGTACGATCGATCTGGCGGAACGGACGATCGAATCGGAACGCTACGGCCTGGCCTATCTCAACGACCAGCTTTCACTGTACAAAGAGGCAACGCACCACCGGGCTTTGTCGGATGCGATGACGACGACCAAGTTGCTGAAACGGACGCTCGCTCTCCTTCCCCCCTCTATCGCAAACGGCGAAGAGCTGATCGCTTTTTCCAAAGAAGCAAAGCGACTCAAACGTCCGAAATTAAAAATTGAAACTAGTGAAAACGAAGAGAAAAAATCCGGATAAACCCCGCACGGGGGAAGAAGAAAACGAAGATTCCGCCGGGCGGAACGAAAGATTACTCCGAAAAACGGCCCATACCGACGAGACGGCGGTAACGTTTCTCCAGGCGCTCGGCGTCGCCGAAGCTGCGCAGAGTATTCACCTGTTCAAGGAAATAGGTTTTCAGGGCATCGGCAGCCCCTTCTTTGTCACGGTGGGCACCGATCAGCGGCTCATCGATAACGTCGTCGATCAGATCAAGCTCTTTGAGGTCGGCGCTGGTGATTTTAAGCGCTTTGGTCGCCGCTTCCACTTTGGCCGGATCGTTCCACAAAATCGCTGAACACCCTTCCGGAGAAATAACGCTGAAAACCGAATAGCGCATCATCGCAAGGCGATCCGCAACACCGATAGCGAGCGCTCCGCCGCTTCCCCCTTCGCCGATAACGACGGAGACGGTAATCGTATTGAGGTTGGAAAGTTCCATCAGATTCCGTGCGATCGCTTCGCTCTGGTTGCGTTCTTCGGCGCCGAGCCCAGGATAGGCACCCGGAGTGTCGATCAGCATCAGGACCGGGATGTTGAACTTCTCGGCCATTTTCGCGGCACGCAGCGCTTTACGGTATCCTTCGGGATGAGGCATTCCGAAATTGCGTTTGAGCTTGTTCTTGGTACCGCGTCCTTTTTGTTCGCCGATCACCATCACCCGTTCATCACCCATGTAGCCGATATAACAGACGATGGAAAGGTCATCACGGAAATGGCGGTCACCGTGGATTTCATACTTTTTGTCGAGTATCAGATTGATGTAATCAAGAGCGTACGGGCGATCCTGATGACGCGCCAGCTGAAGTTCCTGATAGGGGGAAAGGTTCGAATAGGTTTTTTCGACCTCTTTGGCAAGATCCTGTTTCAGGATCTCGACGGCATGGTGATCGCAACGGACCTCCGCACTGATGATCTCTTCTTGGATCTGGCGGATGTTTTGTTCAAAATCTAGATAGGTCGCCAACGGCTTGCCCTCTTATATTTTTTTGAAAATGACGACCCCGTTGGTACCGCCAAATCCGAATGAGTTGCTCATGACAATGTTAAGGTCCGCCTTGCGCGCCGCGTTGGGGACGATGTCCAGATCGCAGTTTTCGTCAGGATTGACGTAGTTGATCGTCGGAGGAATGATCCCATCACGCATTGCCATGATGCTGATGACCGCTTCGATGCCTCCCGCCGCGCCGAGGCAGTGCCCGGTCTGGCCTTTGGTTGAACTCACCGGCGGGCAGTTCTCTTTTCCGCCGAAAGCGATTTTCAATGCCGCCGTTTCGTTTTTGTCGTTGGTCGGTGTGCTGGTACCGTGCGCATTAACGTAATCGACTTTCGGATTGCCCGCCATCTTGAGTGCCGCTTTCATCGCTCTCAAAGGCCCTTCGAGGCTCGGTGTCGTGATATGGTTGGCATCACCGCTTTCACCGAATCCGATCACTTCGGCGTAAATACGCGCACCGCGGGCTACGGCACTTTCATACTCTTCCAGTACGAGAGCCGCCGCCCCTTCACCCATGACAAAACCGTCACGCTCCGCATCGAAAGGACGTGATGCAGTTTTGGGGTCGTCGTTTCGGGTGCTGAGGGCTTTCATCGACGCAAACCCGCCGATTCCGACGCCGGTAATCGCCGATTCGGCCGCGACGACCAGCATCTGATCCGCACCGCCGATCATAATTGTTTTGGCCGCCTCGCTGATCGCGTGTGTTCCTGCCGCACATGCCGTTACGGCTGAGAGGTTCGGTCCTTGCAGGCCGTGTTCGATCGTCACGAAACCGCCGAGCATGTTCACCAATGCACCGGGGATGAAAAACGGAGAGATACGGCGGGGACCCTTGGTTTCAAGGATGATCGAGTTTTTCTCTATGGAGGGAAGTCCTCCGATCCCGGACGCGGCATCGATCCCGAACCGCTCTTTGTCAAACCCTTCGGGAAAATCGGCATCGGCCATCGCTTCTTGCGCCGCTTTGATCCCGAGCTGGATAAAACGGTCCGCTTTTTTAACCTCTTTGGGGTCCATCACGGTTTCGGGGTCGAAGCCTTTGACTTCACCGGCAATCTGGGCTCCTTGATTCGAAGCGTCAAAAAGGGTAATCATATCGATGCCGCATTCGCCGTTGCAAATCGCTTTAAAGGAGCTCTCTTTGTCATGACCAAGCGCGTTGATCATTCCCAATCCGGTTACTACTACTCTTCTCACATTCTCTCCTGATGGTGGATGGTCTGAAACTTTAGCTCCGTTGAGCCAATCTCTTAGACCATGAATTTATGGTGGGTGCTTATCAAGGCGTACGCCTCGATAAAGTTTTTAGTTTTTGCTTTCGATGTAGTTGATTACATCTTGAACAGTTTGGATTTTTTCCGCTTCGTCGTCAGGAATTTCGATATCGAATTTCTCTTCAAGAGCCATTACCAATTCTACAACGTCGAGGCTGTCCGCGCCGAGGTCTTCAACGAATTTAGAATCCTCTTTTACTTCGTCCGGGTTAACGCTCAGTTGCTCAACCACTACTTCTTTAATATCGTCCAAAAGTGCCATAATAGCTCCTGTTCTAATGAATAAAATCGCATAATTATAGCATATTTAACTTAAGAGGGGAAATCCCCCCTTACATGTGCATCCCGCCGTTGACCTTGAGGGTTTCGCCGGTGATGTAGCCGGCGTGGTCGCTGAGCAAAAACGCCGTCGCTTCGGCCACTTCTCTGGCCTCCCCGAAACGCCCCATCGGGATTTTGGAGGTGAACGACGCCTTGATGTCGTCGCTGAGGACGTCGGTCATGTCGGTCGCGATGAACCCCGGCGTGACGGTATTGTAGCGGATCCCGCTGGACGCGGCTTCCTGCGCGAAACTTTTCGTCATCGCGATGACACCCCCTTTGGACGCGGCATAGTTCGTCTGCCCCGCATTGCCGGTTTCTCCGACGATGGACGCGATGTTGACGACCGCGCCGAATTTTTTCTTCCGCATCGCCTTGAAAGACTCGCGGCATCCGACGAAAGCCGAAAGGAGATTGGCGTTGATCACCGCCATGAAATCGTCGCTTTTCATCCGAAGCGCCAGCCCGTCTTTCGTAATCCCGGCATTGTTGACCAGATAGGAGAGCTCGCCGTCGGCGTCGATAATCGTCTGGATTGCGTCGACAAACGCCGCTTCGTCGGCAACGTCGAAGCCGATTACCGCGGCTTGTCCGCCGGCGGCTTCGATCTGCGCTTTTACCTCATCGGCCGCTGCGGCGCCGCTGCGGTAGTTGATCCATACTTTCAGGCCGTATCCCGCCAGCGTTTTTGCCACTTCCGCGCCGATTCCCCGGCTCGAACCCGTTACCAATACATTTTTTCCCGTGAATTTCATCGTTATCCTTTATATAAGTGGTGTATCCATCTCTGATGGAATCTCAAGCCCCATCAGTTTCAATACGGTCGGTGCGACATTGTTCAAGGCCCCGGGATGTACTTCATGCACCCCTTCGGCCATTACGAAACACCACACTTTACCGACCGTATGGTTGGTCAGCATGTTCCCCGCATCGTCACGCATCTCTTCGCAGTTGCCGTGGTCGGAGGTGAGCACCATCGCATAGCCGTTACGCTTGGCGGCCTCGACAATCCGTCCGAGCTGCTCATCGACCGCTTCGACCCCTTTGATCGCCGCTTCGAAGTTCCCCGTATGGCCGACCATGTCGCCGTTGGCGAAATTGACGACGACGAAATCATATCCCTCGTCCATCGCCTTTACCACCACGTCGCCTACCTCGGGAGCCGACATTTCAGGCTTCATGTCGTAGGTTTTGACCTGAGGACTGGGGATCAGCACCCGCGTTTCGTTTTCGAAAGGCTCCTCGACCCCGCCGTTGAAGAAAAACGTGACGTGGGCGTATTTTTCGGTTTCGGCTGTGTGTAGCTGACGCAGCCCCGCTTTGGCAATCACTTCGGAAAGAACGTTCGCGGGAGCCTCTTTCGGGAAAAGGACGGGGTAGGGAAAGTTTTTGTCGTACTGCGTCATCGTCGCCAGATGCGTCGGTACGAACTCCCTCGCGAAACCGCTAAACGCGGGATCGCCGATAGCGGCGGTCAGTTCGCGCATCCGGTCGCTGCGGAAATTGAGCATCAGCACGGCATCGCCGTTTTTGAATCCGTCGTAGCCGTCAAACGCCGTAGGCGTGATGAATTCGTCGGTCTCGCCCGCGGCGTAGGCGTTTTCGATGTAGTCAAAAGCGCTCTGTTCGCTCAGGGGATGGGCGCGGACGATCGCATCGTACCCTTTTTCGACCCGTTCCCAGCGGTTGTCTCGGTCCATGGCGTAAAAGCGCCCTCCCAGCGTCGCAATGCGGATGTTGTTGTAGGCGTGCGCCGTGACGTGATGCAAAAAGAGCTTGGCCGACGTCGGGGCGACGTCGCGGCCGTCGGTGATCAGGTGCAGCCACACCTCTTTACCCGCTTCGGCCGCGATCTCGGCAACACCCATGATATGGTCGATGTGCGAGTGGACCCCCCCGTCGCTCATCAGGCCGATCAGATGGAGCCGTTTGCTCGTTTTAAGCAATCCCGTAAAAACGGGATTTTTGGCAAAGCTCTCTTCCTGAAGTGCCAGTGATATTTTGACGAGGTCCTGATACAGTACCCGTCCGCTCCCGATGCTCATGTGCCCCACTTCGGAGTTGCCCATCTGCCCTTCGGGAAGCCCGACGCTGAGACCGAACGTATCGATCAGCGAGTGGGGAACTTCGTCAAACAGCCGCGTATACGTCGGTTTTCGGGCCGCATGAAACGCGTTGTAGTCGCGTTTGGGCGAATAACCGATCCCGTCGGTGATGACCAAAACGGTTTTTTTGCTCAAGTTGGCTCCTTGATTAATCAAACTTTGTGCGGATTATATTAAAATGTCACTTTTGCATTGCTTTTGAAATCTTATCAGAAAGAAAAGAGTTAATTTAATGTTATATTGGTTTCATCAGATCCTCGGCATCAACCTCTTCCAGTACATCACCGTCCGTGCGGGCGTCGCGTTTTTCATCGGACTGTTCCTGACCCTCTTTCTCATGCCGCGGTTCATCGCATGGGCACAGCGCTCCAGTCGTGTCCAGCCCATCAACGAATACGTCAGCGCCCACCAGGGAAAAGCCAAAACCCCGACGATGGGAGGAATCGTTTTCGTCGCCTCCACGATTATCGCGTCGCTGCTGACGGTCAACCTCCTCAACCCTTTTGCGGTCGGTGCGATCCTGACGCTCGTCTTCTATGCCTACATCGGCTTTACCGACGACTGGGGCAAAATTCGCGGCGGGCACAACCTTGCCGGACTCACCGCACGGGCCAAAATGGCCCTCCAGCTCATCTTCGGTGTGGCCATCGGCGCGTTCTTGATCTACTACGCCAAGCTCGACACCGGGTTTTATCTCCCGTTCATCAAATCAAGCCTCTTTGACATGGGATGGTTCAGCATCGCGTTCTGGGTTCTCGTCATCATCGCCACCTCCAACGCCGTCAACCTCACCGACGGCCTCGACGGCCTGGCCACCGTCCCCTCCATTTTCGCCCTTCTTTCGCTCAGCGTCATCGTCTACATCGTCGGTAACGCCGCACTCGCCCACTACCTCCTGATGCCCAAAATCCCGGCGGGTGAAGTGGTCATTATCTCGGCGGCACTGATGGGATCGCTCCTGGGCTTTTTGTGGTTCAACTGCCATCCGGCGCAGGTTTTCATGGGGGACAGCGGTTCGCTCACGCTGGGTGCGTTCATCGCCTACATGGCGATCATCGGGAAAAGCGAAGTTCTCCTCATCCTCATCGGCCTCATTTTCGTCATCGAAACCGTATCGGTCATTTTGCAGGTAGGGAGCTACAAACTCCGTAAAAAGCGGGTTTTTCTGATGGCCCCCATCCATCACCATTTCGAGATGAAACAATGGGCCGAAAACAAAATCATCGTCCGGTTCTGGATTATTTCGCTGCTGTCGAACATCCTCGCCCTCATCACCCTCAAAATCCGCTAAAAGAATTGCTATGAATAATCTCAAGATCGCCTGCTTCGGGTACGGGAAAACGACCCGTGCCATCGCCAAAAAACTCGGCCCCTGCACCTTTTTCGACGACAAGGCCGTCGAAGCCTACACCGACGAGGAAGGCAATCTCGTCCAGCCGGTCAGCGAATTCGACAGTGTGCAGTTTACCCATGAGATCACCTCCCCGGGGATCCCCCCCCACCATCCGCTGATTCAAAATGCGACCCACCTTATCAGCGAATACGATTTTTTTGCCCCGCAAACCCCTTTTAGCATCTGGATCAGCGGCACCAACGGCAAAACGACCACCACCCAGATGGTCGAACACCTCCTTGCCGACCGCGGCGCGATCAGCGGCGGAAACATCGGCACGCCGCTGGCCGACATGTCCCCAGAAGCCCCTATCTGGATTCTGGAGACAAGCTCGTTTACGATGCACTATACCAATACGGCACGCCCCAACGTCTACGCCCTTCTCCCCATCACTCCCGACCACGTCAGCTGGCACGGCAGTATGGAAGAGTACGTCGCCGCAAAACTCAAGCCCCTCTCCATGATGAAAGAAGGGGAAGCGGTGATCCTTCCAAAAATCTACGCCGACACCCCCACCAACGCTTTCGTTATCCCTTACGAAACCGAAGAGGACCTTGCGGCGTATTTCGGTATCGATGCGTCTAAAATCAAGTTTAAAGGGGCGTTTTTGATGGACGCGCTGATCGCGATGGGGATCGACAAGATCCTTTTCGACCGCGTCGACTACGATAAGATCAACGCTTTTGTCCTCGATCCCCACCGCCAGGAGGAGTTCCGTGATGCGCTGGGGCGGCTGTGGATCAACGATTCCAAAGCGACCAATATCGACGCTACCCTCGCCGCGCTGCGCACCTACAAAGACGATACGATCCACCTGATCCTCGGCGGCGACGACAAGGGGGTCGAGCTCGAAGAGCTTTTCGCCCCTCTCAAACGCTACGATGTCCGCATCTACGCTATCGGCTCCAATGCCGAGCGGCTGGCCCTACTGTGCGAGCGCTACGCGATCCCCTGCATTCTGTGCGGCACGCTCGACGTCGCGGTCGAACGTATCGCCCAGACCCTTGACGCAAACAGCATCGCGATGCTCTCACCCGCCGCCGCAAGCCTGGATCAGTTCAGCTCCTACGCCGAACGCGGCAACCTCTTCAAGGAGTACGTCAACGCGCTGAAATAAGCCGATTTTCCCTTTAAGCTTGTTTTTAAGCTAACAGGGCTATAATTTCGGCCTCACAAATGTGGCCAATTAGCTCAGTCGGTAGAGCAAATGACTGAAAATCATTGTGTCCTTGGTTCGATTCCGAGATTGGCCACCACCCTTCAAAAAAACTTCCTGAAATTTTCAACCAACCGATAAAATCCAAACTTACATTTTCCCTATAACAGAAATACGTTTTCTACTCGACCCGTTTAAAGAGTTGCATTCGCTGGAAAAGCGTTTTAATGCCGCTCTCTCCACAGATCTGGAAGAAGACCTTTTCGCATTATTCGCCCCTTACAGCAGGCCGTCGCGCTGCATCCGCTCCTGCAAAGCGATCAGGATATAAGCGCTGACCGTGCCGCCGTGGTAATCGCGGATTTTCTTTTCCCATTCGATCGGGATCGTAATCAGTTTTTTCTTTTTCCCTTTCTCGGACGAGCCTTCTTTGCGTTCGCTCATGGCGGCGGAACTTTTTACTTTTTCAATGTTTTGCAGAAAGTTTTTCTTTGCCATTTTATATCCTTTATATATGTTTTAAATATTAATTAAATACCTATTGAATATTTAAAAGCGTTCTGACCTCTTCGAACAGCTCGTCCATTTCCTGATCGGCGCGGCTGAAAATCCGGTACTCTTTGATGCTTTTCCCCTCTCCCACCGAGTGGGCAAAATCGACCCGCTGGCGCAATACCGACACCAACAGCTCGAAATGATCGGACATGCAGATGAAATCGATCAGTTCCCCGAACCGTTTCATCGAAGGGTTGATGTTGTTGAAAACGACGCGCGTTTTGATCGTCTCGCCCTGAATTTCCGAAAGGCTTTTAAGTATCTCTTCGTATTTTTGCAACCCCATGAGATCGAACGGCTTGTCGCTGACGGGAGTAAGCAGCAGATCGGAGGCGATGATCGCGACGCGGTTGAAGGCACTGTCGAATCCGCCCGAATCGATGATCGTGACAACATCGTCCGTATCCCCGGCGGCGTATTCGGCCAACTCTTCGGCGCTTCCGAAATGGAGCATCTCTATCGGCTCCATCCCCTGCTCACGACGCAGGGCATTGGTTACGGTCAGCGAGCGCTGGGTATCGAGATCAACGATCCGTGTCGGCATGATTTTTGAAAAGCCGACAGCCAGGTTCCAGGCGACGGTCGATTTTCCAACCCCACCCTTTTGATGCGATAAGGTAATGATCATAAATATGCCTTCCATATACTCTTAATATCAAAAGTATATGTTTTAGATACTTAAAAGAGCATCAAAAGGAACAACCGGCCCAAAAGGGTTTATGTTATAATGATAATTATCATTAAAAGGGGAAATAAATGGAGCCGTCGCCACTCTCGGTACGAGTCGCCGAACTGATCTCGCAAAACCCCGGCAGTCGAACCTTCAGCTTCATCGAGAACGGTGAAAAATACTGGGTGAAACAACCCGAAGCGGGGGAAGCGAACATCTGGCACAAATTGATGTTGATCCTCTCCAAAGCGGTGAACAACAATTTTTTCCGCCCGACCGTCGTCACCGATCCCAAAGCCTCTTTGGCCTATGAAGCGAAACGCCTTCGGCAGCTGAGAGACAACGGCATCCGTGTCCCCTGGATCGTCCTCCAAACTCCCGAATATCTCGTCCTCGAAGATGCCGGAATCCCGCTGAGCATCCTGCTGGGGAGTTCAGCGATGAAAATGGAAGAAAAAAAGATTCTTATCGTCCAGCTTTCCCATGCGCTGGCCGATCTGCACAACCGCGGCTTTTTCCATTCCCGCCCCGCACTCCGGGACATCGCCTACAAAGAGGGTAGCATCTATTTTATGGACTTCGAGGAAAATCTCGAAAACACGCTAAGCCTCGACGAAGCAATCGTGCGCGACGGATTTTTGTACGCCCATACCCTGTTTCGAAAACTTCGTTCTCCCGATCTCGTCGAAACGGGGCTGGATGCGTACCATCGTGCACTCCGCCCGGATCTGTGGGACAACCTGACCGAAGAAGCCAGACGGTACCGGATAACGTATCTCCTCATACGCCCGCTGTACCGTTTTTTGGGAAAAGACGCTAAGGCGATCTGCGACACCCTGGCATTTTTCAGACGATTTTAAAAAGCAGCAGGCTCGACGCCATCACCCCCATTCCGGCCACGATTCCCCCCATCGTCGTGTGGGCATTGCCGTAAATGCGTGCGGAGGGGAGGAGTTCGTCAAGGCAGATGTAAATCATGATCCCCGCCACCAGGCCAAATGTGATTCCAAGCGTCAGCTCCCCCATAAGCGGCATCAGCAGAAAAAATCCAAATGCCGCCCCCAACGGCTCGGCAAGCCCTGAAAGCAACGCATAACCGAACGCTTTTTTCCGTTCTCCCGTCGCATGGTAAATCGGCAGCGATACCGCCATCCCTTCGGGGATGTTATGGATCGCAACCGCCAGCGCGATACCGATCCCCATAGTCAGGGAATCAAGAGCGGATACAAAGGTCGCGAACCCTTCGGGAAAATTGTGGATCGCGATCGCCGCGGCGGTGAACATCCCCGTACGGCGCAGGGTATGCAAACGCCTGTGCGCGATATGCTCCGATTTGAGCCCCGAGAGTTCGGCATCGCTCTTCAGTTCGTGGGGGTTGATGTCTTCTGGGATAAGACGGTCGATCGCAAACGCTACCGCAAAGCCCGCAAAAAAGCACCCCAGCATCGAGGCTTCGGCACCGATCTCCCCGAATTCCGGAACGAAAGCGGCTTTGGATTTGACCAGGATTTCGGCGAAGGAGATGTAGATCATCACCCCTGCGGAAAATCCCATACCGACCGAGAGAAGAGCGGTATTATCGCGGCGGGAAAAAAAAGCCAGCGCCGCCCCTATCCCCGTCGAAAGACCGGCCAAAAGGGTCAGGGAAAACGCGACCGCCAATTCCGTAATCGTCAATTCCATACCAGGCCTTTTGCATCATCGATACTGCGATAGTAGCAAATTTTTTCAAAAGCGCGCTATAATAAACCGACAAGCGCACAAAGGATCGGAATGAACGAGCAGGAGTTATTGATCATTTTTACCGGGATTATCGCGGTGTGCATGGTCTTTATCACGGCCGTGATTGTCGTGATCGGCGTTATGGCGTTCAAAACCTTCCGTCGTCTCAACGAATTCATCGGCCATGTGCAGAACGAATTGAGCTTTATCTCGACCAAAGCCGCCGTCACGCTGCACGACGTCAGCGAACTCCTCGCCCATCTCAAAGACGAAACCCGTTCCATCAGCGAAAAATCGCTTCTGGCTCTGCACGAGGTGCGCGACCTGATCAGCTATATCCATACCGAAACGCAGTCGCTCGCCCTCAAAGCGTCCAACGCCATCGCAAAAGTGACGATCGGAACGCTCGCTATCGGTGCCATGTCGCAGATATTCAAGAAAAAATCGAACGAAGGATCTTCGCATGAATGACGATCACACACTGATGAGCTTTATCCTCGGTGCGGCGATAGGGGGGGCTGCCGCCTATTATCTGCTGAAACATCAGGACGAAATCGCCGAAAAAATCCGCGAGATCGAAGAGGGGCTGAATCTGGAAGAAAACGAACTGATCGAACAGGCCAAAAGCAAATTCGACGCTCTGGGCGAAACGATCCGCTCAACTTTTCAATCCTCCTCGCTCAACGACTCCAAACCCTCATCCGAGGAACTCTCCTCGATCATGGATGAACTCGCACGCCTGCGCGAGGAAGTTCGCACCCTTACCGCTTCCAAAGAGGCTTAATCAGCGGCAACCTCCTCTGCCTCTTTTGCGGACGATGCGGAGGGTCGTAATCGCAAACGCGACAATTGCCGGTCCGAATACAAATCCCCAGAACCCGAAAGTAGCCAATCCTCCGACGATAGCGAAGAAAATGACGAATTCGTTCATTTTACGTTTCCCGTCGCTCATCGCACGGTTCACGAAGTTCAAAATCACCAGTTTGACGATGTTGTCGATGAAAAATGCCATCACCGCCCAAGAGTAGACGGCGATGACCAGCGCGTTGAATATTTCCCCTTCAAAGTATTCATTCAATGCGACGGGTACCCATACGAGGGCCGTTCCGACTACCGGGATGATCGCCGAAACGGCAGTCATGAATCCCAGCAAAAACGGGTTGTACCCGTCAAAAAAAGCGATCAAAACTCCGAATGCGACCCCCTGCGCGAGCATCACCCCCCCGAAGGTGTAAAACACGACCGCCGTCGTCGTGACCATGTCCGAGAGAAACTCCCTCTTGACGTCGCGGGCAAGCGGAATGATCGGCAGAAAAAACAAGGCGATACTGCGGCCGTACCATGTCAGGAAAAAGAAAAAGACCACGATCATAGCCATTTCGGCGAGCATCGCGATAAACGTCGTCAGCCCGCTCCCAAGCCATGAGGCGAGCGCGGTTACGATTTCGTCTTTGTGCACTTTCCCCAGTGCGATGACCGAATACAAAGGCTCCTGAAGCCACGCCAGAAACGGCGGAAGCATCCACGGCAATGCGTCGACCCGGTCTCCCAGCGCCCGCAAAGATGCGATCGAACTCTCGGGGTGATCGAACAGTTCGTAAACGAACAGTGCGATGGGCACAAACATGATCAGCGACAATCCCAGCGTAACGACGGCCGCAGCAATCGGGGAAGCAACCGGTTCGAGTCTGGAAAAGCGACCTAATCGGAGTTCGACAAGACGGTGCAGCGGGTAAACGACCATCGCCAGCAGCAAGGCGAGAAAAAAACTTTTCAAAAAAGGCCAAAAGAGCCACAGACACAACCCGATCGCACTCAACAGCATCAAACGGACAAAAAGGCGGTTTTCCATAATTTCCTCATCCTTGCTGGGAATCGACAAACCGCTTGAAACGGCCGTCGAGATTTTCGAGCTCTTCACGCGTCCCCTCTTCGAGAACGGCGCCGTTTTCCAGGACGTAGATGTAATCGGCCTGCGTGATGGTGCTCAGGCGATGGGCGATGATAATCACCGTACGCCCTCTCAAGAACTCTTCCAATGCTTCGAAAAGGGCGCTTTCGGTGTGAACATCAAGCGCCGACGTCGATTCATCGAATATGACGGCCCCGGGATCGGAGAGAACCATCCGTGCGATCGAGAGGCGCTGGCGTTGTCCGCCCGAGAGTCGAATCCCGAACTTTCCGACCTGCGTCTCGAGCCCCTGGGGAAGGGTTCGTACGAACGGCTCGAGCTGGGCGATTTGAAGCGCGTTCCATATCGCCGCATCGTCGATCGGGTCACCCATAGTGAGGTTGAAGCGAAGCGTATCATTAAACATCAGCGGTTGCTGTAAAACGACAAAAACGTTTGCGCGGACCCTTTCGAAGCCGATTTCCCGGACACTCAGCCCATTATACACTATATCCCCGGCGGTGGGGGGATAAAACCCCACCAGCAATTGCGCGAGGGTACTTTTCCCACTGCCGCTCGCTCCGATGACGGCGATCCGTCCCCCACGTGCGACGTCGAGTGTCACCCCCCTTAATACGGGCCGGTCAGGATCGTAGCCGAATACGAGTTTTTCGGTGCGTATCGCTATCCCTTTCTCCCCGAAAGGGTCCCGAACGTTCCGATAGCGGGGCTCGGAAGGTAAAGCAAGCAGTTCGTTTACCCGCGAAAGGGCGTTTTTGGCGTTGGCGTAGCTGTATTGCAGCGACAGCAGCTCCTGTACCGGCGTCATCATAAACCACAGGTAACCGAACACCCCGAACATCATCCCGATGGAAAGGTCCGAATGGAGCACCATCACGAGTCCCAGCGCCCGGAACACCTCGAACCCGCTCAGAAACAGGGTGTAGGAGTAGCGCTCTCCGGCCAGGGCCTTGATCCCGTACGCCGTAGCGCTTTCTTTTAGGAGGCGGGCCTGTTCGGTTGCGCGTGCAATGAAACGCTCCTCTTTGTTACTGGAGCGGATCTGTCCGAAAAGGTCGCACATTTGACTGAGCGTATCCGAAAGTTCGCCGATAGTACGGTTTTGTTCTTTTTTGAGTTTCCCGACACGGCCCGATATTTTACGGGTCAAAATCATGATCATGGGCTGAAAAACGAGGATGAGGATTCCAAAAAGGGGATTGATCCAGATGAGGACGACCGCTACCCCCACCAGTGTCGCAACCGAGACGATCAGCTTTGAAAGGGCTCCCCCCATGAACTGCTCGATGGTTTCGATGTCGGTGACGAGATTGGTGACGACCGCCCCGCTGCCCAGACGTTCGTAAGCGCTCATCGAGACGTGTTTGAGGTGTTCGAGCGCGCGCCGGCGGATATCGAAGCTTATCTCCTGGGAGAGGGCGATGAAAAACTTCTGTGATGCGACGCTGAGAAGAAAGAACAAAAAGCGCAATCCAATCGTAACTGCCAGGACGATCCCGATATAGAGAAGCGGCTCTTTGAGGGTTCCGAAACGGTCGATCGTTTCGGTGATCCATCCCCCTTTTTCGAGCAGCACCTCATCGACCAGCAACGGGATCAGCAACGGGGTAGGTATCGATACGAGGGTCGCTGCGAGTGCAATCAGGTTCCCCAGAATCAGGGGGCGTTTGTAACGGCTCATCATGCCAAATAAGGTACGAAACGTAATCATGTACCGATTATATCCAATACGGGGAAGGTAGATTGCAACTTCCGTTCTAAATAATAAAAATTTTCCTTTAGAAAGCCAAGTTACTTCACGGTAATTTAGTTGCATTAAAGTTCGTGTGTTACAATTTCTGCACGTTTAAAAAAACCATAAAGGAAATTTCATGCTCGTTACCAAAAAAGCTCCCGATTTTACCGCAACTACCGTTCTGGGAAACAACCAGATCGTCGACAACTTCAACCTTTACGAAAACCTCGGACCTAAAGGTGCGGTTCTTTTCTTCTACCCATTGGACTTTACGTTCGTTTGTCCGTCTGAAATCATCGCGTTCGACCACCGCCTGGACGAGTTTACCGCTCGCGGCATCAACGTGATCGGTGTTTCCGTCGACTCGCAGTTCAGCCACTTCGCGTGGAAAAACACGCCGGTAAACCAGGGCGGTATCGGACAGGTTCGCTACCCTCTCGTCGCTGACCTGAACAAACAGATTTCACGTGATTACGACGTATTGTTCGGCGATTCCGTCGCCCTTCGCGGTTCGTTCCTGATCGACAAAGACGGGACTATCCGCCACGCCGTCATCAACGACCTTCCGCTCGGACGCAACATCGACGAGATGCTCCGTATGATCGACGCGATGCTCTTCACCAACGAGCACGGTGAAGTATGCCCTGCGGGATGGAACAAAGGGGACACCGGTATGAAAGCCAGCACCGAAGGTGTTGCCGAGTACCTCGCTTCACACGCGGACAGCCTGTAAGTTCTCCTTTTCCCCTCTCGGGGAAGCCTCTTCTTAATCTAAAATCGACTATCCTTTTTCTATGCAATACTCTTTTTTAGCCTCGTATCTTCTCATCATTTTTGCCCTCTGGTATTCACGGCGTGAGCAATTCGGGCTGGAGAAAACGATCCTCACCAACTCGATTCTGGCGATGGTGCAGCTGGGAGTTTTGGGATACGCCCTCGTCTATCTGTTCAAAATGGAGCATCCCGCTCTTTTGTTTTTCGTTCTAACGGGGATGGTCACCTTCGGTGCCTACACGGCGAAAAAACGCTCGCCGCTGGGAGAGGAGAGTTTCAAAATAGCGTTTTTTACCCTCGGGGCCTCTTCGGGGATCGTTTTTTTATCGATGATGGCGTTCGGAGTGATTCACATGGTTCCGCATGAAATGATTCCCATCGGAGGAATGATCATCGGCAACGCCCTTAACGTCTATACCCAAAGCACCGAGCGGTTCCGCGCCGAGGTGAAAAACACGATAGAGACCATCGAGGGGATGGTGGCACTCGGCACACCCCTTAAAGAGGCTCTCTCCTTTGCTTCCAAAGCTTCGGTCAAAGCCTCTATGATCCCCACGATCAACATGCTCCAGACGGTCGGAATCATTCACATCCCCGGAATTACGACGGGGATGCTCCTCGCGGGAGCGGATCCGCTGATGGCGATCTCCTATCAGCTCGCCGTCATGTACATGATGGTCGCCGTCGCGCTCCTCTCGGCTGTATTTAGCACCTTCTTTTCCTATCGTGTCATTATCGGTGCGGCGTTTAACGGGCAAAATAACTAAATCAACCATCTTACTGAGCTATAATTCCCTCTTCATTTTCAAAGGCAAATAATGAAACTTCATTGGTTAAATTATTGGATGATGCTCCATGCAGGACTCTTCTGGGTTATCATCTATTTTTGTATCTTCAAAATCCTGGGATACTACGATGTAGAGTGGGCAACACTGTTTCAATGGTGGTGGTGGAATCTATTTGCCTATCTCTACGTTGCGTTTATGCACTTCATCACGATTAACAAAAAAAAGTTTATTCAAGACTAAATTTTATACCGAATCGCTAAACCACTTCGCTTTGGGGTGGACAAAACAGAGTTTCTCCCATCCCCGATTCGGACGGATCAGTGTGACGCGATGCGCCGATACCGAGCGAGAGAGGGCGACATAAAACTGCGAAGGGGTGAAAATCTCGTTGGTCTCGATAACGTAATCGGCCAGGCTCATCCCCTGCGATTTGTGGATCGTGATCGCAAACGCCAGTGTCAGGGGAAACTGACTCAGAGTAATCAGTTTTTCTTCACTGAGGGTATTGGCTTTTTCGACCCAGCGGGTTTTGATGGTATCGACGCGCTCCACTTTGACGCTTTGCCCTCCCTCTTTTTTCACCCAGATCACATCCTCTTCGATCGAGGTAATCCGCCCCCGCTCTCCGTTGTAGTAGTTCCATGCGTTTCGGGTAAAGAGGATCGGGGCTCCCACTTTGAGGCTTAGAGCAGGTTCGATGCGGCTTTCGATCATAAACCGCTCCACATCACGGTCCTGGATCTTTTTGTCGTGGATCGTGACGTAAGTCTCCACCTCGACCATCTCCCCATGCAAATGCTCTAGCTGGGAACGGTTATGATTCTGAGCGCTGATATTTTTTCCAAATAACAGCGTCATCGTAGACATATCTTCAACCAGAGGTTTAACCAACGCTTCGAGGGCCTCGTATGCCGCTTCATCGAGACGGGCATGGCGAACTTTCTCCAAAAGCTCTAAAAACTCCGCTTCATGGGTACGATACGATCCCTCCAAATGAAGCGTCTCAAATCCCATCCGCTCCCAGGAGGGAGATTCAAACGCAAAGTAAATCGGTTCATTCCCCCTCGCCACGGGGGGGAGCTGCAAAAAATCCCCGACCACGATGATGCGGCCGCCAAACTCGGCCTGAAGCAGCCGAAGCCGGATCATATCGAGCAGCGGTGCGCTCACCATCGATATCTCGTCAATAACGATGAGCTGCATGGAACGGATCAGTTTGATGATTTTTTTGGCGGGTTCGAGCTTGCCGTTTCGTTCAAGCTCTTCTTGGGAATTGGCAATCCCCAGATCGAAAAAACTGTGCAGCGTCTGCCCCCCGATCAATGTCGCCGCCATCCCCGTAGAGGCTAAGCGTGCGACGTTTTTCCCCTCCTTTTGATACGCGTCGATCACCGCGCGGGTGAGAGTCGTTTTCCCCGATCCCGCCCCCCCGGTGATAAAGAGGTTCGAACGTTCCAAAATACTCAAAGCGGCTTCAGTCATGAGAACCTTTCAATACGATCACCCGCCCGAATGGGACATCCGCTTCCGCAGGTGCTATCCACAACGTCTCGTAAGGGGGTTCATACGCTGGAAACGTCCCGTCCAGATCCGTAAAATAGAGCAGCATTCGGGGTTGAACGTGCCACGCTTCGATCTGCTCGAACACGGGCCGAAAATCGGTCCCGCCTCCCCCCGCCAAAACGTAATCGATGTTTTCACCGTTTTCGAACCGCGCATGGGAGCGGATGCAATCGTCACATACGAGCAACTCGACGCTGTACGAGCCGAACAGCTCGAGGATCGATTCGACCTCGGCGATGAACGCAGAAAGCAAATCCTCATCCACCGATCCCGAACTGTCGATCGCAATCGCGATGTCCAGATGCCGCGAGTGGGTACCGGGCAGATAGATCCCTTCATACAGGAGTTTCTTGCTGGGAGGCAAAAGCGTAAAATCGCTGACATAATATCCGCCCACGGCGTCGCGCAATTCGCTGCGCCAGTCGATCCGGCCGCTTCGCTCTTTTCCCAGAAACCGTACCACCGCATCGCTCAGCGGATCGTTTTTGGCGAACGCCTCACTCACCCGCCGTTCCCGTTGGGCTCGGGAAAGTTTCTCATCGGCACTCTCCCCTTCACGCCCTTCGTCCGCGTCGCGGTCGTTTGGCTCCTGATCGAGAAATTCCGTTACGAGCTCCGCATAGATCTCTTCGGCACTGAGGCTGCCGAAACGTTTATCATACATCACTGCCGGAGGTGCTTCGAATCCGTTGTCGATCAGGAGCGCATTGATTGCGTAATCACAGGCCATATTCCACAACCACGGACTGCGGTTCCCCCGCCGATGCGTATGGGAAAGCGCTTCGTGAAGCGCCGCGTTGCTCAGCGCGAAGAGCTTCTGGGCGTCGTTTAATCCTTCGACGTAGCCGGTGCGGTATTCAAAGCGCCCTTCGCGAAAAGCGAAACTTTCGATGTTGTCGTTGACAACGCTCTCCATGCCGGCGGCGATCGTCCCGAAAAAGGGGTGTTCAAGCAGCAATCGCGCTTTGAGGGGTGAAAAATCGATCATAGCAGATACGCGTACGCCTCAACCCATTCCCCGAAAGCATCGAGATGCTCCATCGCCACGCCGTGGCGTTGAAGATCCTGAACGATGAGGACGGCAAATTCGTTTTTAAGTCTCAATGTATATTGCAGCACATGCGACACGGCTTTGTCCGAAGGGGATGCCAAAACCCGTCCAACAAGTGCCGAGGAGAGCGCATACAACGCCGAAAGTTCCTGCGGAGCCTCCGCCGCTTCGCCCGCCATGATCGCGTCGATATCGGGCAGGGCGTCCATCACCTGCACAAATCCCAGAAAATCGACGGCGGCATCGTTCCCTACCGCACCCCCGATCGCATCAAGCCACAGCGGACGGGGAAGGTTTGCGGTCAAGATCCGATGGACCGCCTCCCAGCTGCGGGGAGTAGGGAAACTTCGTTCGTTGCGCGAGGGGTCGAATCCGAAAAGGGCCTCGTTCTTAAAAGCGATGTAAGCCGTTACCCGCGCGTCGATCCCCTCTCCCAATGCCCAGTCGCGCCAGTCGGCTGCATTGACTTCCATTTCGACGTGAACGAAACGGTTCGCCAGCGGGCTGGGAAGGCGATAGACAACGCCGCGGTCCCCTTCGCGGTTTCCGGCAGCCACAATGGCCCATCCCTCAGGGAGGGTATATTCCCCCACCTTACGATCGAGAATCAGCTGGTATGCCGAAGCCTGCACCGCCGGGGCGGCCGAGTTGAGTTCATCCAGGAACAAAATCCCCTCGCCTCCCCTGGGTAGAAACGACGGCGGCGCCCACATCGCACTGTGGGAATCACGTTCGTAAAAGGGAATCCCCTTAAGGTCGGTCGGATCAAGCAGGGAAAGACGCAGATCGATGCATTCCACCCCCCTCTCTCTGGCAATCTGTTTGATGATCGACGATTTGCCGATTCCCGGCGCCCCCCATAAAAAAGCGGGGATTTTCGCCCCGATCAAAGAACGCATCGTCGTCAAAGCATCAAGGGTTCGCATCAGTGCCATCCTATGTTGTGGGTTTGTATGTGTCTGCCGAAAGCGGGATTGGTTTTGACCGCCCTCTCGAAGCGCCGGTCGAGAGAAAGCTGATACAGAAGTTCGATCGGCGTTGCGGGATTGGCGGCAAGACGGGCATGAACCTTCGGATCGTCCGAACTGTAGAGCTTTTCGAGAAGCCCCTCCGGCAACGAAGGGTTTGCCGCCAAATACTCGCCATACGTTCCCGCCTCCATCAGCGCCGAAGCATGCCGGGGCGCGAGCGATGGGTTCGCCGCAAGCGACTGAAGTACCGTATTCTCGCCCTCGGCCGCCAGTGCGTCTTGCATCGCGTCGTCCAGCGAAGGGTTCGCCGCAAGCGCAGCCGCGAACCCTTCGCGCAGCCTTTCAAACAGCTCTCCCGACAACACCGCATTGCGTGCAATGAGTGCGGGAAAACGTTCCATCAGTACTGTCCTCCCCTCTGCCGAAAGGGTGGGATTCTGCGAAAGCAGCTCATCGACTTCCCCCCCCGCCATCAATTCCGCTTCCAGCACCAACGGCTCGCGTCTGGCCAGCAATGCGGCACGCGATGGGAGGAGTTTTCGCAATACCTCCAAAGGGGTCTGAGGGTGAAGCGCCATGGCGTCCAAAATACCGGCAACCGAACGCTCCGAGGGGCTATTGAGTTCTTTGGCTATCGGCGAAAGCGCGGCAACGGCGCCGATAAGTTCATCCGTTCCGTAACGCTCGATCAGATGCGCCAGTCCGCTCATCGCGTACTGGACGTTGTGATTTTTCTCCGGATCGGCGTAAAAACGTCCGATGATCGCGGCGGTCACGTCGCGGTTTCGATCGTTATCGAAAAACCCTTCGTTCTGCCAGTCATAAAGTCCGAGCAGCTTGAAAAAAAGTTCGTCGGTGATGTAGGGATTCGCTAAAAAATCGACCAGCCGCTCCTGATCTCTCGAGAGCTTCAGGCTCATCAGCAGCCGGTTGGGTTCGATTGAACGGCACAGCCACTCTTCGAGAGGTTCGAGCGCATGAAGCGCTATTTTCCCCTCCGCGTAGATCCGCGCCGACTCTGCCTGCTCGTAGGGGTTCATCATCCTCCCCTCAAAGGCCATTGCTGCCTCCGATGCCAACGTACGTGTCCACTCTATCCCGTGCAGCCTGAGCAGCCGGGTGAATTCCTCTTCGCTCAGCGAACGGGTTTTTCCCAACAATAAAACCGATTTGCCGGAGAGTTCGGTGTAATCCATACGGGCATTATAATCCATCAGCCTAAAAATAGGCCCGGGCGCTATAATAACGGCAACTTTTTAAAGGATTGCCGATGGAACGACTGATTGAGGGGATCAACGCCTACAACGCCGGAGAGTTTTCGCAAGCGTACGAAATCCTCTACCCGCTGGCCCAATACGAACGCGACGACGAAGCGCAGCTGTATGTCGGAATGATGTATTTTTACGGTGAAGGGGTCGAACAAAGCGAAGAAAAAGCGATGGAGTGGTGGAAAAAAGCGATGCGTTCGGGAAACCAGGACGCGGCGTATCGCCTGAGCGAACTCAAAACCTCCACCAAAACGACGTTCTAACCATTCCCCAAAACGACGTTGATACTGTAGCGCATGTCTTCGTCGAGGCTTTCCATATTCCCCAGCATCCATGAGAGATAGCCGCGATCGCTTTCGACGATTTCGGAGAGGGTTTTACCTTTGTATTTTCCGAATTTCAGAGGGCGGGCATAAAAAACCGGCGTCTGTGTCAGTTCCACCATCTTGTCGATCGGATTGACCTCGCCGAAACGCTCGGCAAGCCGCTTGCGAAGTTCGCTCAAGAAGAGTTTCAGTACCAGCACGTCCCCGATCGCATCGTGGGCCTTCACTTCGATTCCCAGTGCCTTCGCTTCGGCCTGCTCGATTTTGTACAGCCCCAGCCGATACCGGAAATACTGCAGTCGATGTGCTTCCTCGTCATCAAAAAGATGTTTTGCGCACCGCAACGTATCGATGAGCCGCATCCGCGAGG
Organism: Sulfuricurvum sp. IAE1; assembly: GCF_004347735.1. NCBI lineage: Bacteria > Pseudomonadati > Campylobacterota > Epsilonproteobacteria > Campylobacterales > Sulfurimonadaceae > Sulfuricurvum > Sulfuricurvum sp. IAE1. The sequence goes on along the minus strand of NZ_SLTI01000060.1, from coordinate 176,411 downwards.
TAAAATTTTCTTTGGCGAGCATCCCCAGATCAAACGGCGCATTATGGATGATCAGGATGTTTTCGGGATCATTGAGCCCTTCGAGCGCGCGAAATGCGCCCGTCTCTCTACACGTCGGAAGCCCTTCGATCATTTCGGGAGTGATTCCGTGCGTCTCCATAGCCGGAATCGCGATGGGGACTTCACTGTAGCACAGGTCATTGTAAACCTCTACGTTTTTCCCTTCCAGGACCATGAATCCCAATTGTATGATCCGGTCGTTTTCACCGGCTCCCGTCGTTTCGGTATCGAGTAAGACGTATTTTGCCATCAATACTGGTCGTCGTCTTCGTCGCGGTCGAATTCGTCGTAATCATCCTCGTCTTCGTCGTCGAAATCGTCCTCATCGTAATAAAGGTCGTCTTCGTCCTCGTCCCCTTCGCGCATCGACGTCAGCTCGGTATAGAGCTGTTCGGCTTCCTCTTCGTCGAGCTGCCCGCTGTTGATCTCTCCGAGCAGTTCTTTGTACTCGTCACGCAGTGCCTGAAGGTCTTCGAGCTGGGCCCGTTCCTGCGGCGATGCGTCTTTTTGAGATGCGATCGATTCGAAGATATCGTCGATGTGTTCTTCCACGTCGGGGATCAACTCGTTTTGAATCAAATGTTTTAGTTGTGTCAAGTATGCCATCTTCTATTCCTTGCGGTTTGAATAATCTCATTATAGTCTAAAAACAAGAACGAGTACAGAAACGAAAGGAAAAAAAATGACGTTTTTGCAGGGCTTTTGCACAGGAAAAAAGATTGTAGAAATGATGAATCGGATCGAAAAACCGGGGATTTAAAAGGGAGTTTTTAATAAAAAGAATGGTGCGATCGGCGAGATTTGAACTCGCACACCTGTTGGCACTACCCCCTCAAGATAGCGTGTCTACCAATTCCACCACGATCGCAGTTAAAAAGAAAAAAGATCAGCCGAAGCTGACCGAGGGTTATACCCGGAGTTACCCGAGGTATGGGTTCGCGTAAAGAGCGATAAGAGCGATGACCAGGGTATAGATAACCTGAGCTTCGATCATCGCAAGAGCGATGAACATAGTTGTCATCAGTTTGCCGCCGAGGCCAGGGTTACGAGCTGTACCGGCGATTGTTGCGGCAGCAGTGCTACCCATACCGATGGCACCACCGAGTGCAGCCAGACCAAGGCCGACACCCGCAGCGATCATCGAGTATGCTTTAAGCGTTTCGTTCACTACTGCTTCTTCAGCACCGAATGCTGCAGCGGCAAGAGCGATCATAAGAAAAAGAACTTTTTTCATGAGTGATCTCCGTAAATTATTCAAAGCCCGTTCGGATTACGTATCCCTACTTATCGCTTCGTGGATGGAATTATAATCCGGTGCAGCTAAAAAATTACTTAGCCCGCCCAAGCCCGATTTTGTTTCCTTTGAATTCGACGATTTCGACCGTGATCTCGTCCCCCTCTTTGACCACGTCGCTCACCCGCGATACGTGCCCCTCAGAGAGGCGTGAGATGTGGATCAGCCCGTCGACACCGCCGGGTAATTCGACAAACGCCCCGAAATCGACGATTTTTTTCACTTTTCCGGTGACGACGTCACCGAGTTTATATTCCACCTTTTCGGGTTGTACCGCGCCGCTGGCGATCCCTTCGATGTGATCGCGCGCTCCTCGCAGCCCTTCGCGGTTTTTCCCGGTCAGCTTCACCGCACCTTTTTTCTTGTCGATATCGATCGTGACGTCGAAGCGCTCGATGATCTCGCGGATCGTTTTGCCTGCCTGACCGATGATATCGGCGATCGAACCCGGATCGACATGGAACAAGTCGGTACTCGGGAGCGTCCCTTCATTCAGCTCGATTTTCGCTTCGGAAGCCAACATGATGTCGATGATATGACTACGGGCCTCTTTAGCCTGAAAGAGCGCCTCGCGCAGGACGTCCAGACGTATCCCTCCGAGTTTGATGTCCATCTGCATCGCCGTGATCCCCTCTTTGGAACCCGCCACTTTGAAATCAAGGTCGCCGTCATGGTCTTCAAGGCCCATAATGTCGGTGAGAATCGCATATTTCTCCCCTTCTGAAACCATTCCCATCGCGACCCCCGCGATCGGATCGGCCATCTCCAGATCTCCCGCACGAAGTGCCATGTAGCCGCCGCACACCGTCGCCATCGATGACGAACCGTTTGACTCAAGGATTTCGGATACGAGGCGCACCGTCTGGCCGTTTTGGACACAGGAGCCCTCGAGTGCCCGTTTGGCGAGATTTCCGTGCCCGAGTTCCCGGCGGCGAGGGGCTCCGATCGGCGAAGGTTCTCCGACGCTGAATCCGGGGAAGTTGTAGTGGACCATGAACGTTTCGTTCTGCGTCCCTTTATCGGTGAGGTTTTCAAACATCTGCGCGTCTTTGGCGCCGCCGAGCGTCAAGACGACGAGCGCCTGGGTCTGTCCTCTGGTAAAGAGTGCCGAAGCGTGGGCTCCGGGGAGAACATTCGTTTCGATGCTGATGGGGCGAACTTCGGCAAGCCCGCGTCCGTCGGCGCGGACGCGTTCATCCAGAATCTGCGCGCGTACCATTGAGCGTTTGACCGACTCGATCGCCTTTTTCAGTTCGTGTTCGTCCCACTCGGGCTTCTCTTTCATGATATTTTTACGGATCGTGCGCAGCGCGGTGCTCCGCTCCGTTTTGGCCATCTGGTTGATCCCTTTTTTCAGGTCATCGGTATGGGTGGCGCGGACGTACTCTGCCATTTCGGCGTTGATTTCGCTGATGACGCACTGCAACTCGAACGGTTCGGCCGCAAAAGGCTTGAACGCCGATTCATACGACGTGTTCGCTTTTTTCAGTTCCTCTTGGGCACGCTCCAAAACGGTGATGAGTTCATCTTCGCTCATCGCATTCGAACGGCGCACCGGCATCGTCTGCGCCATTCCCGCCGAATCGATGATCGGATCGATCATCAGCGCGTCGAGAACCTCAACTTCATCGCTTCCGATGCTTTGCATCTCGATCATCAGCATATCATCCCGGCTTCCGGCGAGGTAGAGATCCAGGGTGCTGTTCTCCATCTCTTCACGCGTCGGATTGAACACGATCTCGCCGTCGATTTTGGCGGCCCGCACCGCGGTCACCGACGTAAAGATGTCGATGTCCGATACGTAGAGTGCCGCAGACGCCGCATTCAGCGCAAGCACCTGCAAATCGGCATCGTTGTCGGCACTAAGAACCATCACCGTGATCTGGATCGGGTTGGCGAATCCTTTGGGAAAAAGCGGACGGAGCGAACGGTCGACGATCCGCGACGTCAGCGTCTCAAAATCGCTGGGTTTAGTTTCTCGTTTGATGAATCCGCCGGGAAATTTCCCGGCCGCGTAACTCTTTTCGATGTACTGCACCGTCAGCGGCAAAAAGTCCTCGTCCACGAAATCGGTTTCGTCCACGACGACGGTCGCAAGGATCACCGTGTTCCCGCATTTGAGCCACGCGGCCCCGTTTGCCTGCTTGGCTACCTGTCCGAATGCGTATGATTCGGTTTTGTTCGTCAGTTCCAGTTCTACGTTATAGTTCATCTCTTTTCTCCAAAATTGTCTCTATCGTCTCTTCCTCGACGGGGTCGAATTCCTGATAATAGCATTGCGTATCGACGTAATCGTCAATCTCATGGACGCAGAAAACGGCGTCCACGATCGGGTCGAGCGCTTCGACCACCTCCGAGGGGATCACCGGTGCGGCGACATATACCGCCTTGGCCTTTTGCGAAAACGCGGTTTTGATCGCGCACATCAGTTTGAGTCCCGTTTCGCTCCCCTCGTCGATGAGCAGGACCGTTTTTCCTTTCATCGACTCGAAATGTTCCCCTTTACGGTATCGGTAGATCGCACTGAGGATTTTCTCTTCGTGTTTGCGCGTCGCTTCGCCGTAGATATAATCCACCTGGATATCAAACGCTTCGAGCAGGGGCTGCAGGATTACGATCTCTTCGGTTTCGCTCACCCGCGCGAGTTCGCATTCGCCGTTTTGGGGAGCGGTGATCGATGCCGAGAGAAGATAGTCGATGGGAAGTTTCAGGCGGGTATTGAGGGCGTCGGCAATGACAAGCCCCCCCGCAGAGACCGCGACAAGACTCCATCCTTCGTTTTTCATCCGATCAAGCGGCAGCACCTCTTTGAGCTGGACCGCCGCGTCGGAACGGTTTTTAAACTTGATCTGCTGCATAACCGGGTTTACCGTGCCATCGATGCGGCACCGAACGTATATTTGATGTCGTTGTCGATAAAGCGCAATCCAAGCCCCAGGAAGAGGTTCTGCGATTGCGGGTTGAGGAAATTGTCCCATCCGCCGTAGAGTTCAAGATGCTTGAGCATCTGGTAGCGCAATTGCGCTTTGAGATGCGCCCGCTCGGAGCGGACGTCGTTGACGGCATTGAAATCGAACGCTTCGGCCGAAAACTTCAGGCGGTCGTGGTTCATAAAATAGTCAAACCCGATCCCCCCGGTCGATTCGATCGCCCCGAAACGGAGCAGGAGATTGTCGAAACGTTTCCCGTACTGGAGCGAATAATAGAGTTCGCTCTCTTTGTGTTTGCCCGGGGGGTTTGTCGTGTATTGCGAGTAATCGTCGGTGCTGATCAGGTCAAACATGTAGTACGTTTCGGGATTGGGAAGGTAGTTTACCCCCAGATAAACCTTGCCGTACTGATCGCGCATCATGTAATCGGTATGCATCGCCACCTGCAGCTCGCTGGTCGTAAAGTTCGAGAGCATCGAATCGACTTTCGCGAACGCCTGCTCCCCGCTTTTGAAGAAGTCCCCCGCGGAGGTGAGAGCCGTTTTGAGCGACGAGCGGTTTTCGCTCAGGATGTCGCTGACGTTGTCTTCGATTTTGACGAATTTATCGACCGCTTCGGGGAGTTTGTGCTCGAGCGCGCCGCTGATGTTGTCCATCCGCGTCGTCAGCGAATTGATCCGGGCCATGATTTCGGGCAGGTCTTTGTTTACCGTATCGGCGCTTTGGGCGAATCCGGCGCTCATCGCCCTGAAATTGGCGATCGCGGCGTGCAGGTCTTCGCGGTTTTCGACGATGACGCCATCTAGGTTGACCCCGACGTTTCGAAAAGCGATGATCGCTTCCTGGATCGCTTTGCGGTGTTCATCATCCAGCGTTTGGCGAAAATCACGCATCAGCAGTTCGAGCTCGCGGGCGGCGGCGTTGACCGAGTCGCTGGTCTGATCGAACGAGGCATAACGTTTTGCCTGCGGCAGAGTGCCCCCGCTTGCAAGCATCTGCGGTGAATCACCGACGACGATATTGAGCACTTTCGTCCCCAGCAACGACTCCTGTGCGACGATGACTGAGGAGTCGAGCGGAATTTTGACCCCTTCGTCGATGGCCAGTTCGAGACGGACCCGCTTTCCTTCGATCGCTATGTCGCTGATTTCACCGATTTTGACCCCGTTCATCAGAACGTGCGTATGCTCCTCGATGCCCGATGCGTCATCGACATACGCGTTGGCCGGATAAGTTTCACCGCCCCAGGTACCAAACGACGTCACCTGCGTCGAGAGGAATAACAATGCCCCCAACGCCATCAGAACGAAAAGACCGATTTTAGCTTCCAGTTTCATACGCTGCCTCTTTGTATTAGTTGCCGCTGAGTTTGTAATTGAACTCAGACCCCCCGACCGGTTTGAGGACGATCGTGATAAAGATATACGAATCATTGACCGAATCGTTCGCACTCGCGTTGGTGAGAATCGGTCGGCGGTTCTGTACCAGTCGCAAACCGAAATCGAGACAACGCCGCGAGTAGAGGAATCCGATTTCGCTCGTTTTCATCAAATCCTCACGGTAGTCGTAGGCGACCGATCCGAATATTCGGTAGTTGCGGTTGTACTGGTACGCCGCATCGGCCGTCCAGTAGCTCGAATAGACCGTCTGGTTATTCAGAAGCTGGTCGGTGTAATAATGGTTGATCCCCGCGCTTACAACCCCGTTATTATAGCGCAGTGAATTTTGCTCTTTGGTGATGCGGTTGCGGTCGTGGTGGTAGGAGGTCTGGTTGTAAAACGAAACCGCCTCGGTAATCTGCCATTCCAGCTCGTTTTGCAGCTCCCCGTAATAGCTGCCCGCTTCGTCGAAACGGAAATTCTGCGACAACCGGTCGGCAAGGATCTGTTTGCCGTCTTCGAAGAGATAGTTGTTCAGCCCCAGCGAGAGAGTATCGCTGGGTTCGTTGAGGGTATAGTATTCGCATGCGGGGTTTGTATTCCCCGGAATACATTCCTGGCTGGAATGAAACGTTTCGTAATAGCCGCTGTAACGGCGGCTTCCGGCGGCAGTATAGCTCACGCTCGGGGTAATCGCGTGGACGTACGATTCATACGGGCGCACCAGCGTCGAGGAGAGGGCGAAGGTGTGGTCCAGCTGCGCGTAAAGGCCCTGCTCGTAACGGTTGGTATCGTCGCTGTAGGGATTGCCGTAAAAACTGATCACCCTTGATGAAGCGTTCATCGTGTAACTGGCGTCGAGGTATTCATCAAGCAACGCCGTCTGCAATACGACCGGAACACTGAAATCGCCCTGAATTGCGCGTTTTCCGTCGGGGCGGTAATAATGGGTTGCGGTCGCTTCCCCGTTGATGAGAAGATGATCTTCCAAAAAGGTCTGAAGATACCGGTGATAGTGGAGCGTCGGAATCGTTTGGATGGTTCGGTCGTTATTGGCTAGATCCAGGTATTGGTAATGCTTGAAATAAGCACCGACGTAATGGTCTTCGCCGTTATAGTAGGCGTTGATGCGTGACATAACCTGGTTGGAGGTGACGTTTTGCGTCTGATCCGACTTTTGGAGGTTCAGATAATCGACGTCGTTCATCCAGGCCCCGTCGACGTACAATCCCGATTCGCCGGCCAGATTGACCCCGAACCATTCACGCAACGGAGCTTTGTGGATGTAATCGACTTCATACCCGTAATGTTTTTGGTTTGCAAGGTCCTGCTTTTCGGCGTAAGCGGCTTGTTCTTTGAAATATCCGACGCGGATGGAGCCCTGCGACGAGAGGGTATCGACGAAGCGGAAATCGGCATACATCCCCTCCCCTCGGGAGGTACGGATCTGGGGTCGCAGCTCAAGGTCCCACCAGTTGTGGGGGGCCAGGTAGATCGGTTGCTGATAATAAAAACCCTCGGAGTTCGACCATCCGAAACTGGGGATAAGCAGACCGCTGCGGCGGGTCCGGTCGGTCGGATATCCGAAATAAGGGAGATAAAAAACGGGGACGTCGTTGATGACGAGACGGGCGTTAAAGAGGTTGAGCCACATCGCCTCGGTGTCGTAATTGGCGCTGCTGAAGCGGATTTTCCAGAGCGGGTCGGTCGATTCACATCCCGAGACGGCTCCGCTGGAGAGGTCGATTTCGTTCTCGCACGCTTCGGCCTCTTCGGTGCTCAGCCAGTTGCCGCTCGCCTGGTCGAGCATGTAATAGGGTTTTGAATAGCGCTTGTCGGTCGTCAGGTTATAGCGGGCGTAGTCGCTGATGATGTGGTACTGGTTCGCCTTGAAAACGTTCACCGAGCCCTTCGCTTCGACAACGGTGGTATTTTTGTCGTAAACCATCTCCTCGGCGCTCATGATCTGGTCTTGATAGAGCATCACGGGATTTCCACCCGCATACGCCGTCGAACCGTTCATGTCGGCATGGGTTCCTACGAGTTCTACCCGGTCGGATCCCAATAAGAGGGTCGATGCGACCAAACTGATCCAGCCGAAGTTACGCATTGATCACCAATGTACGCGCCGTGCGGTCGTGCCAGCTTCGGCGATAGGGATCGAGCATTGCCCAGATGAATCCCAGATAAAAAAGCACTTCGCTCACAACCCGGAAAACACTCCGGTTGAACGCGCTCAAAAAGCCCGGATTCGACAGGGTGGAGAGTTCGATGACACGGATTTTCATCACGATTTTCCCAAGGCTCGCGCCGTATTGCATCGTAAAAAAAGTATGGTAGACGATTTTGATCGCCATAAACTCGAGAAGAAAGCTGTTGGTGAGTGCGATCATCTGCTCGACCGTTTCGGCGGCGGAAATCGCATCCCATAAAATGACGAACATCAATACCGACAAAAGTATCTCATCGATCCCGAACGCCGCAGCCCGCTGGCGTAGGGAAGCGGGTTCGAGCCGTTCGCGCTCCAGCAGCGTATCGAGTTGTTCGTCCATCAGCGCAGCGCTTGGTATGCGATATCGGTGCGGAGCTTTTTCCCCGCATAATGGACTTGTCCGCACAGCATATAGGCACGGTCGCGGGCTTGTTTGATGCTGTCGCCGACGCCGACACACACCAGCACCCGTCCGCCGGTCGCGTAGAGTTTCCCCTCTTCCGCGCTCACCCCGGCATACGCGATATGGGTATTTTCGGCAATCTCATCGTGGTGAATTTCGTCTACGATGATTTCAGCGGGTTCTGAATTGGCATAAGGGTAGTCGCGGCTCGCCATCACGACACCGACGGCATATTTGTCATGGAACTCGACGTTCAGGGTATCGAGCTGTTTGGTCGCCGCTTTGTAAAACAGTTCGCTTGCAGGCGTTTTGAGCAGCGGCATCAGGATTTCACACTCCGGGTCGCCGAAACGGACGTTGAATTCCAGCGTCAGCGGCTCACCGCCCACAATCATCAGTCCGATGAACAAAACCCCTTCGAACGGAGCTCCCTCTTCCTGCATCCCTTTGAGGGTCGGACGAATAATCCGCTCTTTTACTTTCTCATAGATCACTTCGTCCACAAGCGGTGTCGGAGCGTATGCTCCCATCCCGCCGGTATTAGGCCCTTCGTCATTGTCCAGAAGGCGTTTATGGTCCTGTGCCGCCGGAAGAAGGATGAAGTCTTTACCGTCACACAGCGCGAACATCGAGAGTTCGTAGCCGTCGAGAAACTCTTCGACAACGACCCGTTTACCGGCATCACCGAATGCTTTCCCGCTGAGCATCTCCGAAACGGCAACCTTCGCTTCCTCATGGCTCATCGCGATAATGACCCCTTTTCCGGCACACAACCCGTCGGCTTTGACAACGATCGGCGCGTTCAGCGATTCGATGAATTTGAAGGCGTCTCCGATATGGTCGGTTTCGATATAGCGTGCGGTCGGGATGTTGTTCTTGGCCAAAAAGTTCTTCATGTACACTTTGGAGCCTTCAAGCTGCGCCGCGGCTTTCGAGGGTCCGAAAATGACCAGTCCCTTGGACTTGAAGACATCCACCACTCCCTCGCTAAGCGGCCCTTCGGGACCGACGATCGTCAGATCGATTCCGTTATCGAGGGCAAACTGCGCCAGTTCGTGATAGTCTTTGATCGACACGTTTTCGCCGAGCATCGGCGTCGCACCGTTACCCGGGGCAAAATAGAGTTTCGACACTGCAGGATCCTGTTTTAGGACTCTACCGATGGCAAACTCCCGTCCGCCGCTACCGATAACCATTACGCGCATACTACACCTTGAAAAAAAATTTGCTGGTTTTACCTGAAATTCGCACCGGATTCTCAGATCAAACAAGCAAGAGATTATAACCTCTTAATCCCAATGTGCGGTTTAAATTTATGGCGGAAAAATAGGGAAGGGAAGAAAAACATCTAAGAAGAAACACAAGGCCCGGGCGGGCGTTTCGCAGTAGCTTTGGTTCTCAAAGCCGAACAAAAGCGGACCGAGCGTCCATCCGGCGGCAATCTCTCGCCCGTAGGCTCAAACGAGACCGCCGACACACCAAGACGTCTACCGGTTCCACTGTATAGAAATGTAGAACCCTCAAGTGCGATTGATCGCTGCGCCCAGAGTAAATGATTATAACGCATACGCTTTTAAAAAACGATTATTTTTTGTCCGCTCCGGCAATTTCACAGGCCAGTTTAACGGCAGATGACACACTGGTTTCGGCACTCGTACGCGCAGCGATCCCCTTCGGCAGCGATTTTTCGGTCGTCGTTCCGATCGCCACGACGGTATGGGTATCCAAAAGTGCGTACCGCTCCAGATAACACCGGACCGAGGAGGGGGAGGTGAACACCAATACCGCATCCTCCGGGACCTCGATTCCTCCGGAGTCGGCGTTGCAGACCGTCTCGTACACGATTGCTTCATCCACCGAAATCCCTTTTTCGTTTCGCGCGTGTTCGGCCCAATCGGAGGCAACCGTTTCAGGACGCAGATAGATCCAACGCTTCCGTGTTCCGAAACGGCCCAGCACATCGGGCAGACTTTCGCCGTAGCCGTTCCCTGCAACGACGTTCGCCACACCGGCGCGCCGTGCGTGCTCGGCAGTGGGTTCGGAGACGCAGACGCATTGCAGTTCTTTCCACTCAACATCGTAGTTATGGAGCGCTTCAATTCCCTGCTTGGACGTGAATACGATTCCGTCATATTGAGAAAAATCGATGGGCGGCGTTAAAAAACGGATGGAGAGAACGGGTATATGGATAACCCCCGGATAAGGGGTTTTGGAGACAAGAAAAACGGGGCGCACTACGCGCCTTATTCCCACTCGATGGTAGCGGGCGGTTTGGAGCTGATGTCGTACACGACGCGGTTGATCCCTTCGACTTCGTTGATGATGCGGCGGCTGATCCGCTCAAGCAGATCGTGCGGCAGATGGGCGAAAGTGGCCGTCATGCCGTCTACCGCTTCGACGACGCGAACACACACGGTATTGTCATAGGTACGGTTATCTCCCATGACGCCGACGCTTTTGACGTTCAGCAATACGGCGAATGCCTGCCATGTACGGGTGTAATACCCGCTTGCTTTGAGTTCATCAAGCAAGATGACGTCGGCTTCGCGGAGAATATCCAGATCGGTTTTGTTAACTTCCCCCATGATACGGATCGCCAGACCCGGCCCCGGGAACGGATGACGGTAGACAAGCGATTCCGGGAGGCCCAGTTCAAGGCCCAGTTTGCGCACTTCGTCTTTGAAAAGGTCGCGCAGCGGCTCGATCAGCTCGAAATCCATCCAGTCGGGAAGCCCCCCGACGTTGTGGTGGCTCTTGATCGTCACCGAAGCACCGTTGGGGGAGATCGATTCGATCACGTCGGGATAAAGAGTCCCCTGCGCAAGGAATTTGATCCCTGAGTGTTTTTTCGCTTCCGCTTCGAACACCTCGATAAACGTATGTCCGATAATTTTGCGTTTCGTCTCGGGATCGGTCACTCCGGCAAGCTTGGAGAGGAAAATCTCCGAAGCGTCGGCGACGACGAGAGGGACTTTGAGGTGGACTTTGAAAATGTTTTCAACCGACTCTTTCTCCCCTTTGCGCAGTACGCCGTTATCGACGAACACGGGAATCAGCTGATCGCCGATCGCTTCGTAAAGCAGCGCCGCAACGACCGAAGAATCAACCCCGCCGCTGAGGGCGCAAAGAACTTTTCCGTCCCCTACCCGTTCACGGATTTTGATGATCTGTTCTTTGAGGAAATGGCCCATGTCCCATTTTTCGGTGATGCCGCAGATTTTGCGCGCAAAATTGCGAAGCATCAGGTACCCCTCTTCGGAATGGTTCACTTCGGGGTGATACTGCATCGCGTAAATACGGCGCGACTCGTCGGCGATGGCCGCATACGGGGAGTTGGCCGAATGGGCGATCGGCGAAAACCCTTCGGGAAGGACGTCGACTTTGTCCGAATGGCTCATCCACACGATCCGCTCGTTTTCGCAGCTGTCGAAAAGCGGGGAGTTTTTTTCCATATCGATGTAGAGCTCCGCTTTACCGTACTCGTGATGATCGCTGCGGACGACCGAACCGCCGAAATCGACAGCGATACGCTGCATCCCGTAGCAGATGCCCAGGACGGGGATTCCCAGTTTGTAGACCTCCCGGTCCACTTCGTAGGCGTCTTTGTTATAAACCGATGAAGGACCGCCGCTGAGGATGATCCCTTTTGGATTTTTTGCTTTGATCGTTTCTGCGTTCGTCCGGTAAGGGAGAACTTCGCAGTAGATTTTGTCTTCACGCAGACGGCGGGCAATCAGTTGCGTATACTGTGATCCAAAGTCAAGGACGATGATACTGACGTCTTTCACGGGAAAGCCTTTACGATTAAAATGTGGGAAAGGGGAAAGTACCCTAATGCTAAATGCAAGGGTACCCTAATGTAGTTTAATTTTGAATATGGCTTAATAAATAGCCAGCACGATGAACTGGAAATACCACACCGCAAGGGAGACGAAATATCCGATCAATACCGTCCATGCAAGCTTGATGTGGGAAGCAAAGGTGTAAATCCCCTGCATTTTTCCCATGACTCCGACCCCTGCGGCGCTCCCGAAACTGATCAGGGAGCCTCCGATTCCGGCCGTCATCGTCACCAGCATCCACTGTGCGTGGTCGATTGAGGGATCGGCTTTGAGAACCGCCGACATCACGGGGACGTTATCGACGATCGCCGAAAGGAATCCCACGCCGATATTCACCATCGTCGGGTCAAAGACTTCATACAGTTTGGCCGCGTATTCGAGGAATCCGATAAAGTGGAGCGCACCGACCGCCGCAAGGATTCCGAAGAAGAAAAGAAGTGTATTGTTCTCAATTTTGCTCATCGCCTGAAAAATACTGACGTCGACATGATGCTTCTTTTTGAGAAAATACATATACAGCTGCAAAATCGCCAATCCGAACAACATCCCCCACATCGGCGGAAGGTGCAGCAGCTGTTTTCCGGCTACCGCCAGGGCAATCGTCAGGGCGCCGAACGCAATGATCACCTTGCCCCCTTTGAGGATTTCGATTTTTGCCGCTTCTTCAGGATTTCCATCCCCCAGCGGATCGATATCGGGGACGTAGCGGCTCAGCAAGTACGCGGTAACCGCCCACCCCAGAAACGATGCCGGGAAAAGATACAAGAAGTCGGAGAATGCCCCTTTTTCAGCCGCCCAGACCATCAATGTCGTAATGTCCCCGAACGGGCTCCAGGCACCCCCCGCATTCGCGGCGACGACGACGTTGATCGCACCGGGGACGAGAAACTCTTTTGTTTTGTTGTCGATCGTCAGCAGAACCGTCGAAAGGATCAGCGCCGTCGTTAGGTTGTCCGCAACCGGCGAGATGAAAAACGCCAAAAGACCGGTGATCCAGAAAAGTTCCCGGTAACTGTACCCCTTGGCGATCAGTTTGGCGCGCAGTGCACTGAAAACCCCCCGCTCAATCAATGCCTCGATGTACGTCATCGCGACGAATAAAAAGAAAAAGATTTCGGCAATTTCGAGAATGAGATGGTCCACCTCGTGTTCGAAAGGGGTGAAATCGGCCCCGACCGCGGCATAATAGATACCGATCAGCACAAACATCAGCGTTCCCGTAAAGAGGGCCGGCTTGGCCTTGTCGATATGGTATTTCTCTTCCGCTGCGATAAAATAATATCCCACTACGAAAATAGCGAGCAGCAGCCAACCAAACGGATGGCCCACAAAATTTATCGCGGCCTGTTCTCCAACCGCAGTTGTCATTCTTTGTCTCCTTGTGTAATGAAATGGACACCGATCGATTCGGTCCGTTTTTGCGCCGATTCGATAATGCAGCGGGCCGTCAGAAGCCGCAATCTCAGCATCCTCCCCACTCCGCTGCGAATCATCTCTTCAATCGATTCAAGTGCTTTTTGCAGTCCTTGCGGAGTCCGGACGATCGAAACCTGATCCCACATCACGCGCCGCAATGTGTCTTTTTTCTCTTTGTCCCCCGGCAGTTCCAGCGGTTCGGTTCCCGTTTCGAACGCCCCCTCGCATTGTGCCGGTTGCGTTTTCAGGATCGCCTCCGCCGCTTCTTTGGCAAATACGAGCCCTTCGAGCAGCGAATTGCTTGCCAGACGGTTGGCCCCGTGAACTCCCGTCGATGCCGCCTCCCCTACCGCGTAGAGTCCCCGTATCCCCGGGACGGAGCCGTGCAGATCGGTTTTGATTCCCCCTACGGCATAATGGAAGGCCGGGGAGATCGGAACCCGTTCTTTGGGGAGGTGAAATCCCAGGTCGTTGAGCGATTTGTAAATGTTGGGGAAACGCTCTTTGAAATATTCACTCTCGAAATGCTCGCACGAAAGAAAGGCCTGCTTACCGGTCCGCTGACGATAATCGAAAATCGCGCGGCTGACGATATCGCGGGGGGCAAGCTCCCCCCTGGGATCGTATTCGAACAAAAAGCGGTAACCGTTTTCGTCCACGACATGCGCCCCTTCCCCCCGAAGAGCTTCCGTGAGCAGCAGTTTCCGGGCCCAGTCATTCGCCACGAAAACGGTTGGATGAAACTGCATCATCTCCATCGATTCGAGGGCAATCCCTTTTTCCAGGCAGATTCCCTGCAAATCGCCGCTGATGGTCGACGCGTTGGTATGAAATTCGTACAGCGATCCCACCCCGCCGCTGGCGATCACGACGTTGTCGGCACGGATGATGCGACGCTTCCCTTCACTGACTACTTCAACACCGCAACAACGGTCGTCTTCGATCAGCAGATCGACGACCGTCGCATCGCTGAGCATCGGATGGGGATTTTGCTGCAACAGGAAAAAGTGGAGATATCGCCCCGTCGCGTCCCCTCCGGCATGGAGAATGCGGCTGCGCGAATGGGCCGCCTCTTTGGTGTAGAGCAAATGCCCTTCCTCATCCTTGTCGAATGAAAAACCGCGTTCGATCAGATCGCGGATCACCCCTTGCGAATGTTCGCTCATCAGACGTACGGCCTGGACATTGCACATTCCCGCCCCAGCATCGAGGGTATCGGCGACATGCGAGGGTATGTCCGTATCGTCGTACGCGGTCGTCACCCCGCCCTGCGCGTAATAGGTATTGCACTCCCACGGATACGATTTGTTGATAACAAGGACTTTGAGTCTCTTCGGCAATCCGATGGCGGTGTAAAGCCCGGCAATTCCCGACCCGATGATTACAACATCATAGCGCAACGGAAGAACCCTCTTTCGGGGACGGCTTTTCGTAGTACGGCGGGGCTTTATAACCGCATCCGCCCAATATCGCCGCGAGTACGGCCAATCCCGCGAGCGCCATCAATCTTTTTGACATACATCCCCTTTTCCTGATTCGGGTCGATCCTCATCAGATCCCCTCACGGATGCCGATTCGGACAGCATCTTTTCTGTCGACGATGGTATAATAGCTTCTATAAATAACTGATTAAGAGACAGCCGATGATCGATCAAATCCGCTCCCTCCCCTCAAAAGCCGGAATCTATCAATACCTCGACGCTTCGGGGCGCATTCTCTATATCGGCAAAGCCAAAAACCTCGCGAAACGGGTCAAAAGCTATTTCAACCTGACCCCGGCACTGTCACCGAAATCCACACTCTCTCTGCGGATTCAGAAGATGCTAGGCGAAACGGCAGGCCTGCATTACATCGTCGTGGAAAACGAACACGACGCCCTTATCCTCGAAAATTCGCTGATCAAACAGCTCAAGCCCAAATACAACATCCTCCTGCGCGACGACAAAACCTACCCCTACCTTTACGTCGATCTCGACGATCCCTACCCCCGTTTCGAACTGACCCGAAAAATCATCAAAGGAAAATCGATCCGTTACTTCGGCCCTTTTTCGACCGGGGCACGGGACATTCTCGATTCACTCTACGAACTGCTCACACTGGTACAGAAAAAAAGCTGTCTGAAAGGGAAAAAAGCGTGCCTTTTCCACCAGATGGGCCAATGCCTCGCCCCCTGCGAATATCCCGTTCCCAGAGAACGCTATATGCCGATGGTCGAGCAGGGAATCGAATGGATCCGCGACAAACGCCGCCTGATCGAAAAGCTCGAAGAGAAGATGGCCTTTTACGCCGAAACCCTCCGTTTTGAAGAGGCGCTCGTCCTGCGCGACCGGTGCGAACGGATCGGACGGAGTGAATTTACCTCCCAGATCGATCTGGCATCACGCGAGAACTACGACGTCTTTGCCATCGAAACCAACGAAAGCAGGGGGTGTATCGTCCGCCTTTTCGTCCGGGAAGGACGGGTGGTCTCCGGAACCCACGATTTTTTCCACATCACCCCCTACTTTTCGGCCGATGAAGCCTATGAACGGACCCTGGTCGGTTTTTACGGCACCGAAAAGCCGCCGGTCGTCGCACCGATACTCACGGCCCACCCTTTCGAATCGTCCGAATGGGTCGCCGAACACCTCAGCGAACTGTTCGGGAAAAAAGCGCTTCTCGATACCCCAAAGCGGGGAGTCAAAAAAGAGCTGATCGATCTGGCGCTCGCCAATGCCCGCGAATTGCTCCGAACCCCAAAGCCTTCCAAAGAAGCGCTGCTCGATCAGCTCCGCGAGCTTTTCGCCCTCGAAATCCCCCCCAGGCGAATCGAAGTGTTCGACAATTCCCATCACGGGGGAACAGCGACGGTCGGGGCCATGGTGGTATACAGCGGTGAGGGTTTCGACAAAAGCGGCTACCGCACTTTTCATCTCGAAGCGCGCGACGAGTACGGCCAGATGCGGGAGATGCTCACACGCCGGATCGAAGGTTTTTCTTCGAATCCGCCCCCTGATCTCTGGGTAATCGACGGCGGCGAGACCCTCCGCTGCCTGGCTGAAGAGCTGCTCGCCTCTTTCGGAGTCCGTCTTGACGTCATCGCGATCAGCAAAGAAAAAATCGATGCCAAAGCGCATCGGGCCAAAGGATCGGCGCGCGACATCCTCCACGGCACTGCAGGACTGTTCCGACTCGAAACGACCGATAAACGGCTCCAGTTTATCCAAATGCTTCGGGACGAAGCCCACCGCAGTGCAATCACATTCCACAAAAAAACCAAAGTCAGACAGGACCATTCCTCCAAACTCCTGGCGGTTCAGGGGATCGGACAGGCGAAGCTTCATAAACTGATCGAATATTTCGGCACTTTCGAAGCGATTGCCCACAGCGATTTTGAAACCCTGCGCGAACTCGTCGGGGAAAACGATGCCCGCACGATACAAAATCATTACGCCCAGACCGCGTCTAAGTAATCTTTTATGGAGTTTATGCCATATTCCACAGATTATGTTTTCAGCAGTTTTTTTGTAACGGGGGTTAAACGATGGAAAAACCTGTTCCCATCGACGAAGAATATGTTTTCGAAGGACGCGCGATCGTCAGCGAAACCGATCTCAAGGGGATCATCACCTACGCGAACCGCAAGTTCTGCGAAATTTCCGGTTACAGCGTCGATGAACTCGTCGGAGAACCGCACAACATCATCCGCCATCCCGATATGCCCAAAGCGGCGTTCGCCCAGATGTGGAAAACCATCCAGTCGGGGACAATGTGGCACGGACTGGTCAAAAATCTTCGAAAAGACGGACGCTACTACTGGGTCGATACCGAAGTGACCCCCACCTACGACGATAACGGAAAAGTCAAAGGGTACATGGCCGCACGCAAACCCGCTTCACGCCAAAACATCGAAGAGACGGCCGCTCTGTACGAAAAAATGCTGGAACAAGAGCGATAAGGGGACACCGTGTTATTTTACAACCACAAACAAGAATTCATCGGGCTGGACGAAGATGCCCTGAAACTGCTCAACTACGCCTCGCTCGAAGAACTTCTGAGTGTGTGTCCGGATGTCGCGGATCTTTTTGCCAAAGAGCCCGGGTACATCCATAACTTCAAAAATTTCGGCTGGATCGATTTTTTGCTGCATGCCGATTCGGAGTCGAATTCGGCAATCGTGCATGGCAACGGCCGCACCTTTTCGTGCACCCTTCACGTCCAAAAGCTCTTTTTGTGCGAGGCCCCTTCGGAAACGGGCTACATGGTCGAGATGCTCCATGTCCAGTCGATGAGCGGAGAAGAAATCAAACCCCATACGATCACGCCAAGGCCTGTCGCAGCCCCAAGCGGGCCGGCCCCGATCATCGAAACTCCGATCGTTGCGGAAGAAAAAACTTTCCATACCGAACCGGCCCCTTCGATCCTCCCCGATTACGGACACATTACCCCCACCCCGCTGAGCGAACCCGGAGTGCTCGACGTCCCCTCCTACGAGGAGAGCGAATACGAACCCTTCAGCGAGCCTTATTCCGATACGTATGAGAAACTAACCCTTCCCGAATTTGAAAGCTACGGCGGAGAAGCGGTTGCCGAACCGGTCGAAACCCCCATCGAGCAGCCCGCGCCTCGCCCTGCCCGAGACACCCGCTTCACGGCGGCGGAACAAAAATACATCGACATGCTCAAAGTAGACCGTTCCTACCGCTTCGATCCCAACGTCGCGGCCAGTGAGCTCGGACTGCCGGTCGATCTGATCCAGGAATTCATCGGCGATTTCATCCAACAGTCGCACGATTTTAAAAACGACCTGTTCGACGCGGCATTGCGTGCCGATATGAACAACCTCAAAATTCTTTCCCACAAACTCAAAGGGGTCGCGGCGAATCTTCGGATCGAAGACGCTTTTGAATGCCTCAGCGTGATCAATACCTCCGACGACATCGCAGAAATCGAAGCGAACCTCAAATATTTCTATGCAATCGTCGACAAACTCGAAGGCAAATCCTCTCCCCAAGGTGACGAGGCGCTTCAACCCGCCCCCGAGCCTCTCCCCGAAGCAGAAGAGTCTCCGGAATTTTCCTACGATGAAGATATCGGTGATTTGTCGTACACGGGTACATCCGACACGTCGTACGACGATTACGGAACACTCGGGGAAAACTCTTACGGCGACCCCCTCTCTGAACCTGTTTCATCGTTTACGGATGAAGAGGAAATCTACGCCTTCGACATCAAAGAGAGCGATTTCGAAGAACCATCCGCTCCGGCCAAACCACAGATGCCCGAATACGGTTTCGGACTCAAGCACGACGAAGATTCCCCGCTCATTATCCAGGAAGAAGAACTCTTCGAACCGGATCTGGACGCCGGGATCCCCGAAGACGCAGTTTTCGCCGAACCCGCCGAACCGAACCTGCCGGCCGAGCCCGCACCGATCCGGACGCTGCATTACGACAAGTCCGCAGTCGCGGGGCAACTGGGGATCGAACGCGCGTTCCTGGATGAACTGATTGACGACTACAAACGCGATGCCCTGGTCTCGGGCGAGCGGATTGCCTCGGCAATCGCCGCTTTCGACACCCACCTGTGGCAAAGTGCCGCACGGGAGCTCAAAGGGATCAGCGATAACCTCAGGCTCTCGGAAATTTCCGAAGAACTGGCCGTATTGTCGGTAACCAACGACGCCCAGGAAGCCAACAAGGCTTCCAAACGCCTTAACGGCTATCTCGAACAGCTATAAACTTGATCAACGAATACAGAGGAATTCCATGCAAATAGGACTTAGAAACCGACTCCGTCTCATCAGTCTCCTCCCGATCCTGATTCTTTTCGCGCTGGCAAGCTATTACGTCGGAAACGCTTATGTCAGTTATCAGGCGGCTCAACAGCTACAGGTCCGACTCGAGGGGAACAAACAACTGACCGATCTGATCAACAACCTCTCCCGCGAACGGGGGATGACGGTGATGTACATGGGGAACCATTCCCCTACCACCCTCAAATCGCTCCACGCGCAACGCACCATCGTCGATCACAAAATCGCCGACTACCAAAAATACCTCTCGACGGTGATGCGGAATAATGCCGCCGAGCAGGAAAAAGCATCCCAGCTGAGCGCGCTCGTCGCCAAGCTCCACACCCAGATCCAACAGTCACGGCCGCTTGTCGATGTCGGTAACGCTAGCTTTGAACGTATTTTTACCGAAATTTACGGCAAGTCGCAGGAGAGTCTGATCAACGAACTCACAGAGCTCGCCGGGCTCCATTTCGACGAAGAGATCAATGCCCTTTCCTCGACGTACCTTTCCTTGGTCCGCGCCAACGAATACAGCAGTATCGAACGCGACTACATCACCTACCTCCTCTCGCGTGCCACCCCGCTGAGCGAAGAGGAACTCGACCACTGGATCACGCTGCTGAGCAAAGCCGACTCGCTCACGATCGAGGGGATGAAAGACAAAATCATCCAGACGCAGCTGCAGGCGACATTGTTCAGCGAAGACAACACCGAACTCTTCCAGGACATCACCGCCGAGCGCTCCGCGATTCTTCAGGCGAGCGCGACGGGGACGTTCGATACCCAGTCGGGCATCTGGTTCGCGATGATTTCCGAAAAAATCAGCGCGATCGACGACGCGCAGAAAGTCTTGATCGACGCAATGGACAAACGCTCCGGTACCGTCCAGAACCAGGCGGTACAGCTGCTTGTCGTCGCCGTCGGGGTATGGCTGCTTGCCGTCTTGGTCGGAGTGCTGGGAGTGCTCCTCTCCAGTGAAATTACCAAAAACATCAAGAACCTCGAATCGGTCCTGAAACGGGTCGCCGAGGATACCAACGATACCGAAGCCGAAACCCTCAGCCAATCGATCAACCTCGATACCGCCGCGGGAACGGCACAGGCATATGCCTTGCTCGAGCGGATCATCGAGCAGACGCTTCACGACAAACAGTACGCACTCGAAGCGTCCGAAGCCAAATCGATGTTCCTGGCCAACATGTCGCACGAAATCCGGACGCCGCTCAACGGTATCGTCGGGTTCACCGAACTGCTCAAAGATACGGAACTGCACGACGAACAGCGCGAATTCATCGACATTATCGAAAAAAGTTCCGAAAACCTTCTCGAAATCATCAACAACATCCTCGACCTCTCGAAAATCGAAAGCAACAAGCTCGAAATCGAGGAGATCGTCTTTAACCCGATCGACGAATTCGAAAGTGCCGTCGAAGTCTACGCCGTCCGCGCGTCCGAAAAACACATCGACCTCGCATGCTACGTCGATCCGAGTCTTGAACGCCCGCTCAAAGGAGATCCGACCAAGATCAAAGAGGTTATCATCAACCTCCTTTCCAATGCGGTCAAGTTTACCAACAGCGGCGGCGCCATCAGCGTCGACATCCGCCGTGTCGAATGCGACGTTCTTAACCGTGCCCGTGTCCGCTTTCAGGTCAAGGACAACGGCATCGGGGTGACAAGCGAACAAAAATCACGCATATTCGAAGCGTTTTCACAGGCCGATACTTCCATTACCCGCAAATACGGAGGAACCGGCCTTGGACTGACGATTTCAAGCCGTTTCGTCGAATTGATGGGTTCAAGACTCGAGCTCGAAAGCGAACCCGGCAACGGAACGTCATTCTTCTTTACCCTGGAATTCGAGGAGATCGAAACCCTCAATGAACCGCTCAAAGGTGCTTTCTCAAGCATCAATGCGGTAATTCTCGAAAGTACGTCGAAGAAAAAACTCCAAAATACCTATCTCAAAGAGTATCTTGACTACTTCGGCGTAAGCTATACCACGTTCCACGAAGTCGACGAACTCAAAATGCTTGAACGACAGGTGAATTATGACCTGTTGATCGTCGACAACGATTACGTGAACGAAGAGGATTTGATCACCTATTCCTCTTCCCAGGAGCAACTCGTCCTGGTGACCAAATCGTATTACATGAAGAAAATCGATTCGATGGGGATCGATATCTTCAAAGTGCTCTACGAACCGCTCAACAGCACGAAGATCCGTTCAACCCTCGAGTCGTATGATGTCGAAGCGTTCAGTAACCGCAAACAAAAAGCGACCCGCCGCAAGAAATTCGACGAGAAAAGTTCCCGTTTCGCCGCAACGGCCCTCGTAGCCGAAGACAACGTCATCAACCAAAAACTGATCCGCCGTACCCTCGAAGACCTTGGCTTGGAAATTACGATCGCCAACAACGGGCTCGAAGCGTTCGAAAAACGGAAAAACGGCGATTTCGACGTCATCTTTATGGACATCCAGATGCCGGTTCTTGACGGTATCGAAGCGACGCAGGAAATTCTCGACTTCGAAGAAGATTACGGCCAGCACCATATACCGATCATTGCCCTTACCGCCAATGCCCTCAAAGGGGACCGCGAACGTTTCCTGGCCGCGGGAATGGATGAATACACGACCAAACCGCTGGTACGCAGTGAAATCATCTCGCTGCTCAATAACTTTCTCTCCCACAAAATCGTCGATATCAAATCGGTTCCGAAATCGGCCGGCGAAGTAACGCTCAGCACCCAGGAAGAAGAGCTCCCAGCCGAAGAAAACGGCACCGGTGAGTTTCCGGAAACGGCCGCCATCGAGGAAACAGCGGACGAAGCGGTCTTTTCCGACGTATTCGATGAATCCCCCGTTTCGGAACCTGCCACAGCACCAGAGGAAACGCTCGGCGAACCCGACCTCCCTGAACCCAGACGCTCGGCCTACGATGCCGACATCGTCATCGCCAAACAAAACGCATTGGAGATGAAACTCTTTACCCGTATTCTCGACGATCTTGGATATACCTACAAAACGGTCGGAAGTATCGACGATCTCAAATCAGAGATTGCCAACCGCCGCTACAAACTCGCCCTGTTTGATAAAACGCTTTCCGGACTCGACCTCAAGGATCTGTATGATATAATCCGTTCCGGCGACAGTGACATATCGCTTGTGATGCTGATCGATCCGAATGCTTCGGAAGAAGCGGACGATGCCATGTACGTCCACGAGATCATCCGCAACATCATCAACAAAGACCTGCTGCGTCTTGTATTTGAAAAATTCATTTAACAAACGGGGAACTTCGAAATGGGTGATAAAAAACTGAAAGTACTTGCGGTTGACGATGATATGATCAACCTCAAGCTGCTCAAGACCATGCTGCTGAAAACCCCGAACGTCTCACAGGTGGTCGAAGCGAAAAACGGCGCGGACGCGATCGGCATTCTCAAATCGCAGTTCGATATCGATATCATCCTCCTTGACATCATCATGCCGGTCATGGGGGGAATCGAGATGCTGAAAGTGATCCGCGCCGACGAATCGCTCCGCCAGCTCCCCGTCATCGTCCTCACCACCGACGAAACCAAAAAAGGGGAAGCCCTTGAATGCGGCGCGAACGGTTTTCTGATGAAACCGGTACGGGAAAAAGACGTAGTCGCCAAAATTTCCCAGCTCGCCCTCTAAGAGCCGAAAGACCCTTTTCTCTTTTTCCGAATACGTTCTTACTAGAGTTTTTGCCAGGAGCGTTTATGAACGCGGATATCTTCAGAAGAGATATTTCGATCATCCACCCGCACGTCGATAAGTACCATCGTTTCCTTACCCGTATTTTGCGCTAACGTGTCGCATGCCGCCGGGGCGGCTCCCCTGAAAGAATAGGCCAGGGAAGCTGTGATATCAAACATCGCCCTTCCGCTCGCGTCGTTGACGGTGATATTCAGACGATTCAGGCACGTCCCGCCGGTCGTGTCTACCCCCTGCGCGCGCATCAGGGCGTATTCGGTCGCGCTCTGTGCCAGCAAATCGGCCTGGGTACGCAAATAAGCACTCGATACCGCCTTGCTCCCCAGCGATGCGTTCTGCATCATCAGGGCTCCTCCCGCAGCAATGATCACGACGATGAATATAGCCATGATCATAGCGAATCCCTTGCGTTTAGTAACGTACATGCACCATCCTTTCACGGCAAATCTGGTCCTGCGGCAGCGTCGAATCGTTAAGATTGGCATCGACCCCGTTCATACAGATTTTAAGAGTATACACATTTCCCACATTCGAGTTAACGCTCGTATTGCTCGCATCGTACATAATCGTGAAATGGGCGACGTTATCGCCCAATACCCGTGGAGTAACGGTGCTGTAGAGTTCTCCATTCCAGGGCTGGAAACCGCTGTACATGCTGAAGACTCCGTTTCGGGCACGGAAAGCATAAGCCGTTCGGAGGACGTAAGCACGGCCGGACTGCCCGCTGATGCTGAGCACCCCGTCAAGCGTCAGATTAGTCGCATTCGGAACGGCCAGCACCGTCCGGTACGCCTGATTCGTCCCCGCACCGGTGATCCAGCCGAATCGGCCGCAATCACTCCCCTCCGCCAAACCGTCGCTGCGGAAAATCGCGGTGGGATTAGCGGCGTTCAAAAGCGAATCGGCGTTGTGCATCGTCGTATAATCCGAATCGGGCCCCGAAAGGTTCGTCCCAGCGTTGATTACTTCGCTGCTCCATCCCGGACGGAAACGTGTTCCGTCCCAATAGCCCCGCAGCCCATCATCGTCGATTCCTACAAACGCGATCGTGTAATCGTTCCCGTCGTCTCCGGAAATCGGGACGCCGTTACAGACGCTTCCCAGTGCCGCATCGTTCTGGTCGAGGCGGACGATCGATGCGGAGATGCCGTTTTCGAAATAGCGTGCTACCTGTTCGAGAATCTGGTCGGCTTGCGCCGATCGCTTCGTATATTCTCCGGTACGGTAGATGCCGTCGTAATACTGCCGCAACGCTTCGAGCGCCAGCGTTCCGACAATTCCGAGAATAACGATCACGAACAAGAGTTCGATCATCGTAAAAGCTTTGCGTTGGACTAGCGATTTCATTCGGCGAATTTACCTACGTTGGATTTGAAAAACGTCAGGGTCATGTCGACGTCGGGGTTAGCGGCATTCTGAACCCGGGCGACAACCCGTTTGAGATGGGTCTGCGTTCCCGATGCCGCAGGACTCATTGAGGCGGACGAGCCGAGCCGCCAGGTCGCCGAAGCGGCTCCGGCGGCATCGATCGCCGACATTGTCGCATCGACGTAACTGACCGCATAAGAGACCGGAACAGTATAGACCGCCGCTCCTCCCGTTTGCTGAATCTGCAGGTTATACCCCCTGGCGTGCAGCTGTTCGATCCCCTGGCTCAGGTTCAGGTTCCCCGCCGCCGGCGCCGCCGCCATCGCAGGCCCTCCCGCCGCACAGGCCATACTTGAATCGGGGTTGGCGCGAAATACGGCGCTTCCCCCGAGCGGATCGGGGCGATTACACGGCAAATCTCCCGCAATCTGCAACGGCCGAAAATCGGGGGGAAGGGAGTTTTGATCCCAACGGGCCTGGGAGACTTTGACGATTTCGCCGCTTAAACGTTTGAGAATATCTTCATCGACCATCATTCCCATCGACGCGTTGTTCGCCACCGCCATCATCGAAGGAATGGAGAGGACGCTGATGGCGATCACGACGATTGCGAAGATGAGTTCGATCATGGCTACCGCAGGGCGCATGGGAACTCCTTTATCAACGGGTGGAAGGGGTATAGTCGTACGTTACCCCTCCCCCCGTCGTCTGTTTGTTGGTTTTATCTCCCCGCAACGCCCCATCCGAAGCACTGCCCGAACGACCGACGGCGGGAACGACATTGATGTTGAAACACGGATGGGTCGCACAATCGAGATTGGCCGCCGAGGGATCGGCATAATCAAGTGCATTGACCCCGTACCAAAGCCACGGTGCCGTTTCGATATGGGCTTTGCGGCTGTAGGGGATATTGGCCGCCCCTACGGCCGGGAAAGCGTAGGTTTCGGTTCCGTTCACCGCGGCCTGACCGATGTTTGCCCCCGATGACCCCGCCGCACTCTGCAAACGGGTTACGTTGCCGTCCCCGTAATTGGTATCGGTATGCAAATGATTGACGTACCACAGCGGAGTGTTCCGGCTTGGTGCCAGGGGAGTTCCCGCCAGTCTCGGCGCATTATACACTTCGTACCATGCGGAGGGACTGAACGCGACATCGCCGAAAACGCGGATATCGCGCGGGATGAGACGTCCGTAGGCATGGGTCACGTTAAAATCCATCGCTCGCGTGCCGTCTGCTTCGTGTGAAGAGCTCAAGTCTGCCTGCATCAAACACTCGGCCACCGTAGAACAGCGGACATTCAACGCCGTGAAATCAGCAACTTTCGGGTCGGTCGGGCGCGTGACGTTGCGCTCGTAGTTGAGGCGGGTTATAGTGGAAAGCGAACCCCGGGTATCTTTGGTGAAATTGCCATCATCAATCCGCAGCAGCCGCATATCCAGTGCGGTCGTATCGATATCGGTGGCGTTGCTGTCATAAATCAGTGCCCCCGTCGCGTTAAAATCCTGGAAACGGACCTGGTAGGCACTTCCCGCTACCGTGAGGTTGTTGTTGGCCCGCATCGACAGATTCAGATCGTTTGCGTAACACCCGGTGACGAAGTTTGTGTTGACGACATTGTTGTATCCCGATGCTTTGATTTTTCCGGTCGCACGGACCGACATGTCCATCGAATCGGTTCGGCTCATATCGGACGTGTAAATAAAATTGCTCGCGGCGACATTATCCGGACGTGTACCGACCCCGAACGAAACGTTCAGATCGAATTTGTAAGGGAGGAACGTCAGCTGGTAATCTCGGTATTTTAGGCCGTTTTCTACGTTGTCGTGGGTGCTGTTGATCTGACACCCCACCAGGTTGTTCAATGTCCCGCCGCTCAGGCTCACCGTCGTCGCCTGGGCCGGTACGTAGGTACTATCCTGCGCGCATTCGATGGCGTTTAAGAAGTGGGGACCCGTCTGATGGGTCTGCTTCTCGCTGTCCCAATCGACCGCTGTCCAGGTTTTATCGATGATGTTAAGACGATACTCCCCGATCTGAGAAAGATTCCCCTCCGCCGATACCGTTCCGTCAAGGAGATTAAAGCTCTGCGGTTTGTGCGCGGTATCGTTGCACCCTGTTTTCGGTGTTGCGGGATCCCATACGAGGGTAATGTTGTAATCGCTTCCCCCCGTTCCGAAATAGCGGGTGTACCCCGGCGATGCGGCGTTGTCCAGATGATTCGTGGCATTGATGTCGTAGCGGTAATCGTATCCGCTGGCTACTTTGATCCGTCCGCTCTGCGGGTTCGTCACCCCGGTATAGCCGGGGGCGAACACCTGCGTCACGCCTCGATTGGTCTGATTGAGGTCTTTGAGGGTCACCGTGTAGCTTTCCGGACGGATCGCGAAATTGTCCCGCGAACAGAGCACTTCGGTCCGTGCGCCGTACAAGCACTCCATGCAGATCGCAACGTCTTTGTAGGTACTGCTGTTTCCGTTGTTGGCACAGGCGACCGAAGTCTGATCCGTCATCTGGTTGTTGGGCATTTTGACGAACTGTCGACAGTGGGGGTAGATTTTGTGAATATCTGAGAAGTTGTCGATCCGTATCCCGTTGTTCGTCGGAACGATCGTAATCAGCGAACCGTCGGCATCGTTGAGGGTGTTGTAGGTTACCCGAAACGCCGCATTGGGCGTCGCCTTTTTGTAAAACTCCTCCGCCTGAGTGATGGGTGAAGGTTCTCCTGTAATGGTATCGGATACCATCCCATTCGCGATCGCCGCCTGAATCGTCCCCGCATTAAAATTGATCTGCGAGACGTTGTTTTCAAACGCGACCCATACCCGCGGACTGATCGAGCTGGAAGGTTCGCGGCATGCCGCATCGACGTCGTGGAACTGACTCGCATCGATCAGTTCGACCGCGACGATGGTACTCACCGGCTGAGGCGTGTCGAGGGCTTCAGGGTCGAACGATGCCACCCGCAGGTTACCCGGACGTTTCGTCACCTGTGTAGTGAGATCGTAATAGCGCGTCGACGTGGAAGAATCGTACAGCCCCGCATCGACGACGCTGAAAATCCCCCATTCGGGAGTGTAGCTGAAATTGTCCGCGGTACACATCGGAAGGCGTTCACCACCGATGGTCGAGGAGTACGGAAGGCTGAGCGTCGTACCATCGGGAAGCGGAATCGCCAGATCGTAGGTAAACGTCCCGACGATCGGTATCCGTATGTCGCCGATGTTTTTGGGGGTGAGCATGTAATAGGCGTACGCATGCTGTTCTCCTCCCATATTCCCGAGGGGGATGTTTTTGATGTAGGTGTCGCTCACGCTCAGCGGCCATCCCCCGTCGCTTTTGTAAGTGGGCGAATACTCGCCCGGATAGGTGACGGCCACCGAATTGCGTTTATAGACTGCCTGCGTATCGTCGATCTGGGTAATGTTCAGCTGCACGTTGTTGGCCATCACGTCGGAAGCTTCCTGGTTGCGGATATAGAGGCTGACGTTGATGTCTTCGGTATTGGGAAGGTAACCGCTCACATACGGCATTGCCGTCCCGTTATTCTCTTCGGTGAAGGGAAGGCCGTTTTGTTCGTACCCGTAGTCGTAACAAAACTGCGGAACGTACAGCTCGGTCGCAAACGCGATCATCGACGGCCAGTATTTGTCCTGGGTCGACGTAAACGTAAAACGCATGGTCGCTTGCTTGGGCTTGAGATTATCACCGATATCGAACGTCTGGATATCAATACCGTTATTGTTGATCAGTTCGGGGACGCGATCATCCCCGCCCGTGATACTGGAATTAAAGGTATTGTTAGCCACCGTCGCAAGCGTAACGGTACCTCCGGTATTGTAATTGGTCGTTCGCAATACGTCCCCGCTGATGTGCTTGTCCCCTTCGGCCGCGAAAACCGACACTTCGGCAGCGATATCGTTTTTGTCGGGGGTGTAGAAGCCGGTGACGTCAATGTTCACGTTCGGCACATCCTGACTGACCACCTTCCATCCGTCGAAAACACTGAAACTGCGGAATTTTTCGTTCTCGTCGGAGAGATTCGAATAGACCACCACCAGCGTCCATGCCCCGTACGATCCCAGGGTATCGATTTTTCCTTCGTACACCGGGATATTGGCGACGGTATAGTTCCCCTCGTTCCATTTTCCCGCACCGAAATGTTCGGTAACGTCGGCAAACGCCGAATAGCTCGTAAACCCGGTATAGCCTTCATTAACACCGTAATCCAGACGGTCCGGGGTGACGTCGACGTAGGTATTGGCCCCCTCTTCCTGGCGAAGCTTGATCGTCATGTTCGTGCTGAACGCCGCATTGGCGACAATCGCCTGCCAGTACAACCCGGCCCAGATCACTTCCGCACCTGCGGGGAGTTTGAGCTCGGAGGTCGTCGAATTGCTAAGCCCCCCCGTCGTCGTATCGGCATGGTACCCGCACAGGTAATAATAATTGTTGGCATCGGTGGCATTGGTAATGTACGAACCGTTGGTATACGTCGAGCAGATAGAAGAGGTCTGCGTCGTAGGGGGAACGAGCACGGTATTACCGATCGTCTTCATGTCCCCTTTCGTGTAGAGCTGTTTTCGCAGGGTGAAATCACGGTATCCGGCGGTAATCACGTCGGTCACCGTCACGGTGACCGTCGCCGTATCCTCATACCCGTTGGCATCCCTGACCGTGTAGGTAAAGGTATCGGTTCCCATGTACTCGGTCGTGGGCGTATAGGTGAAACTCCCGTTCGAAGCGACGCTCACGCTCCCGTGTGCGGGAGAGGTGTTGGAAATAACGCTGAGCGAGGGTCCCACGTCGTTGGAGAGAAGATTCCCGCTGTAGGTCGTATTTTTGACCATGGTAAACGTATCGTTTGCCGCATCGGCGGTGATGAAGGTTATGACAATATTGTCAATCCAGGCGTCTTCGCTGCTGTAGCTCGAATCGGTGTGGATCCGGAGGTTCAGATCGCCCCCCGTATCAAGGACCGCATTGACGGTGTAGTGGTAGACTCCGTCGGTTTGGGTAAACGTCGTCGTTGCCCCGTTGGCGGTCACCCGCAATGCATCGGTGGTCTCCCACCCGTTCGCGATCGATACGTCGAAGCTGATGATGACGTTTTTCAGGGCATAATCGGTCCCGTTGAAATTGTACAGTTTCGATGCGAAAGTGCCGTTTTCGATCTTGTACATGTCGCTGACGCGCGTCCCGCCGGCCCATCCTTCGACATTGTTGTTAAAATTGTCGCTTTCCAATACGATCGCGGCCTGAAGCATCGTCCATCCGCTCATCAACATTATCACAACCAATCGGATCATCGAACGGATCGTGTCGTTTACTTTCATCGTCTTGTTCCCAGCTCTTTTTGTGCAATCCGGTATTATCGGCCTATTTCCGTTCTCTCTGAAGAGAGAAAACACATTATATTCATTCTAATCACTGCTAGTTTAAATATTGATTAATATCTGTTAATATTTATTCTTTTTATGTTATCGCGTCGACCGATCCCCTTTTTATTTGTAGCGATTACTTTTTAGTGTTATAATCAAATTTCAACCCATACACAAGGTGGACATCATGAACATTTCACTCGTCGGACGCCATATCGACCTCAGCGACTCCATCAAAGAGCACCTTATGCACTCGATTGATACCCTCGGCAAATACCATCTCGATCTCATCAGCGTCAATGCCGTCGCCAGCATGAACGAACGGAAAAAAGGGGTAATGATCGAATTTACGATCAACGTCGCCGGCAAAAACACCATCGTCATCACTCAACGCGACAACGACCTTTACGCTGCCATCGATATCGCGATCGACCGGGCCCAAAAAGCGCTCCGCCGTCTGCACGACCGCCTGAGCGACCACCGCAACGAAGGGATGAATGAGGCCAAGACCGCCGCATCGGGCAACGTCGACCTGCACGCGCTGGGAGAAGCGATGGAAGATGAAATCGTTCCGATGGAACTTGAGCTCTACAAGCCCCAGGAAGTGGCCGAAGTATTGGAAAAACTTAAAGAAAGCGGCAAACAGTTTGAAGTCTTTTACGACAATGAAGGAAAAATGAGGGTCCTCTTCAAGCGCAACGACGGGCGTTACGGCCTGTATTGATCCCCATACCCGTTCGCACGCCTCTGCGTGCGGATCTTTAGTTTAATCTTTTTGTTTCAGATAATCCACGACCTCTTTGACCGTCTCCTCATCGCTTCCCATGTCCACCCACCGAAACGCCCTGCCGCTTTGCACGTTCCCCTCCAGCAAGTCGCCGCTTTGTCGGTAGCGTAGATCGAACGCCGCGATCTCGAATCCGTTGAGACAACCCGAAAACGCCTCAAGCCGTTCGTTTTTCCCCGATGTGTTGGTGTAAAGATAGCAATACCCCGCCAGTCCTGTACGGCTCACGCGCCCCCGAAGCTGATGAAGCGTCGAAAGCCCAAGCCTCTCCGCCCCCACGATAACGACGGTGGAGAGCCGGGGTAGCGAGATTCCCACTTCCACGACAGTGGTTGCCAGCAAAATGGAGCCGTGTTCGCGAAATTGGAGCAATACCGCCTCTTTTTCTTTGTCCCGACCGTGGGTAACGTAAACGTTCTCGAAGTTTTTTTCCCAATATCCCCGCGCTTCCTCGATGCTCTGGTAATTGATCGCCTCGCTTTGCTCGACCAGGGGATAAATGATCAAAATCTGACGGTCCTGCGAAATCTCGGAGCGGATATGCTCCAGCAATGCCGGAAAACCGCTTTTGCCGATTAAACGGGTCTGTATGTTTTTGGCAAACGGTGTCTGACGTATCAGGCTCACATCGATGTGGGCCGAATCGATCATCGCCTGCGTCCTGGGAATGGGGGTGGCCGAAAACTGAAGGTAATGGGGAGGCGAATCGTTGTCCGTGATGCGGGAGAGGGCATGACGCTGCGCGGTGCCGAAACGGTGCTGTTCGTCTACCATCACAAGCCCCGCTTCGGGAAGGTCTCGGTACAAAAGCGCATGCGTTCCGATGATAAAATCATACCCGTCCAGCGATGTTTTTTTGGTCTTGTTGGTCACCAGTGCGATCTTGAAATCGGGAAGGAATTTGCACGCCTCCTCGTAAAGTTGTGCGGCGAGAATCGTCGTGGGAGCCATCAGGATTGAACGGTAGGGGCGCATCAGCACCGCCGAAGCGAGGATCACCATCGTTTTCCCCGAGCCGACATCGCCGACGATCATCCGCCGCGCCGCATTCTCGCCTGCAAGATCACGGCGGATATGCTCGATTGCCCCTTTCTGATCGTCGGTGAGTTCAAACGGAAGTGTCTTCATCCAGCGTTTGGCATCTCCCGCACCGCGGTAGCTCGTCGGGTGGTAGCGCCGTTTTTTGCGCAGCCGCCGGAGATAATTGTAGAGTTCGGCAAATTTCAACGCACGCAGCTCTTTTTCCGTAAGCGCAAGGGGAACCGCGGGGAAATGGAGACGGTAAAGAATCTTCGCAACTTCGGGCGGAAGACCCTCCTCTAAGAGGTTTTCGACACTGACGTAACGCGCCGCTAGGCGGCGCATTACGTCGGCACGCAGCGGTGTCTTGTATACCGGGACGATTGATCCGATCTGGGAAAGCTTGAGAGGATGGATCAGTTCCCATTTCCCCGTGTCCCACGACGCCTTCCCGCCGTA
Organism: Sulfuricurvum sp. IAE1; assembly: GCF_004347735.1. Lineage (NCBI taxonomy): Bacteria > Pseudomonadati > Campylobacterota > Epsilonproteobacteria > Campylobacterales > Sulfurimonadaceae > Sulfuricurvum > Sulfuricurvum sp. IAE1. The sequence continues at coordinate 144,344 of NZ_SLTI01000060.1, read as the reverse complement.
AAATCCTCTGCTCCCCTGCACAAAAGCATGCATCATGTAAGGTTTGGGATTGAAAATGATCCCTTCGATCACCTCATCAAGGTTGTGGGCGAAAAAAACGATACGCAATGTTTTGGGAGTACGGGTGACACGCTCGACGGTTGCGTCGATGACACAGGGAGCGTTGTGGGTGAGTTCGGAACTGAGCCGCCGGTCTTCGAAGGACGAGGGGATGAGCAATGCCAACTCGGTGATGTTGAGAACACCGAGCCGACGGAATTTGTCGGCGTCCTCGCTATTGGGTGACAATCGCATAACTTAGATTTTTGATCTCGCTATGGCGCTTGATGAAATCGTTGAGCTCTTCGAGGCTCAGCGAACGGATCCGTTCAAGTTCCTGCAAACTCGATCCGAGCGGCTTGCCCGCGTAATATTCGCTAAACGTCCGGCCCAGCCGCTGCGAAAGGGTCTCAACCCGGAGCGGCTCGGAGCCCAAAAGAAATTTACGCGCCTGATCGAGTTCGTTCTGGGTTACCCCCTCGCGGACGAAAGCGTCGATCACCGCTTCGACCGTTCGGATCGCTTCGGACTGCGATTCGATCTTCGTCTGCAGATAGCCGCTGAAATAGGTATGCGTTTTAGCGACCGAGAGGCGCGAATAAGCCGAATACGCCAATCCCCGTTTGACACGAACCTCTTCCATCAGGCGACTTCCGAATCCGCTGCTTCCGAGGATAAACATCGCGACCCGCGCCTTGTAAAACTCTTCATCCCCTTCACGCATCGCGAAAGGAGAACCGAAATAGATATACGCCTGTTCGGTCTGGGGGCGCTTGATTACCGACTCTTTGGGTTCTTTGCGGAGCGGGTAGTAACGTTCTTTCCCCGCTTTCCCCTTTTCCAGTCCTCCCAGCAGTTTCACCGCTTTGGCCTTGGCTTCTTCGGGCCCGACATTTCCGCCGAATACGACCAGCGCGTTAGAGAGGACCAGATGATCGGATATAAATCCTTTGACGTCTTCGAGGGTAATGGTCGCGATGCTCTCTTTGGTTCCGATATTCGGAGTCGCCATCGGCGTCCCTTCAAACAATACCGCTTTGAGCTCCGTCGATGCGACATTGTCGAAATCGGCTTCTTTGCGGGCTATCTCGCTCAGAGTGATGGTTTTGACTTTTTCAAGCGTTTTGGGGGTGAAATTGGGTTCGGCAAGCTGTTCGGAGAGGAGGGAAAGCCCCGTATCAAGTTCCTCTTTGAGGCTTCCGAGCTCGATCACGAATGTTTCGTTTCCCGCAGTCGCACTCAGTCCGATGGCACGTGCATCCAGGGCATCGGCGAACCCGACCGAACCGCGTTTGAGGCTTCCTTCGTTGAGCATCTTGGCGCCGAGGCGGGCCAACCCCGCTTTTTTTCCTTCATCGACGCTCCCGCTATGGGTGAAAACGAGTTGCATCGATACGATCGGCAGACGTTTATCCTCTTCGTAGATGAACGGGATTTTCACCCCCTTGACCTCTATAAAATCCAGTGTGCTTGCCATCAGTATCTGTCCAAAAAATAAAGTCGCGATGAATAATCTATTCATTCGAATGTTTCGAGTATTTCGTACGCCGTATTACGGATTGCCGGCGTTTCCCCGATGTCCCGGATCAGACGGACCATTTCGTCCTTGGCCATCCGGAATCCTGCACCCGCGCTGCGTACGACATTTTCTTCCATCATCGTCGATCCCAGATCGTTTGCCCCGAACAGCAGCGCCATCTGACCGATATACGGTCCCTGCGTCACCCACGAACTCTGAATGTTTGGAAAATTGTCCAGAAACAGGCGCGACACCGCCAAAAGGCGGAGATAACGGTTGGACGATTGCTTCTCGATTTCGGGGTGTTCTTCCATGAGCTGGGTGTTTTTCCCCTGGAACGACCACATGATGAAAGCGCGGAACCCGCCCGTCTCATCCTGCAACCGGCGGATCATGTCCCAGTGTTCGACAATCTCTTCATCCGTCTCTACCGTACCGTACATCATCGTCGCGGTGGACTTGATCCCGAGTTTATGCGCTTCGCGGTGAACGCTCAGCCACACCTCGCTGTCGATTTTTTTGGGGGCGATGATATCGCGTACCCGATCGCTGAGGATCTCCGCGCCCGCACCGGGAATCGACGCAAGCCCCTTGGCTTTGAGGCGTGCCAGGCACTCCTGGATCGAAATATGCGAAACTTTGGCGATGAAATCGAGCTCTATCGCCGAAAAACCGTGAATCGTCACCGTAGGATATTTGGTATGGATGTGTTCGACCAGTTCTTCGTACCACTCGATTTTGAGTTTCGGATGGACCCCGCCTTGAAACAGGATCTGGGTGCCGCCGATTTCAAGGAGTTCTTCGATTTTTTGATCGATCTCCTCGAAACTCAGCACGTACGCATCCTCGTCTTTTCCGTGGCGGTAGAAAGCGCAGAATTTGCAGTCGACCCAGCAGACGTTGGTGTAGTTGATGTTGCGGTCGACAACGAACGTGGTCACGCCATCGGGATGCAGTTCCTTTTTTCGGGCTGTAGCCATTTTCCCCAGTTCTTTGAGGTCACCGTGACGGATCAGTTCGAGAGCCTGTTCTTTGGAAAGACGCATCGGGATTACTTGTCTTTGGCGATCGCGTCGAGGACGCCGTTGATGAATTTGGGAGACTGTTCGGTACCGAACGCTTTGGTGATCTCGATCGCCTCGTTGATGACGACGGCCGAATCGAGTTCGCCGAACATGATCTCGTAAGCGCCCAGCCGGAGGGTTGCCCGCTCGATAGAGCCCAGACGTTCGAAATCCCAGTCTTTGGTCAGGTGTTTGACGATCGCTTCATCCACTTGAGCCAGATGCTCCGTGACCCCTTTAAACAGGTCCAGGGCGAAATCACGCTGTTTGTTGCGGATCTTTTTCTCTTCGAGGATCTCGTCGCTGAAATCGGCGATGCTCTGATTTCCAAGATCGTAGGCGTAAAGCAGGCTGACTACCGCCATGCGGGCTTGATGACGCGTCGCCATTATTCGCCGATCGCCTGGTAAAGATCGAGCATCTCGATGACCACGGTCATCGCTTCGAAACCTTTATTCCCCGCTTTGGTTCCCGCGCGCTCAATCGCCTGTTCAATCGTATCGGTGGTGAGCAATCCGAAGGAGACCGGTTTTTTGTGCTTGAGGCTCACGGTCGCGATCCCCTTGGTGGATTCGGCCGAAACATAGTCGAAATGGGGAGTCGATCCGCGAATGACGGCGCCGAGCGCACACACCGCATCGTATTTACCGCTGGAGAGAAGCTGCTCGATCACCATCGGCAATTCGAACGCGCCCGGAGCGAGAACGTGCGTCAAATCCTGGTCGTTTCCGCCGTGGCGGGCGAATGCGTCTTTGGCCCCTTCGACCAGACGGTCAACGACGAAATGGTTCCAGCGGGTGCTGACGATGGCGATCTTTTTACCGGGGATAACTCTCAACTTTCCTTCGATCAGATTCATAGTTTAATTTCCTTTTACTGAGTCAATTTTCAAAAGCGTCTCGGAGAGCGCTTCAAGCTGTTCTAATTTTAACATATTCGGGCCGTCGCTCAAAGCGCAGACCGGATCGAAATGGGTTTCAAAGAAGAACCCGTCTACCCCGACCGCCGCCGCAGCGCGTGCAAGGTGGGGCACCATCGAGCTGTCTCCGCCCGTTTTTCCGGTTCCCGTTCCCGGCATCTGCACCGAATGGGTCGCGTCGAAAATGACGGGGGCGAACTCGCGCATGATGACCAGCGAACGCATATCCACGACGAGATTGCCGTAACCGAAGCTTGACCCCCTCTCGCACAGCAATACGCCGTGGCGCTGCGAGGCTTCGTAACTCACTTCGTCGCATCCGCGCGTCTTGAGCACTTTTTTAACCGAAAACTGCATGTCGCCGGGGGTCATAAACTGCCCTTTTTTGATATTGACGATCTTGTCGGTTTTTCCCGCCGCTACGAGCAGGTCGGTCTGACGGCACAAAAAAGCGGGAATCTGGATCATATCGACAACCTCCGCCGCGATCGGGACCTGATAGCTCTCATGCACGTCGGTGACGATTTTGTAGCCGAAATCATCCTTGACTTTCTGCAAAATCCGCAGCCCTTCTTCGAGGCCCGGGCCACGGTAACTTTCGAGCGAGGTACGGTTGGCTTTGTCAAAACTCGATTTGAAATAAAAATCGAAACGGTCGTCGTTATGATAACGTTCGAGCGACTTGGCGATTTTGAAAATCGACTCTTCGCTCTCGATGACGCACGGTCCGGCAAGAAGGATCATAAACGCTCCTGTAAGTGAATGGTCATATTGTACTCAGTTTCGTTTAAAAGACATTGAGCCGATCGCCTTAGCCGCCACAACGGCGCTGCTGAACGCCCATTGAAAATTGTATCCCCCCAGTTCGCCCGTCACGTCTACCGTCTCCCCGATAAAATACAACCCTTTGACTTTCCGGCTCTCCATCGTTGCGGGATCGAGTTCGCTGCATGCGACTCCCCCCCTGCACGCTTCGGCTTTCGACAGCCCGAACGTCCCCGAGGGAGCCATCGGATACGACCGGATGCGAGAGAGTTTTTCCCATTCGCCGCCATCAAGCCGGTTGCAGGGCTTGTCTTCCAGTCCCACGGCCTCCAGAAAACTTTTCATGAACCGTTTCGGAAGCGGCAGCGCCGTGCTGAGAAGTTTTTTCTCCTTCCGAACCCTCTCCAGGTCGAAATCGGGGAGAAAATCGACCTCGATTTCGCCGCGGTGCCAGTACAACGATGCGGAGAGAACGACGGGGCCGCTGATCCCTTTGTGGGCAAAAAGAAGGTCTTCGTCGAGCGTTTTGCCCGCAACCCGTATCCGGGCGGGAAAACTGATTCCGCTGAGCTCTTTCATCCAGAACTCTTTGGGTTGCAGCGTCAATCCGACAAGCGCCGGGGAAAAGGCCACGGTATCGAGGCCGTAGCTCTGAGCGATTTTCAAGCCGACGTCGCTTGCCCCGATCTCTTTGTAGCTCGCCCCGCCCGTTGCGACAATCACTTTCTCCGCTCTCAGTTCCCCTTTGTCGGTCGTGACGACAAAGGGCGAATTCCCTTCGACCCCGAGAATCTTGTGAGAAGTAAGGAGGTCACATCCCTGTGCTCTTCCCAGCAAGATTGCAATAACCTCATCGGAACTTTTGGGACAGAAATAATAGCGCTCTTTTCGGATCACGGGCCGCAGTCCCCCGCTACGGAAATACTCCAGAAGCGCTTTTTGGGGAAATGTATCAAGAACACGGCGTACCAGCGCTTCATCTCCCAGATAGTGGGTTGCGTCGACATCGACGTTGGTGAGGTTACACTTGCCTCCGCCGCTGGCTTTGAGTTTGAGTGCCGCTCTGCCGTTTCCCTCTACAATCGCCACCGACAGAGGGGTATGTTCCCGCAGCCATGCCGCACACATCAGCCCGGCGGCACCGCCACCGAGAATAACGACGTCGTAATGCCGCATCAGCGCTTAATCAGCCGGAGCGCCAGTCCCAGACTGAGCAGCGTTACGGCCGCGATATGCGGCGGGGTCAATTCACGATACCCCAGCAGCAGATGAACGATTACCAGCACGATACCGATATAAAGGAGCTTGTACCATGCCCGCACGTGCGGAACGATTGCGATCACCAGCAGTGCCGCCAGCCCAGCGCCGAGCGCAAGGTGTGTCCCGAAAAGCCCGGCGATCCGCCCCGCCGCAAAATCGTACGAAGCGATGAACAGCAGAAAATGCAAAAAGGCATATCCGATCGCCGCTGCCCCGAGCAGTTTTTTGAATTCCACCAGATCGAACCGTACGTAAGTCCGGAGCGGATTCACCCAGAACGCCGCGATCAAAATCCACAACGCACTCGCGCCCGCCATCTTGGAGAGATAATAAAGCCGGTTTTGCGGGGAGGGAAATGTGATCCCGAACGTCGCTTCGATCCCGCCGCGGATCGTTCCGAACCACTCCGTCCCCATCCCGTCGACGAACACGGCCCCTATCGCCATCAGGGGGATCAACGCTAAAATACTCATAACTATACGCATTCTGAAAGTGTATCCAAATCTGCGCTTGGATATAATAAGACATTTCATTATTGCAAAGGTCTTTTATGTCCAAAAAACTCCACATCGTCTCTCTGGGCTGTACCAAAAATCTCGTCGATACCGAAGTGATGCTGGGGCGTTTGAAGGATTTTGAAATGACGGACGAAAGCGGTGAAGCCGATGTCATCATCGTCAACACCTGCGGATTCATCGATGCGGCCAAGCAAGAATCGCTCAATACGATCTTCAACCTCGACGCGGGGCGGAAAAAAGACTCCGTTCTCGTCATGGCAGGATGTTTGAGCGAACGCTACAAAGAGGAACTTTCCAAAGAACTCAGCGAAGTGGACATCTTTACCGGCGTCGGCGATTACGATAAAATCGACGAGCTTCTCGCCGCCAAACAAAGCCGTTTCACCCCCGAGGTCTATCTCATCGACGGAGCCGAGAGGGTCGTGACGGGTTCGACTTACCACGCCTATGTAAAACTCTCGGAAGGGTGCAACCAGCAGTGCAGTTTCTGCGCTATCCCCTCGTTCAAGGGGAAACTCCACTCACGCGACCTCGAAAGCGTCGCCAAAGAGGTGGAAAGCCTCGTGGCGAAAGGTTACTACGATTTCAGCTTCGTCTCGCAGGATTCGAGTTCCTACCTGCGCGATCAGGGGACGCAGGACGGTCTTATCCATCTTATCAAACGGATCGAACTGATCGACGGGGTCAAAAGTGCCCGGTTCCTTTATCTCTACCCTTCCACCACGAGCCTCAAGCTGATCAAGACTATCGGCGATTCCAAGATTTTTCATAACTATTTCGACATGCCGATCCAGCATATCAACGACGAGATGCTCCGGATCATGAAGCGGGGCTTCGGCAAAGAAAAAACGCTCGAACTCCTTAACGCCATGAAAGCGCTCCCCGATTCGTTCGTCCGTACCAGCTTTATCGTCGGACACCCCGGAGAAACGGATGCAATGTTTGACGAGATGGCAGAATTTGCGCAGACCTTCGGTTTCGACCGGATCAATGTTTTTAGCTATTCGGACGAGGAAGGAACAGGCGCTTATGCGATGAGCGAAAAAATCCCCTCAAAAACGATCAACGCCCGGGCTAAAAAACTGGGTTCCGTCGCTTCCAAAGTCGAAGAAGCCAGTCTTGCAAAACTCGTCGGAGAGGAAATTCTTCTCGTCATCGACGGGGAGAGCGACGAGCACGAATATCTTCTCAGCGCCAGGGCGCTGCAGTGGGCTCCCGATGTGGACGGCGAAATCTACGTCAACGACCGGGAGATCGAGGGGGACCTCGCCTACGGCGTCATCTACCGCGCTCGCATCACCGAGATCGCCGGGCGAAACCCGCTTGCGACCGTGACGGGTCATGCGTGATCTGCTCCACCTCGAGCTTTTAAAAGAGGGGAAATCCCTCCTTGCCTTTAGCGGCGGCGCCGATTCGACCGCCCTTTTTCATCTGCTCCTCGATGCCCGGATCGATTTCGACATCGCCCACGTCAATTACCACACCCGTTCCGCCAGCGACACCGAAGAAGAAAACGCCATCACGTTGGCCAAACGGTATAACAAACGCTGTTATACCTTCTCCTGCCGCTTGGGCGGGACCAATTTCGAACACCGCGCACGCGAAGAACGGTACCGTTTTTTTTCCCACCTGGTCGAAAAGCACGGCTACACGTATGTGCTCACGGCCCATCAGCTCAACGATCGCCTGGAGTGGCTGATGATGCAGCTGTGCCGCGGAGCCGGCCTACCCGAACTGCTCGGAATCCGTTCATCCGAACGGCGGGGAAATATTCACCTCGTACGCCCTCTTCTGGAATGGGACAGGGAAAGTATCGAATCGTATCTGCGGGATCGCAATATCCCCTTTTCTCTTGATGAGAGCAATGCCGACGAACGTTACACCCGCAATGTTTTCCGCCACCGTTTCAGCGCTCCGATGATGCGCGAATACCGTGACGCGATCCGCAGAAGTTTCCGCTACCTCGAAGAAGATACCGACGAGATCCTCGAACCGATGGCCTTTGAAAACATCGGATCGCTATTTTACGCTTCGGCTCCCGCACGCACACGCTCATTGGTTTCGGGAGTCGATGCTTGCATAAAATCTCTCGGGTACGTAATGAAAAGCGGTGAAAAAGAGAATCTGAAAAAAAACAGGGTCAACGTCATCGGACGCCGATACGTCGTATGTACAGACGATGGATATACGTTTATCGCCCCTTATTGCAGCGGGATTGTGATGGACAAAGGATTCAAAGAGGAGTGCCGCCGCCTAGGGGTCGAACCCAAACTGCGGGGCTATTTGTACGGCGATAGCGAGGCATGGGAGGCTATGCGTCGGTTAAAAGGCGTTCCAGTACCTCTTCGATCCGACTGACGCCGACGATCTCGAGGGACGCTTTCACCTCATCAGGAATGTCACTCATGTCGCGATCGTAGTTTTTCTGAGGAATCAGGGCAAGTTTCATTCCGGCCCGATGTGCCGCGATCAGCTTTTCTTTCAGTCCGCCGATCGGCAATACATTTCCCGTCAGCGACACTTCGCCCGTCATGGCAATATCGGCACGCACTTTTTTGTTCGTCAGAATCGACGCGATGACGGTGCTCATCGCGATCCCCGCACTCGGTCCGTCTTTGGGGGTTGCCCCGTCGGGAACGTGGATATGGAGATCAAGACGCTTATACACTTCGCTCGCATCGGGCAGCGTGTTGCTTTCACGTTCCGATGACGTCATCGGGATAATCGAGTGATCGACCCCCAGCTTTCCGTCGTCAATGAGCGTTTTTACCACGGAAAGGGCGATCCGCGCCGATTCTTTCATCACGTCGCCCAGACTTCCCGTCAGCTGCAGATTGCCTTTGCCGTTGATCCGTATCGCCTCGATTTTCAGGACATCGCCCCCTACCGCGGTCCATGCCAGACCGTTGACCACGCCGATACGGTCGACGTGATCGGTACGGTCGATCTCGAACACCGTTTTATCGAGAAAATCGCGAATATTTTTCAGCGTCACGCTCACTTTGGCGGTCGTCGGTTCTTCAAGGATCTTTTTCGCCGCTTTGCGGACGATGTCGGCCACGCGACGGCGAAGGTTCCGCACTCCGGCTTCCCGGGTATACTTTTCAATCACCTCTTGCAGTGCTGTTTTCGAGATCGACAATTCTGCCGGTTTGAGCCCGTGCTTTTTCAGCTCCTGCGGAATCAGATACTGTTTGGCGATCTGAAACTTCTCCTGCGGCGTGTACGAACTGACCGAAATAAATTCCATCCGGTCGCGCAACGGCCCCGGGATCTGACCGACGTCATTCGCGGTCGCGATGAAAATCGCCTTGGAGAGATCCAGGTTGAAATTGAGATAATAATCCCGAAAGTGGGTGTTTTGTTCGGGATCGAGAATCTCCAGCAACACCGCCGTCGGGTCGCCCCGATGCGATTTGGCTACTTTATCGATTTCATCGAGAACGATGACGGGATTCATCTTTTTGGCTTCGATCACCCCCTGCACGATACGACCCGGCATCGCCCCGATGTAGGTACGGCGGTGTCCGCGCAGTTCGTTGACGTCTTCGAGCCCTCCGAGCGCAATCCGTACGAGCGGCCGCTTCAGCGCCTCGGCGATCGAGTTGGCCAGAGAGGTTTTGCCCACCCCCGGAGGGCCCGCGAAACACAAAATCGCGCCGCGCCCTTCCTTCTCGCCCTGCCCCCGTAGCTCCAGAAGCTCTTTTACCGAGAAATATTCGAGGATCCGTTCTTTGGGTTTTTTGAGCGAAAAATGGTCTTTGTTGAGCTGGTTTTCGACGTCGCGGATGTTGAGTGCCTTTTTGGCCTGTTCCCCGAACGGAATTTCAAGCACCCACTCGAGGTACGTCTGGATCACTCCCGCATCCGCACTGTCGGGATGCATGCGGGCAAAGCGTTCGAGCTGCTTGTTGATCTCTTTGTATGCATCCGCGTGCATTTTATCTTTCTTCGCTTCGAGCTTTTTACGGAATTCTTCAATCTCTTCGTCCCGATGACTGTCGGTGCCGAGCTCTTTTTGAATCTGCTTGAGCTGCTCTTTAAGAAAATATTCCTTGTTCACCTTCTCGATGCGGGTATGAACTTTGGAACGGATCTCTTTTTGGAGCTTGTTGGCTTCGGTTTCTTCGATCAGTTCGTCGATCAGCATCAAGAACCGTTTTTCGGGATCGCGTTCGATAAAGAGCTTATAGGCGTTTTCTTTTTTGATTTTGATCGAACTGCAGATCAGATCGACGATACGGTTGTATTCGTGATTCTCCTCGATCGTGCGGAGCAGATCGGGGGGAAAATAGTTGCTTACCTGGGAAAGTGCGCGAACCTTCTCGCGAAGCACTTCGAGAATCGCGTCCATTTTCAGCTCGTTCACGCTGCTCGACTGGATCAGATCAACGTGAGCCCGCAGATGATCCCCGGGAATCAGGTCCATGACATGCCCGCGGGCAAGCCCCTGAAACAGGACTTTTATCCGTCCGTCGGGGAGAACGACTTTACGCATGATCGATCCGATAACGCCCGCATCGTAAATCGAGTCGTTTTCCCGTTCCCCTTCATGTTCGGGTTTGACGGGACAGACGATGACGAGGGAATTACTCTCGATCGCCTCGGCCGCCGCGGCGATGTTTTTCTCGTCGCTCAAAAAAAGGGGAGAGATCATAAAAGGGTATAAAAAGAGTTCGTCCTCCGCTATGACGGGCAGGACGGTCGGAAAAGAGCTGTAATTGCTGAGTTGCATCGGAAAACTGTCCTTAAACGTACTTATTTACTCTCGTTGATGTCCATGGATACGACGCTGCGGGTCTGCGGTATCAGGAAGTCGTACCAGCTGCTGCTGCCGTCACCTTCGAACATTTCGCGATACCAGGGGATGTCGGCATGAACGATCTCGTCGGATTTTACCCACGTCACCGGGGCGATCGAGCGGTAAAATTCCGCCCCTTTCGGTTTGCCCAGACGATCGTAGAGCTGCGCGATCTTCTCGTTCAGATCTCCGCGCGCCAGCTGAAGCTGGGTTTCCATCGTATTCACAAGCGGGAGATAGGTTGATGCGGGGTATGAGGACTTGAACGTTTCAACCCCTTTGAGCGTTTCGTCGATCAGCCCCTGATCACGGCCGGGATTGGGGAGGGCGAGAAACTTTGCCTTGATTTTCAAAAATTCGGCGTATTCGCGCCCTTCGGGAGTCGCGTAACGGCGGATGTACTCGTTCAGAAAATGCTCCGCCAGCAGGTATTCTTCCTGCGCCATGTGTGCCTGTGCCATGATCATCGTCGCTTCGGACAGAAACGGCGAACTGATGTGCTCGCTTTGCAGCGAACTGAAATAGCTGTCCGCCTTTTCAAGGTTCGCGTCTCCGACGGCATTGACCATTTTTTCGTACCAGTATTCCGCCGGTTTGTTGTACTCTTCGATATCTTTACCGCACCCGGTAAGCAAAACCAGCAGTGCCATTGCCATCAACGAACTTCTCAACATTCTCAAACCTGTCTATTTCAATTTTCAAACCATTTTACCAAAAAGAGATTAAACGGTCCCGCAATCTGTCGAAACTTTTTAGCTTGATATGTTAGAATCGGTCTATTCTGTTCAAAAGAGGTATTCATGCAGTTTGCGTTAAAACTCCCGTTACTCGGATTCGAATCGGTCAAGCAAATGGAGCTGAAAAAAATCGACGATATTTTCATGCGCCTCGAAAGCGTCGGTGAAGGCCCGTCTTTTACGCTCGTCAATCCGTTCGTTTTGCGCGAATACTCCTTCGACATCCCTTCGTCTTTGCAGGCACTGATGGAGATTAATCCCGAAAGCAACCTGTTGATCTACAATATCATGATCATCCAGTCCCCGATTGAAAATTCGACCGTCAATTTCGTGGCGCCGATCATTTTCAACACCGATAACCAGACGATGGCGCAAATCATCATCGACAATCGTAACGATTTCAGCATCGCCGAACCGATCAAAAACTACCTCAAAGGTTCGGAGAATGGCTAAATCGATTACGCTCGTCGGAAACGGGAAGATGGCCCTTGCCCTTGCCAAGGGTCTTTGTCACACCTATGAGATCGAGGTGGTCGGGCGAAGTGCCGAAGCGCTGGAAAAGTTCGAAAAAGCGCTCGGAAACACTGTCCGAAAAACCCTCTACGACTCAGTCTCCATCGAAGGTAAAACCGTTATTCTCTGCGTCAAACCCGCCAATCTCAGCGAAATCGCTCCTCTTCTGAAAGGAACGGCCGAAACCCTCTATTCGGTTCTTGCGGGGATTCCCCTCTCGGCTCTTAAAACTGTCTCCGCACGCCGCTATTGCCGAACGATGCCGAACCTCGCCGCCGAAGTCGCCCTCTCCATGACATCGCTCGTCGGAGATATCCAAACGCGCGAAGAAGCGCTTACCCTTTTCGGTGCCATCGGCCCTACCCTGTGGCTTTCAAGCGAAAAAGAGCTCGACATTGCAACGGCGCTGGCGGGAAGCGGTCCGGCCTATCTGGCCCTCATCGCCGAAGCGCTGGCCGACGGAGCGGTACGCGAAGGGCTTAAACGCGATGATGCGACGGCTCTGGTCAAAGGCTTGTTCAGCGGGTTTTCCGAACTGTTGCAGACAACCCACCCCGCACTTCTCAAAGACGGGGTCATGAGCCCTGGCGGAACCACGGCAGCGGGATACGGCGCTCTTGAAGCCGGCGGTGTACGCAACGGCTGCATGGAAGCCGTACGCGCCGCACACGAAAAAGCCAAAGCGCTCAAATAAGCCATTTACCTCTTCTCAATGAAGAGGTTTTTCTTCTTTTTCTTTCTCTTTTTGCTTGGATTCGTTGTTGTAAACCCGCATTGTAAAAGATGAGCGGATTTTGTCGCCGTCACGCTCGAAATGGATGGGGAAATTAACCTTGATGATCCATTCGCTTTTATTGACGTTTTCAAGAAAATGGTAAAAACTCTGCGGCGAAGTGATTTTTGAGGTCGCGTTAACTTCGTAGGTGCGGAACGTGCCGTTGCTTTCAAACGACGTCACCTCGGTCAGGTACAAATCGCTGAACTCCTTACCGTACTGTTTTTCGAACCGCATCGGATCAAACGACGTATTGAAAGCCTTGATCATTCGGGCATTTTGGGTTTCCAGCTCTTTGAGCCTGCTTGCGACCTGGTCGTGGCGCTGCTGCGCGAAGTCAAGGTTCTGAAACTCTTTTTTACTTTCCAGACGCAGCGTGCGGTACTCTTTTCCTTTCGGGATGAGCAGCATGAACGAAAACCCTACAACTCCGATCATCAAGACGAGGGATAACACCAAAAGGGTAACGGTCTGCCGGTTCATTGCAGCTCCTCGCTTTGTTCGTCGTCAAGATGATTGGTCGACACAAAACGGTACCACCCGTTTTCAATCGGGTAAAAGCTCGTGTAAGTGCGGTGAAAAATGGAGCGCAAAGGGGCTTCGAGCATATACTGGTAAGTCTCTTTGTTCGGCGTCGTCCCGTACAGGATCAACGATCTGGCTTCCAGATCGGCCCGGGAAAGGGTGATGCCATCAGGAACCAGATCGAAAAGATTACGGATGCTCTCTTTCATGACGGTGTTGTCGGTCGTAATCTGTTCGGCCATTTTGACTTCCGCTTCGATCAGCCTGATCCTCTCGTCCATCCGCGCGATCGAACGCTCCAGCGCTTTCTCCTTCACCGCCACTTCTTGATGTTCACGCGCGAAATCGTACGTTTTGTACCCCAGGAAAAAGTAGGTTCCCGAAAGCATCGCTATCGTGATCGCAAAGAAAAACAAGACGAGCTTGAGTTCGGTACTGACGATCTTTTTGGAGCGGGGGGCGATAAAACTGTGCTTCACTGCGACTCCTCTTCCAGCGCAAGCGAGAGCACCTCTTCACCGAGATCGATTTTGCGGACCATCACGTTTAAAAACAGCTCCTCCTCCAGGTAGCGTTTGAGTTCGTTCCCGTTCCCGTACGCGTCGGCGATCCAGACTGTTTCGACAAAGCGGTTTCGGCAGTGTTCCCCGGCATAAAACCGCGCCAAAGTCTTTTCAATCAGTTCAAAACGGTAAAAATCGTCGCTGAAACGCTCCCCCTCTTCCTTGCCGTCGCCGCTTTGCATCAGCGAAGGGAGTTTTTCCTCGAAAATCGGTTCTTCTTCGCTGAATTCGGCAATCTCTTCAAGCGTGTCCAGGTCCTCGATATCGCTCAAATCATCGAGTTCATCGATAATTTCCAGATCATCGAGCGATTCGATCTGGTCGAGATTGATTCCGCGGCTGGGTTCTTCCTCTTCGACTCCGACCGAAAAGCCGATCCCGCTCCCTTCGTCAATCCCGATCGATCCCTCTTCGGCGTGCAACGGGTAATGATGGGCGTATTCGAGCTTTCCGTCTTCAAAAAAAGCGATACTCATCGCCTCCTTTTGGGCAAGAACGTAAAGCCCGAGTTTTCCACCTGTTTTATCGGCGAAAAAACGCTCGATGACCGAAAAAGGGGAAAACACGAAATCCAGCCCGATCGTCGCGTATTTTTTTTTCAGGAGTTCCAATTCGCGCGCCGAGGCATAAAGCATCCATTTTTGATTGCGGCAGATGGTTTTCGTTCCGCTCATCTCTTCGCTGTCGTTGATTTCGTGGATCGTACACCCTTCCAATGCGCCCTGATTGGGATCGGGGTTGAGAAGGGCAACGTAGTGCAACGGCGATTCTTCGACAATTCTCCGGACGTAACGGGCCATTTCTTCAATGGCCAGTACCCCTTCGTATCGTCGGGTCTCACGGGAAAGGCGCTTTTTCTTTTTGTAATAGGCGACGCCCACTTCGTATTTTTCGCCGTAAGGAATGATGGTAATGAAAATTTTTTGATAAAGCCAGCCGATCACTCGCTGTCCTCACGATACTGGCATAACGGGTGCGATTTGAGGTAGTGATCCATTTTCAAAGCATTCCCCAGTTTGGTGTATATCTGTGTCGTCGCCATACTCGAGTGGCCTAATAATTCGCTAACATCGGCAATACGCGCGCCGTTGTTTAACAGTTCGGTGGCATAAGCATGACGCAATTGATGAGGAGTCACCTTAATCCCTATCTCGGCAAATCGCTTGGTAATCATATATCTTAGACTATTTTCGCTTAATTTTCTACCCTCAGCCTCAAAAACATACTCTTTGGGGCTAAAGGCGGCGAGATAACGCCCCAGCGCTTCGAGCGCCGCTCCGGGGACGGGAACGTCGCGTTCCTTTGCCCCTTTGCCTCTGACCCTGCACCACTGCGGGGTGATATCGCAGAGCCTCAGCCCGCCGAGTTCGGATATCCTAAGCCCCAGCGTATACAACAGTGTAATCGCCAGCCCCGCAGCCGGTTCGGCACCTTCAATAGCGCTTCGGATATGTTCGTGTGCAACCGGTTTGGGAAGCGTTTTGGGGACGCGTACGCTCTCGTCCCCATTCATTTCGACGTCGAGTCCCCGGGTGCGGAGAAATTTAACGAAACTGCGTACCGCACTGAGCTTGGCGGAAATGCTTTTGGGTTTCAACGGCGCGATCCGCACACGCAGCGGCATCAGGTTGATTGAAAACGTATCGCCCTCAACAAAGATTTCGGCATGTTCGAGCATCTCATTTATGGCGTCATCGTAGCTGCGTATCGTCAATGCCGAGTATCCGCGCATCGCATCGAGATGCTGTAAAAACTCCTCTTTGTAGCGATAGAGCGTTATCATTCAGCCAACCTAAAAGGCGCGTTCCATCAGTTTTTCTCTTACCAGCGATTTGGCGGCTTCGAACTCCATGCCGCTTAGATCGATCGGCTCGGATGCGTAAAAATCAAGCGTTCCGAACGGTTTTGGAATCGTGAAACGATCCCAGCTGCCAAGCTGCCAGTACGAAGAGGGGACGCACTGAAACACGATCACCTTCGCACCTCTTTTCTGCGCCATGACGACGGCCCCGTCGCTCATTTCGTGACGGGGCCCTTTGGGGCCGTCGGGCGTTATCCCGATGTCGTACCCCTCCGAAAGGGATTTCATCCCCTGAATCAAAACTTTCGCACCGCCGCGCGTGGTCGATCCGTGGATCGTCCCCAGCCGGAAATAGCGCATGATCCGGGCGATAATCTGGCCGTCAAAATGGTCCGAGATAAGAACGTTCGCTTTGGGGACTTTACGAAAACGGTAATACAAATAGGGCTGAAGCAGCAAGTCGCCGTGCCAGAATGCAAAAATGACCGGTTCGGAAGGGATGAAGGAGGGGAGATGGAAGCGCTTTTTACTCGTCAGATAGATAAAGCGTATCAGGAACGCACCGATAGGCGGGATCAGCCACAAAGCCAGGGTGCGCAGAATTTTTTTACGCAACGATCTCTCCGTATTGGACGAGACGGGATACCTCCGTGATTTTGACCCGACGGATGGTTCCGAGCAGCTCTTCGCTCCCTTTGACCTTCACCGTAATGTTGTTGTCGGTGCGCCCGGCAGCATAGCCGTCTGAGCGGAGTTCTTCGAAATAGACATCGAATTCACGCCCCCGATAGGTCGCCGTAATTTCATCCAGAATCGTATCCTGATACGCCTGAAGGCGGCTGAGACGCTCCGAAGCGATTTCGGGGTCGACCGTATCGGTCATCTTCTCGGCCTCCGTCAAAGGGCGTGGGGAATATTTGAAGCTGAAAATCTGTTCAAACCGGACCTGGCGCATCACGTCAAGGGTATCTTCGTAATCCTGATCGCTCTCTCCGGGAAAAGCGACGATGATATCGGTGCTGATGCTGACGTCGGGAACCATTTCACGCAACTTCGCGGCGCGGTTCAAGAACCATTCTTTACCGTATCCCCGTTTCATCGCTTTGAGAATCTCGGTCGAACCGCTTTGAAGGGGCATGTGCATCGATTTGCAGATTTTCGGATTCCGGGCGAACTCCTCGATAAACTCGTCGTCCATATGAAGCGGATGGGGCGAGGTGAAACGGATCCGCTCGATCCCCTCGACCGCACTCACGCGGCGTAGCAGTTCGGTGAAATTGATCTTTTCGTGTTCGCCTGAAAAACGCCTGCCGTAATTGTTGACGTTCTGTCCCAGCAAAAAGACCTCTTTGGCTCCCGATTCGGCCGCTTTGCGCGTTTCGGCGACAATCAGATCCGCGGGTATCGAAATCTCGTCGCCGCGCGTTTTGGGAACGATGCAGAAGGTACACTGTTTGTCACATCCGATTGAGATGTTGATATAGGCTTTGTAGGGGCTGCTGCGGAAATCTTTGAAAGCGAACTGTGATTCGTCAAAATCGATGTCGATTTCGACCGCCTTGTCACGGTGGATCACCTCGCCGATTTTCGAGACGTTGCGCGCACCCAGGACGAAATTGACGTAAGGGGCTTTTTTAATGATCTCTTTGCCCAAATGGGATGCGGTACAACCGCATACGCCGATCTTTGCCCCTTCTTTTTTGATCTTGTTGAATCCGCCCAGTTCGGAAAAAAGCTTGTGAACCGGTTTTTCACGTACGGAGCAGGTGTTGATGAGGATCAGATCGGCCTCTTTCGCGTTATCGGTAAGTTCATACCCCTCGCGTGCGCTCAGTTCGGCGATCATATGCTCCGAATCGCGCACGTTCATCGCGCATCCGAGCGTCTCGATAAAGAGTTTTTTAGACATTAGAGGATGTGGACCTCGTACATGTATTCGTTTGTCGAAAGGCCGTAACGCACTTCGCGCATGTAAAAACTTTTACCTTCCCCTTCGAAATGGTCTTGAAGCGACAAAAGGTCTTTGTGCGAGTTTTCACGGTCGAAATAAAGGATGACCGAATTGCTTTTTTCCACCATCTCGGTGATTTTTTTCAGGTCGATTTTTTTGGGTTTTGCGTCGTGTTCGCTGCGGGCGATTTTGAGTTCCATACGGTGATTCCCTTCTTTGGATAGAGTTCTTGATATTATCGGGATTATATCGGTGTTTCGATAAATATCGTATTAAGAGAAAATTATGTATAATACTTTTCCTTCATAAAAAAGCTTTCCCAACCAAACCGATTTTTTTATGAGTTTCGACTACCGAAAAAGGATATTTCTATGGAAAATATTTTAGACATTATCGATTCGATCGCCAACGAAAAAGGGCTCAGCCGCGAAAACGTCAAAGAAGCGATCAAAACTTCGTTCATTCAAACCGCCAAGCGGATCATCAACCCGACCTTCGCGTTCGAAGCCGACATTGACGAGCGGACCAAGCAGGTCAAACTGCGCCAGATCATTACCGTCGTTCCCGACGACGCTCCCGAACTCGAAGGGGAAGAAGCGGGGGCGTACATGAGCCTCTCGAATGCCCTCGAAATCGACGAAGACGCCGAAATCGGCGACCAGCTTCAGATGGAACATGATATCGAAAGCTACGGGCGCAGCGCGTTCGCGACGCTGCACCGCGAAATCGAGTTCCATATCCAGCGCCTTGTTGAAAACGAGCTGTACGACAAATACAAAAGCAAAATCAACCAGATCGTTTCCGGACGCGTCACCCGCGTCGACGAACAACAGAACACGACGATCGAAATTGACGAAATCCGTGCCGTCTTGCCGATGAAAAACCGGATCAAAGGGGAAAAATTCAAAGTCGGCGATATGGTCAGCGCCATCGTTCGACGGGTCCATGTCGACAAAATCAACGGAATCTCGATGGAGCTTTCCCGCACTTCGCCCAAATTCCTCGAAGAGCTTCTTGCCCTCGAAGTCCCCGAGATCAAAGACGGCATCGTCGTGATCGAAAAATGCGCCCGTATCCCCGGCGAACGGGCCAAAATCGCCCTCTACACCAACCGCCCCCAGATCGATCCGATCGGGGCGACCGTCGGCGTACGCGGCGTGCGGATCAATGCGGTGAGCGAAGAGCTTTGCGGGGAAAATATCGACTGCGTCGAGTACACTCCGCAGCCTGAACTCTTCATTTCCCGCGCAATGAGCCCCGCGATCATTTCGGCCGTTGCGATCGAAGAGACCGAAGAGGGGGAGAAAAAGGCGATCGTCACCCTCCCCAGCGATCAAAAATCCAAAGCCATCGGGAAAAGCGGAATCAATATCCGACTTGCCTCGATGCTGACGGGATACACGATCGAGCTGAACGAACAGGGCGGAACGGCAGCCGGCGGCGAAAAAGCGGCCGAAGAGAAAAAAGAGGGAATCAGCTCCCTCGAAGCGCTGTTTGGCAATTAGACACGCCAAGGGAGCAAAGCCCCCTCGGCTACGCTAACGCTAAGTTCTCTTCGGCAGAGAGCCCACGCGCAGCCAACCGCGCTTATATGATTTCACTGACTTTTATCTTCTAACAAACGGGTTGAGCTTCAAAAGTATAGCATCGGCAATCTGATTGCCGATCAGCGTCAGAAACGCACTCATCATTAAAATCCCCATAATCACCGGATAATCGCGACTCATCGCCGAGAGATAAAAAAGCTGTCCCATCCCTTCAATGCCGAAAATCGACTCCAAAATGACCGACCCGCCGATAAGCCCCGGTACGGAGAGCCCCAGCATCGTCACGATCGGCGGAAGAAGGTTTGGAAGAATGTAATAGCGGACGATCTTTTTTTCATCGATTCCGCGCGCCCGGGCGAAATAGATGTAGTCGCTTTTAAGGATTTCGATGACGAGCGAACGGACGTAAAGACTCAAACTCCCCACCCCCACAAATACCATTACCGTAACCGGGAGTGTCAGATGCCACGCCATATCGAGGTAGTAGCCGATTCCATCAGGAGCTTCGAGGGAATGAAGCCCGCTTAGGGGAAACCATTCCAGAGTAAATCCAAGCACCAGCATCAGCACCAGCGCGAGATAATACGAAGGCATCGCAAAACTGACCAGGGAGAATTGAATCAGTGCGGTGTCTTTCGTATTACCGTAATTGAGAGCCGCTTTAATCCCTATCCACAGCGAGAGGGCAAACGTCAATGCCATCGCCGTGATATTCATCCACAGGGTAACGGGCAGTCTCTGCGCAACCACCTCGGAAACCTGTTCCCCGCTGACAAAGGAAACACCGAAATTGAGCCGTGAAAGGTTGTAAACCCAATCGGTGTACTGCCGCCATAGGGGTTTGTCGAGTCCGTATACCGCTTTGAGCTGAGCGATCGTCTCCTGCGTGATATTGGGATTGAGTTCTCCTCCGACAAAACTGTTCGGCGCCATATGAATCGCCCCGAACGAAATCAGCGAAATAAGCAACAGCATCAACATAGTGTATGAAAGGGAACGGAAAAGATATTTCATGCAATCATTATAGCGGAAGAAAGAGGGGAAAAAGAGAAATAAGTTCACCCCC
The DNA here is from genome assembly GCF_004347735.1 of Sulfuricurvum sp. IAE1. Classification (NCBI taxonomy): domain Bacteria; kingdom Pseudomonadati; phylum Campylobacterota; class Epsilonproteobacteria; order Campylobacterales; family Sulfurimonadaceae; genus Sulfuricurvum; species Sulfuricurvum sp. IAE1. The sequence goes on along the minus strand of NZ_SLTI01000060.1, from coordinate 123,981 downwards.
TAGGGGGTGAAGCGTCTAAAAAACGCTTAGAATTTGAGAGTCAGGTAAGCCTGAACGGTATCGTATTGTTTCCCGTTGTTGGCATCATCAGCGTTTGTAGAAATGTACGCCAATGTTGTATCCAGAGCGCCGAACGATTTAGATGCTGTAACCGCTACTTCATCCATTTCGTGTGTACTGGCTGCGATATCGTTGCTGACTGTTGTGTAGTAAACACCGAATTTCGCGATGTCTTTCATGTCATACTCAGCTGTAAGGTTAAGAGCTTCCGCATCTTTTGAACCTACGTAACCGTAGTTCCACCATGCTTCAGTATACAGTTTTGACTGACCAGTCGCATTGGCACCTGCCGCAACGTTTTGAATGCGTACAGTCCCTTTGTCATCCGCTTTTGAATAAGCTGCCGAAACGTTCAGCCCTTCGATCCCCTGATAAGCCAGTTTGAATGCGTATGCAGAAGAATCTTCAGCTGACGCTCCCAGCTTGCCGTTTGATTTAACGTCAACATCTGCGTATTGCGCACCGATTTTGACACCTTTAACGAGCTGGCAGTCGATATCGGCCTGCAACCAGTATGCATCCGCTACCATTCCGATGTTATAGTACCATGCTTGCGCAACAAGAGGTTTGAACGAATTGTTCACGATCGCTGCAGCGTATGCACCTTTTTCCATGAATTTGCTAAATTTAGCTTCATCACGCAACAGACCGTCTCTGTCCGCAACAGTCGCACCGGCACCTGTGATCGCATCCGTACCGTTTGATTTTCCAACCCATGCACCGACGAGCGTTGTATCGGGGATATCCTGGTTGATCACAACCGCGGCATCGAACGTATTGGGAACGATTGACCATTTTTCAGAGAATGCCATTGGAGTATCGAGCTCCATGCGACCGACTTTGAGAGTAGTTTTACCCATAGTTCCGGCCAACCAGAGTTCGCCCATCCATGAATTGTCTTCTACTTCCGCATCATGACCGTTTGTCCACGTATTGGCAACAAGGTTGTTTTCAAGACCCAGCGTGCTGATGGCATACGCCGTTGCACCCATAGAGACGTTTTTCGTCAGATCCGCAGTAACGCTCAAACGAAGCGCGGTATCCGCATAGCTGTTAGCCTGGTCGAACAGATCGTCGCCAACACCTGCGGCTTGAGTCTTATTATCCGTTCCGTAGAAAAGTTTCGCGTCGCCGCTTACCTTTACGTTATCGATAGCGAAAGCGCTTGCTCCCAGCATTACTGCCGCGGCAAGAGACATTTTAACTAACTTCATTGATTCTCCTTAAGTTAAGTTTGACCTTATGTTTTTGTTTCGTCGGGATTAATTGTAACTCTGCCAATCTTAAACATAGCTGTGAAAAAAAAATTTCATTTACTTTTTGTTTACCGCTCAAAAATCCCTATTTTAGGGAATGTGACAAAAATGTCACAATAATTTTTTTGATCGACGGAGCGTTTAGGGGAGGGTTTATGGTATAGTATGTATTTAGTATCAAATTATCAAATAATTCAAAGGAAAACGAAAATGAAAGCATCTTTCGTCATCACCGCCGCGGCATGCGCGCTCACCCTTGTCGGCTGTGCCAATCGCGAAGGAGTTTCCCCTTCTAAAAACCCCTCTCTCCAAGCCGTCTCCCCAAGCTCCACGGCGGCAGCCGAACCGGGTGTCATGCAGCGTTCGCTTGACGCATGGCTGAAAGAAGATTGGATCCCGATGACGCAGTCCGCACCCACCACCACGACCACGAAAGCGGCCGACGGGACCGTCACAACGGTCACAAAGGATTCCAAACAGGTTGTGACCACTACCCAAACTCCGGACGGTCAGGTCACCACGACCACCGCACCCGCCGAGCCCGAGCCTGAGGACAATACTCCCTTTACGCTCCAGAAATACGCGGACAAATGGAAAGTGTATCATGACAACAAAGCAAAAATGAACGAGGGGAAACCCAAAGAGCCTTCTCATACGGAAATGATGAGTACTCTTCCGGTTGTAGGAAAGTAACGTTTGGTAACAATTAGCCGCTTTTTCTTATCCGTAAGATAAATTGCGGCTATACGATTTTTGATCCGTTCGGGCGAAATCGCCGGCGAAAGGATCGAAATACCCGATTATTTTTGCTCGTCCCAGATGAAAACGGTTTTACCTTCGGCGTTTTTCTCCACCGCAGCCATCCCCATGATATTGTATCCGGCATCGACATAATGCACTTCGCCCGTCACACCCGACGCGAGATCGCTCAGAAGGTACATGGCAGAGTTTCCGACCTCTTCGATCGTGACGTTTTTACGAAGCGGGGCATTCGCCTCGTTCCAGTTGAGGATCTGTTTGAAATCGCCGATACCGCTGGCAGCCAGCGTACGGATCGGGCCGGCGCTGATCGCGTTGACGCGCTGCCCTTTCGCCCCAAGTTCGACGGCCATGTAGCGTACCGTCGCTTCCAACGCCGCTTTTGCCACACCCATAACGTTGTAGTTCGGAACGTATTTCGGCCCGCCGAGATAACTGAGAGTAATCACCGATGCACCCGGTGCCAATACCCCTTCAAGCCGGTTCGTCAGGTCGATGAGCGAATAGACCGAAATGTCCATGGCGATCTGAAACGCCTCTTTGGAAGTTTTCATAAACCCTTCGGTCAATGCTTCTTTGGGAGCAAACGCGACCGAGTGAACAAGAAAATCGATCTTCCCGAAGTCGGCGGCGATTTTCTCGGCGATAGTTGCCATGTCCGTCTCGTCGGAGACATCCAGTTTATACACCGGGGAATTATCAAATGATGCGGCGATCGGCTCTACCCGTTTCTGGAGAGCTTCGTTCAGATAAGTGAACGCCATTTTGGCGCCTTGCGCATGAAGCGCTTCGGCGATGCCGTACGCAATCGATTTATCGTTTGCCAATCCGACGATCAGCCCTTTTTTACCTTGCATTAACATTGATGATAAGTCTCCTTTTGTAATTGTGATGAATGAAAGAGTCCTCAGCGCCCCGAGGCCCCGAGTTCTGCCGCCTGCGCGATCATTTCGCAAAAGTCGTTCGCGCTCAGTGCCGCCGAACCGACCAGTACGCCGTCGACATTCTCCAGCCCCATGATCTCACGGGCATTATCAACCTTGACGCTCCCTCCGTAGAGGAGCGGAGCCGATGTTTTTGCCCGCAGTGCGCCGTGGATGAGCTCGATATCGCGCAACGAGGGAGTAAGCCCCGTTCCGATAGCCCATACGGGCTCATATGCGATCACGAGGTCCGCATACTCCAAGTCGATCCCCTCGAACTGTTTTTCGATGTAGGCCATCAACGCGTCGTTCCCCTCTTCGCGGACTTCAAGCGGCTCACCGACGCAGTAGACGATCGCAAACCCTTTTTCGGCAAAAAAACGGAATTTTTCGGCGATGAATTTCTGGCTCTCGCCGAGCACGTGACGCCGTTCGCTGTGCCCGATCAGAATCGTTCCGATCCCGAACTCTTCGAGCTGTTCTAAGGCAATCTCTCCCGTAAACGCTCCGTTGCGGACCGGATAACCGTTTTGCGCCCCGATGAGGATATTGCGCTGTTCGTGTCCGAGTGCGGTGAAGGGCGGAAACACGATCACCGTATCGGAAATGTCGTTCGCGCTGACGAACGATTCGACGACCGCCATATAGGCATGCGTCTCCTGACGCGTTTTGTTCGCTTTGAAATTGGCACACACTATCATGACGGTCTCCTTTTACTTCATCAAAGGTTTGACGCCCGGAAGAACTTTACCTTCCAACAATTCCAGCGATGCCCCGCCGCCCGTAGAGATGAACGTGATCTCCTCGTCCAAACCCACGCGCTGGACCAGATCGGCGGTATCGCCGCCTCCCACAACGGTTGTCGCATACGAATCGGCGACGAAATGGGCGATTTTGTTCGACCCGCGTGCAAAACGGTCCATCTCGTACACACCCATCGGCCCGTTCCACAGAATCGTTTGAACATCGGCCAGAACCTGACGATACAGCCGTACCGTAGCCGGCCCGATATCCAGACCCATCCATCCCGATGGAATCTCCTGGATGCTGACCAGGCGACTCATCGCGTCGGGTGCAAATTTTTCGGCCGCCACCACGTCGACGGGAAGATAGAATTTAACGCCGAGCTTTTTCGCTTCTTCCATGATTTTGAGTGCTTCGGGGATCAGATCGTCTTCGACAAGCGAATTGCCGACATCGTGTCCGAGCGCTTTGAGAAATGTAAATGCCATACCGCCGCCGATGAGCATTTTATCGACTTTGGGCAACAGGTTGATCAGCGCCTCTAGTTTCCCGGAAACTTTGCTCCCGCCTACGATGGCGGCAAAAGGGCGTACCGGACGATCGAGCAGCGTACCGAAAAACTGGATCTCTTTTTGCAAAAGGAATCCGGCCGCTTTGTGTTCTGCGTCAAAATACTGCGTAATCCCTTCCACCGACGCATGGGCGCGGTGGCTCACCCCGAATGCGTCGTTGATGTACACGTCCGCCATTGACGCCATCGCGCGGCTGAGCTCTGGGTCGTTCTTGGTCTCCCCTTTTTCAAAGCGGAGGTTTTCCAACAACAAGACCTCGCCGTTTTGAAGTTCGGAAGCAAGTTTCATCGCACTCTCCCCGACGACATCCGTCGCCATTTTGATATCGATCTTGAGAAGCTGATGCAGACGTCTGGCGATCGGGGCCAGGGAATATTTTTCATCGGGTTCCCCCTTCGGACGGCCGAAGTGGGAACCGAGGATGATCGCACATCCCTGATCAAGGCAGTAGTTGACGGTCGCAAGCGCCGAGCGGATACGACGATCGTCCGTGATATTGCCGTAGTCGTCCATCGGAACATTGAAATCACACCGGATGAATACTTTTTTGCCTTTGATGTCACACTCTTTGATGCTGAGCAGCTGCATACATTTCCTTCTTACTGTAAGATTGATGAATTTAGTTTTTACTGATAAACAACGCCATCTCGACAAGACGGTTGGAATATCCCCATTCGTTATCGTACCATGCCATGATTTTGATCAGGTTTCCGTCGATGACCTGAATCAGGTCCTCTGCCACTGTGGCACTGAACGAAGACCCCACAAAATCCTGGGAGACGCGATAACGTTCGTCGACTTCCAAAATCCCTTTGAGCTGATTAAGAGCGTACGATTTGAAGAGGGCGCTGAGCTCTTCTTTCGTCGTGTTACGTTTGACCAAAACGTTCAGGTCGACCATCGAAACGTCCGGAGTCGGAACCCGGACGCTTTGGCCATGGAGTTTCCCTTCCAGGCTCGGGAGGACAAGGCTGATCGCCTTGGCCGCGCCCGTCGTGGTAGGGACCATGTTCACCCCTGCCGCGCGCGAACGGCGCATGTCGGTTCCATGCGCGCTGTCGATAATCGCCTGCCCGTTGGTGTAAGCATGGATCGTCGTCATCAGCCCTTTTTCGATCCCGAACGTCTCTTCGAGGATTTTAGCGATCGGTCCCAGACAATTCGTCGTGCACGACGCGTTCGAAATGATCGCCTCTCCCCGGTAGAGATGCTCGTTTACCCCCAGTACATAGGTGGGGATCGCGTTATCTTGCGTCGGGGCCGAAAGGATCACTTTCTTGACCCCCTTGTCCAGATGATGGCGTGTCGATGCCCCGGTCAGAAACAACCCGCTGCATTCGAATACGACCTCCGCCCCCAAAGCGGCGAAATCAAGTTTTTCGGGATCTTTTTCCCCGAAAACCCTGACACGTTTACCGCCGATGAGAAGATGATCCGCATCAATAACGGCCGCTTCCCCGGCAAACGGTCCGTGTACCGAATCGTTTTGCAGCAGATAGAGCATCATTTCGATCGACGCCATGTCGTTGATGGCGACAACTTCCACATCCTCGCGTTCAGCGATGACGCGGGTGACCGATCGGCCGATGCGGCCAAAGCCGTTAATAGCAATCTTGAGTGCCATCACCTTATCCTAAGCTCTTAATAGGGGGTGATTTTACCAAAATTCGGTTATAATTTGGATTAAAAAAGACGGGGTTTATGAAGCTTGCACTTTACGGCGGAAGTTTCGATCCGCCGCACGCCGGTCATGTGGGTGTCGTTACCGAAGCGCTTAAAACCCTTCCGGTGGACAAACTTGTCATCGTTCCGGCCGAACGCAATCCCTTTAAGCCTTCCGTCCGTGCCGAGGGGGAGGTTCGACTCCGTTGGCTGCGCAACATTTTCCGCGGCTATTCCAAAGTCGAAATCAGCGATTTCGAAATCGCCCAGAAACGGAGCGTCTATACGGTCGAAACGGTCCGCCATTTCGCCCCGTTGTGCGATGAACTTTACCTCATCATCGGCGCGGACAATCTTGAATCGCTTCACCAATGGCATTGTTTCGAAGAGCTCGACGCTTCGGTGCGATGGGTGGTTGCATCACGGGGCGGGATACCGATCCCCGAATATATGATCGAGCTGCGCGTCGACGTGCCGGTCAGTTCAACCGATTTTCGGACCCGTTTCGCCCCGTTGGGCCTTTCGTCCGAGATCGAAAACGAAATTATCACCTACTACAAGGAACGCAATGAACGCAAGAATTGAAAAAATCAGCCAGATTCTGGACCAGAACAAAGCCGAGGCGATCGAAGTATTCGATCTAAAAGGAGGCGATTATTTCGCCGATTACGTCGTCATCGCGTCGTCTCTGAACGAACGCCATACGTTCGCCCTGCTCGACTACCTTAAAAAAGGGCTCAAGCCCGAAGAACAATTCCTCGGAGTTGACGAAAGCGGCGATTGGATCGCGGTCGACCTCGGCGACATCCTGATCCATATCCTCACTCCCCAGTACCGCAGCAAATACGATCTGGAAACTTTTTTGAGCGAGATTGCGGCGCGCAAAGCCAAAGCCTAAATGTTTTTTCTCAAAAAAGCCCTCGGTTCGCTGCTGATGCCTTTCCCCCTTTTTTTGATCCTGTTTGGGATCGGGCTTTACCTGTGGCACCGCGGGTACCTCAAATGGTCCAAGAGGGTTATTCTCGTATCACTTGTCTGGATAACCCTCCTCTCCTACGCCCCTTTTTCTTCTCTGCTGATTGCCCCCCTCGAAGAGCGTTATCCCCGATTGGACCCTACAGCGCTTGAGGATGTACGCTACATTCACATACTGGGAAGCGGTCATGTGAGCAATCCCGACATCCCCCTCTCCTCACAGCTTGGCACGGCATCGCTGGTCCGCGTGAACGAAGGGGTGGCCCTCTACAAAAGCCGTCCGGGTATGAAACTGATCTTCAGCGGATTCGGTTATACCGATGCCGTCTCCAATGCCCGGAAAAACGGCGAGATGGCGATGACGCTGGGGGTGCCTTCAAGCGACATCATTCTTCTTGAGACCCCGAAAGATACCGCCGAAGAGGCATTGGCGGCGAAATCGATCGTGGGCGGCCAACCTCTGGTTCTCGTCACCTCCGCTTCGCATATGCCCAGAGCCGCCGCCCTTTTTGCCAAGGCTGGGGTCAATATACTCCCCGCTCCGACCGATTTCCAGGTCAAAAAGCGCAATGAGCTATGGGAATTCCCATCGGCCGAAGGGCTGCAACGTTCCGAAGCGGCGTTCCACGAGTATCTTGGCCTTGCATGGGGAAAACTGCGCGGACTGATTTGACCTGATTGCGAAAACAGACGTAAGGTTTTGGTAAAAAATTTAACGGGCAGTAGTGATTTATTAAGGAAGAAATGAAATGGAAGACTTTCAAAGATGGTGCGCCCGAAGGAATTCGAATCCCTGACCGCCGGTACCGCAAACCGGTGCTCTATCCAGCTGAGCTACGGACGCATCTTTTAAAGAGACCGAAATTATAGCTGATAAACCTTATAACTATCTGAGTTGATTAATTTTCAATACAAATTCCACTTCGGCTTTGGACAATCGCAACTCTTTGGCGATTGCGTCGACTTCCATCCCTTCATTGTAACGACTGATCACTTTCTCATCATCGAGTCCGCTGATGGAAGTGGGCAACGACAGGTTCCGGATCCGCTCTTCAAGGTAACGCAGACGGGTTTCGGTCTTTTCTTTGTAGGCCGAAAGCGTTCCCTCGATCGCTCCCAGCGATTCCATAATCGGCACCGATATCTCGTTCACTTCGCGCCCTACTTCGGCATGCAGCGAATCCTGTGAACGCGGGACGCTCTCTTGCAGAGATGCCATGATTTCCAGCTCCTGCTTGAGGCGTTTGTCCATCATAAACAGTTCGCGGTGCAACTCTTCAACCGCTTTGGCCACGGCACGGATCTGTGACGTCGTCTCCCCCTCTTTAGTCACGACGTAGTAGATCAACCCTACGACCATGACGGCCAGGGCGACCAGGGCGATCTCGATCCCGTAACTCATTCGTGCCCTTTCAGGTGGCGGATCATCGCCCGCTCGCGAGCCATCATATACGCACCCCATTCACTCTCGTCTCTGGGGTGGATCCGGCTGATCCGCGCCAACGACGGGGTCAGCGCTTCGAAATAAAGGGCCGTCTCCCTTTTGGGATGAACCGGAAGTTCCAATCGGCCGTAATAGGTTTCACCCGGCTCGAGCAGGGGCTCAAGCAATTCGAAATGTTCGAATCCGATCTGGGCAATCGCCGCGTCAACCGACAAAGTAAGACGCTGCGGCACGTTATTGAGGATCAGGTGCTCGAGCCGGTCCATTTTACGGTACAGTTCGACGAGCAGGTGAATAACGACCGGATCGCTGTCGCTCGTTTCCCCTTTGGCTTTTGCGGTTCGGAGCCATTGGCCTATGGCGTCGTCATCGGTCTCGCTTAAGCGTGCGTATTCTCTTTCGAATTCGCTTTCATTGACCGAAACTTTGTCGAAAACAATCTCCAGAGGAGCTTCTATCAAACGTACGTCGTTCATGCTGCAACCTTGTCCAAGATGATAAGTCCGATAAATACGAATCCCAAATAGCCGTTGACCGTAAAAAAGGCTCGGTCGATCTGGGTAAAATCGCGCCGTACCAGGTAATGTTCATAGCCTAACATCAATGCCGCAAATACCACCGCGGCAATCGCGAAATACCCCAGTGCCGCTTCCTGCACGAAGACCGCCCAAAAAACGACGGCAAGCATGTGAAACAGGGCTGAAATCCCCAGCGTTGCGGAACTGCCGAATTTTGAGGGGATGGAGTGCAGGCCCCGTTCGCGGTCAAACTCCATGTCCTGCAGCGAGTAGAGCAAATCAAACCCCGCGACCCAGAAAACAACGCCGATGCTCAGCCATACCGACCACTCCGGAACGCTCCCCAGTACCGCGACGGCACCGGCGATCGGAGCAAGCCCCAGCGACACCCCCAGCACGATGTGGGCCAGTGCGCTGAAACGCTTGAAATACGAATAGCTAAGCAGCACGATAAGGATCGGCCCGCTTAGCGCAAACGCCAGATCGTTGATAAAATAAGCCACCGCCATAAAAGCTATCGCGTTCACCGCCGTGAAAATTGCGATCGAAGCGGGTTTGAGCCGACCGTCAACGCTGGGGCGTCCGGCCGTCCTCGGGTTGTGCGCATCGTAGATACGGTCAACGTAGCGGTTAAACCCCATCGCCGCGTTGCGTGCGGTGACTGCCGCCAAAGCGCCCAGAATGAGCAAGGTCGAGCCGAACCACCCTTCCGCCGCGACGATCATCGCGATAAAGATGAACGGGAGCGAAAAAACGGTGTGCTGAAACATCACCAGTTCGTTAAAATCCTGCAGTTTTTTCGCCAGTCGCTTCACGTATCGCCTTTTGCTCGGTTAAGTATGGAATTTATTTTATCGTAAATTCTCTTTGAGCGGGGTCGATCTCTTCTCATCCGCCATCGGGTATAATTTCGTCATGAAACAACTGGCAATCATCGGTTCTACCGCATCGGGGAAAAGCGACCTCGCTCTTTCGCTTGCAAGCGAACACAACGCGGTCATCCTTTCGATCGATTCGCTGAGCGTCTACCGTGAAATCGATATCGCTTCGGCCAAGCCTTCCCGGTCTGAACTCTCGCGGGTTCCCCATTTCGGGATAGACCGTCTCCCACCGGATCATAACGCCAGCGTTATAACCTTTATCGACGAATACTCCCGTGCTTGCGACTATGCGCGCGAAGAGGAAAAACACCTTGTTATCGTCGGGGGGAGCAGCTTTTACCTCAAAAGCATGCTCGAGGGACTCTCGGAACTTCCCTCTTTTTCATCCGAAACCCTCCAAAAAGCAAAAGAACTGCTCTGCGACCAGGCAAGCGCGTATGCGATGATGTGCCGTATTGATCCCGTTTCGATGGCCAAAATCACCCCCGCCGATGCGTACAGAACCGAAAAAATGCTCCTGATTTACCTCCAAAGCGGCCTTCCCCCCTCGGAATGGTTCGCTCAGCATCCCCCGCGTCCGGTTCTCACCGGGTGTCCGGTATTTGAACTGAAAATCGAGCGAAGTGTCTTGAGGGAGAGAATCGCGCTTCGAACGGAAAAAATGATCCAAGAGGGTATCGTCGACGAAGTTGCCGAACTTGAGCGCCTCTACGGCAGAAGCCCCAACAGTATGAAAGCGATCGGTATCATCGAAGTACTCGAATACCTTGACGGAAAATCCGATTTGAACGAACTGCGCGAGCGTATAACTACCCATACGGCTCAGCTGGCCAAGCGGCAGCAGACCTTCAACGCCCACCAGTTCACCCTGTACGCCGGCGGCAATGCCCAAGAGCTTTATACCGCCGCCAGTGCATTTTTAAAAACGTAGGATGCCCCACGGTAAAAGGGTCGGTCTGTTTATAAAAGCGCCAGGGCGTCTTTGGCAAGTTTACCCCATGCCGAATTTTTATCGGCTTTGATACTTGCATTGAATGCCGCGCGTGCCTCGGCGGTACGTCCGAGCTTTTGGGCAACGGCTCCGATCAGATATTGCTGCCGTGAACGTTTCTCGGCATTGAGTTTTCGGGCGTTCAGCGTTTTAAGTACCTGCAACGCTTCGGCATCTTTCTCGACGTTTTGAAGCGACTGGGCCAGTGTGAACTCGATGTAGGGGGTTTGCGTGTAGGTTTTGGTCCGGTTTTGAAGCGTCATCACCTTGCGCGCGTAGGTCTGCAGCAGCGCTTCGTTTTTTTGTCTAAGTCCCAGGCTCACCATCTGTGTGTAGCGCTCGATGTCTTTGAAATCGTTGGGGAACGCCGTTTCAACCGATTTGATGTAGCGAATCATCCCCTCCGCATTCCCAAGCCGCTGCGAAGCATCGTAGAGTATCCGATAGACCTCGTTCAGTGCCGGGTTTGGTTCGGCTTCAAGCAATTTAACCAGTTCGTTCCCCGCTTTTAGCGCCTGCTTGTATTCCCCCAGGCCAAACTGGGTCTTCGCCATACGCAAAAGCCAGGTTTGGCGTTCGGGGAGGGATTTGCTTTTGAGATGCGGTTCGGCGATTTTTATGGCAACGGCATACTGGGTCGTTTTGACGGCACAATCGAACAAAAGACCGTCCCATCGCGCTTCAAGCTTTGTCTTATACATCTTCTGAATCGCCATCGCATCGGAGCATTTCCCCTCTTTGAGATACTGTTGTTCCAGACCGATCGCACTTTGGGTAATCAGTGCGTTCGTTTTGGGGAACTCTTCGGAGTCAAGACGGTGAAGTTCGTTCTCTAGCTCAAGCACCTCTTTGTATTTTTTCTGCTTGAACAGTACCTGCGCTTTTTTGTAGAGGGCTTTGCGCCCGACACTTTCGTTGCCGTAACGCTGTATCAGTTCGTCGTATTTTTTGATCTGCCCGGTCGCATTGCTCTCCTGCTCTTCAAAAAAGAGGCCGTCTTTCGCACGCCGAACTTCTGCGACGTAATCCCCGTATTTGTACGTTTTGAGGTATTCGTTGAACCGTTTGAGCGCTTCGCTCTTGCGATCCCCCTGCGCAAGGCGCAACCCGAGATTTTTCAACAGTACTTCGTGCTCGGCGCTTTTGGGATCGGCGCCGTTGAGGAGAGCTTCGGCAATCCGTATTCCCGTTTTGAAATCTTTGCGGTACACGAACATATCGGACATATTGATCGCATCGTTACGCACTTTCGTCAAATATTTCGGATTGGCTTTAATGATTTTGTCGGCGTACTCGGCCGCCTTTTCCGTATTTCCGCCACTGAGTTCCATCTGTGCGAGCCTGAACGCAGCCTGCGACGCAACATCGACGTCCTGAGTCGTATCAAGCGCTTTTTGATAATAATACATCGCGCGCTTGGGCGATCCCCCGAATTCGACCTGTTTGGCCTTGTAAATCATCCCGACCGCCGCAAAAGGGCTGTCGCCATGTTCCTTGAAGAGGCGATCGTAAAAATAATCGGCATCGGCCGTTTGCCCCAGTTTTCCGTAAGCGTTGGCCGTATCGGCCAGTACTTCGGCGACGTTTTGATCCGACGAATAATCGCGCAAAAACTGTTTGGCGATCTCGACTACTTTTTCGTGGTTGCCGCGCTCATGATAGGCCCGTACCTGATGGAGCATCAGCTCGCTTCGAAAAACCGTTTTCGGATAGTGTTTCAGGGTGTAATCGGCTAAATCCAGCACCTGGGCGTAGTCTTTTGCGTCGTACGCTTTTTTCATCTGCATATAGTCGGTAACATCCTGAGCACGGGTAATTTTGATCGGATTCCCCTTGAGATCAAGCCCTCCGACGTAAGGTTCGATATTTTTTTCGATTCGTACCGGGAAATTAATCGCCGATGATTTCGGCGCGGGTGCGTCGAGCAAGGGGGGAATGTACTCATATCCCAGCACGGTCCATTGTTTCGCTTGCGCCGTATCCGCCGCATAGGTCTGGATCGATTTCGATAGATTGAACGCAACGGGATAAAGTTTCATTTTTTTCTTGGGAAAGATCGAGACCGTATAGCCTTTGGTAGTCGCGGCTCCGGTGATTTTGAAATAAGCGTTTTCAATCGGAGAAAATTTTTTCGGCGAGAGGGGAGAAAAACGGCAATCGATCCGCTTGGTATCGTCGAACTCGTTTTTATGGGCACGGCATTCGAAAGGGATATTATCCTGCAAATGCAGAATGCTGTAGGGCCTGGAGTCTTCTTTACCGCTTTGGAGCGTCAGCTCCATCGCAAAAAGGGGAAAGCAGAGGGATAGAGCTATCCAGTACCGCACTATTCCCCCTTTCGTAAGATGATTAATAACCGCTATTATACACGAATAAAGTTATGACTTCCAAAAGCGGATTGACCGCGAAAACGGCAAAAATCGTCCCGACCGCCGCGACGCCGATAATCGTTTTGAGCGAAAGCGACGCATTCATCAGATAATATTTTTCGTATCCGACCATCGGCTCTTTCATGAACATGAAAACGATCAGCTTGAGGTAATAGTACCCGGCAATCGCGGAGTTAAGCGCCATAATCAAAGCCAGCAGCGTATAGCCGGCACTGACGGCAGAGCCGATCATGTACATTTTCCCCCAGAAAAGACCAAACGGAGGGATCCCCGCCAATGAGAGCATAAACAGACCCATCATAACGGCCGCCATCGGCATGGTTTTGACCATACCCGAAAATTTTTCGTACGGATGGTCCGAGCTTTGTCCCGGCAGAAGGTTTTTCTGGCGGTTGACCCACAACATGGTGAAAGCCCCGAGGTTGGTGAAGCTAAACAATGCCCAGTAAAGGAACAGTCCCGTGTTCGCCTGGGTCGTACCGATCAGAATCGCCGCCATGACGAACCCCGCATGGGAAATCGAGCTGTACGCAAGCATCCGCTTGACGTCGGTCTGCACCAGCGCCCAAATGTTTGCCGCCGTCATCGTCACAACTACCCCGATGTAGAGGATTACCTGCAGCCATACCACGCCGCTGTGGACGAGGAATTCAAACAGACGCATCGCCACGACGAACGCCGCGATTTTGGGAACGATCGACATGTACCCGGCAAGCGCCGCCGACGATCCTTCATAGACGTCGGGCGTCCAGGTGTGAAACGGTACCATCGAAAGCTTGAACCCGAACGCCGCGATCATAAAAGTCACGGCGATCAGAACGTATCCGATGTTGCTGTAGTGATCCTCGGCCAGAACGGTCGCGATCTGGTTGATCTCGACCGAACCGCTGATGGCGTAAAGGATCATCGCACCGAATGCGTAAAAACCCGCCGCAAGGGCACCCATCGTAAAATATTTGACCGCCGCTTCAAACGATTTGGAACGGTTATGCAGTGCAATCAGGGTATAAAGCGCCAAAGACGCCGTTTCCAAGCCGACAAAGACGAGGATAAGGTTGTCCGTTGCGACCATAAACTGGAAGCCTGCGATCATGAACAAGAACAGCGCGAAATACTCGGGATAGTTGTACTCGTGAAACCGTTTCGACGTAAGTGCCAACGGAATGAAGAGCATCGAACCGGCGACGATGATGATCTGCGAAAGGATCGCAATCCCGTCCATCAACATGACATCGAAAAATCCGAGAACCGTTCCGTTTTTAAGGAAAACGCCGCCGAAATCGATCAATGCCCCCAAGTCCAGAAGCAAGAACAACAAGGCGATCATGACGTAAAGGGACTTGTGAAGTCCCTCTTTGACCAAATCGATCATCAGGATCGACAGCGCGCCGATAATGGCGATGAGCATCGGAGCAAGCGTCGCAAGGTTCAGCGACGCCAGCGATACGTTAACGGGCTCCAACATTAGTGTCCCTCCTGCATAGTGATAATCCCGTCCGCTTCGGCAAGGTTCGGGATACGCGCTTTGGCTTCAGCGCTTTGGGCTTTGTCGTGCATCAGCTGAATCACCGATTCAACGCTGTTGTTGATCGGTTCAAGCACCGGTTTGGGATAGACCCCCAACCAAATCGCAACGATTACGAGAGGAACCAGACCCACCAGTTCGACTTTATTGACGTCTTTGAGATTTTTATTCTCTTCTTTGGTAACCGGCCCGAAAAACGCTTTTTTGTACGCCGAGAGCATGTAAATCGCACCCACGATGATGGCCACACCCGCAGCCAGCGTCATTGCATGGGACTGTTTGTAGAACCCGAGCAGACTCAGGAATTCCCCAACGAAGTTAATGGTGAGCGGCAAGCCGACCGAAGCCATCATCATGATCCCGAAAATGGTCGCATAACGGGGCATGACCGAAGCCAGACCGCCGAATTCGCTCATCAGCTTCGTATGGCGGCGATCGTAAATCACACCGACCAGGAGGAACAGCGCCCCCGATACGACCCCGTGCGCGATCATCAGGAATACTGAACCGCTGACCCCTTCGACGTTCAGGGCGAACGTACCGAGGATGATAACCCCCATGTGGGAGATCGAGCTGTACGCGACCACTTGTTTGATGTCTTCCTGAGCATACGCGACCATCGCCGTGTAAATGATCATGATGATCGCGATGATCGCGATCGGGAACATGAAAAAGACCGACGCATCCGGGAAGAGCGGCAGCGAGAAACGGACAAACGCGTAGGTTCCCATTTTCAGCAAAATCGCCGCAAGGATCACCGAACCGATGGTCGGCGCCTGCCCGTGTGCGTAAGGGAGCCAGGTATGAAACGGAAACATCGGAACCTTGATCGCGAATCCGAGGAAGAACGCGACAAACAGCCAGATCTGGAAATTCTCCGGCAGAATCAGACGGTACCATTCCAGGATAGAGAAGCTCCATGCCCCCGTCGCCTGATAGTAAAAGTACGCCATGAAGAGCATACCGACGAGCATCACCAGCGAACCGGCAAACGTGTAAAGGAAAAACTTGATCGATGCGTAAATCCGCAGCGGTCCGCCCCATGCACCGATGATGTAAAGCATCGGAACGAGGGAGAGTTCCCAGAAGACGTAGAACACGATCGCATCCAACGCCGCAAACACCCCTACCATCGTCATTTCGAGGAACAAGAGGGTGATAATCATGTCTTTGACACGGCGCGTTTCGGTCAACGACGCGATACCGATCAGCGTGAAGAATGTCGACAGAATGATAATAAAGAGTGAAATCCCGTCAACCCCGAGCAGGTAGTTGATACCGAATGCCGGAATCAGCGGTGCGGCTTCCATGAACTGCATCCCCGAAACCATCGGGTCGTACGCATACCACAACCACAGAGAAAGAAAAAACTCGATACCCGCCACGGCGATACCGTAAGCGCGGATACTGTCTTGTCTGACAACGAACCCGAACATCGCGGCCAATGCCGGGAAAAAAATCAAAAGCGATAAAATATGATCCAACATCATTACTCCTTAAGCGCCGACCGCGTTGTAACCCACGGTAAAGGCAACGGCAAGCGCCAGCAAAACCACCAGACCGACAACCATCCAGCGAAGCATGCTCGAGAGGTTTCCGTTCTGGATATCACGGGTATTTTCGCCCGTTTTGTAGATCGCGTTGGCGATCGCGTCGACGGTGGCGTCGACAATTTTCAGATCGATCTGCTTCCATGCGATTTTCGAAAGTTCCAAATAGGGTTTCGAAAACACCTCGTCATAGAATTTCGGAATGTAGTACTGGTTCCACAACAGTTTGTAGCAGAACCGGTTCTCCGTTTTGGAGGTTCCATCGGGGACCGTGCTCCAGTTGGCGTATTTTTTGTACGCGAACAGAATCGCCGCGATGACGAAAAGCTGAGTTCCGATCGTCATGATCCAGTAGGTCATCTCGCTGTGGACATGATACTGCGTCGAGGGAAGCATGTTGATGACCAGCTGGTAATAGGTCATTTTGAACGCACCCGCGATCACCGCAAGGACGAGCAGCGGGCTCATTGCGACCAGCATGAATTTATACGCTTCGTGCGGATGGATGCCGAAAAGTTTGTAGCGCTCTTCTCCGTGGAAGATAAGCGCGACGAGACGGAACGAATAAAACGCCGTCAATCCGGCCGTCAGCAACAAGACCGTGTACAGGACATAATGGTGTTCGACGAACGCTACCTCCAGAATCAGGTCTTTCGAGAAGAAACCTGCCAAAGGATAGATCCCCGCCAGCGCGACCGAAGCGACGGTCATCATCACGAACGTCCCTTTCATCACTTTGCGCAAGCCGCCCATTTTAAACGGGTCGAGCTCGTCGTGCATCGCGTGCATGACGTTACCCGCACCGAGGAACAGGAGGGCTTTGAAAAACGCGTGGGCCATCAGGTGGAAAAGTGCAACCCAATACGCACCCAGACCCGCCGCGACGAACATGTAACCCAGCTGCGAGAGGGTCGAATAGGCGATAATCCGTTTCATGTCGCGGTTCACGAGCGCCATCGAGGCGGCGAAGAATGCGACGAAAGCTCCGAGGCTCGCAATAAAGATCCCCACGTTAGGAATCAGGTCGTAAATCGGGTTCGAACGGACCACGAGATAGACCCCCGCCGTAACCATCGTTGCCGCGTGGATAAGTGCCGAAACCGGTGTCGGACCCTCCATCGCGTCGGCAAGCCAGGTATGCAGAGGAAATTGCGCCGATTTACCCATTGCCCCGATAAAGAGGAAAATCCCGATCCAGGTTACCACTTCTACCGGAAGATTCCCGATCTGGGAGAATACGACGTCATACTGCAACGATCCGATGTTCCAATAAACCAGGAACAATCCGATCAGCATCCCCAGGTCGGCAATGCGGTTCATGATGAACGCTTCGTTCGCCGCCCAGGTCGCCGATTCTTTCTGGTACCAGAAACCGATCAGTCCCCATGAACACAGACCGACCCCTTCCCATCCGATGAAGAGTCCCGCAAAGTTGTCGCTCATGACAAGCACCATCATCGAAAAGACGAACGCCGAAAGCCATGAGAAGAAACGGTTGAACCCTTTGTCGTGATCCATGTATCCGATCGAATAGATGTGAACGACCGTGGAAACGACCGTTACTACCATCATCATGACGACGCTTACCTGATCGACGACGAAACCGAACGGAATGTACAGGTCTCCCGTCGCCATCCACGTCATCAGTTCAACGTGTACCGTATGCCCGCTCATGACATAATTGAGCAAGATAGCGCTGCTGACGAACGAAACGAACAGCAGGCCCGACGTCACGTAGCCTGTCAGCTTGGTTTTAGGCGACGCACCGAACAGCGCCGCGAACAACGACCCGACCAGCGGAGCGAAGAGGGCAAGATATAAGTAGAGTTCCATACATTATCCTCGCATTGAAGTCATTTGATCGAGATCGATCTTTCCGGTACGCTTGTACCACACAATGAGCAGTCCCAGACCGACCGCCACTTCCGACGCCGCAATCGCGATGATGAAAAACGCGAACATCTGCCCGCTCAAGTCGCCGATGTAATGCGAAATCGCCGCAAAAGCGATGTTGGTCGCATTGAGGAGGATTTCGGTCGCAAAAAACAGCATCAACAGGTTTTTACGGCGCATAACCCCGATCAGGCCGATCGCGAACAATACGGTCGACAAAACCAGGTAATGGGTAAGGGTAATTTCCATCAGTGTTCCCCTCTCTCTTGGTGTGTTGGATTCGAAGAGTGCAACATCTCGATCTCCTCTTCGGCCATCAGGGTGAGTGATTTGTCCATTTTCTTGCCGGCAAGGACGATCCCCGCGATCATCGCGACGAGGAGCATAACCGCGGCCACTTCAAACGGCACGAGATACTTGGTAAACAAGACCATTCCCACCGCCTGCGAGTTACCCACTTCGGGATTGATCGGATAGAGCGCCTGAATGTTGTTGGAGACGATCGGAGCAACGAAAATCGCAACCACCAAAACCGCCGCCAGTACACCCAGCACGAACACGATCTGCGGGTTGGTACGTTTTTCGACGACGTTACGGGTCGTATCAAAAAACATCATCCCGAAGGCATAGAGCGCCATTACCGCACCGGTGTAGACGATAATCTGGATCGCACCCAGGAAATCGGCACCCAGAATAAAGAAAAATGCGGAGATGAAAATCATCCCCGCTGCCATCGCCGTGATGGCGTACAGTGCCTGCGACGTCATGACGGTAATCGTAAACATGACAATCGTCAAGGCTGCAAACAGATAAAAAGCGATTGCTTCAAACATTCCTACTCCTTAATACGCAAGCGGGGTCTTTTTGACCGACGCGTCGCTTCCCGGGATTACGGCACCGAAGCCCGGATACTCTTCCTGTGCTCCCGACTTGAGCAGATCAAGAGGGGTGAGCATGTCGTCTTTGATAACGAAATGGGCACGCTGCTCAGAGGCATTTTCATAGCGCGGGCCGTGGACAATCGCCAATTCCGGGCACACTTCGGCGCAGTATCCGCAGAAGATACAGCGTCCGAGGTTGATGCTGTACTCGGTTACTTCCTTGCGGCTGTTCTCGTCGATCCGTGTATCCATGCGGATACAGTCGGAAATACAGATCTTTTCGCACAATCCGCACCCGATGCAGCGCTCGTATCCCGATTCCCACAGGCGAAGCAGTTTATGAACCGCACGGTAACGCGGGCCGATCGGCAGTTTCTCTTTGGGATACTGAACGGTGTGAATGTCGAATTTGATCATCTCCCGCAGTACTACCCACAAGCCGACAAACAGCTCGCCGCTGAACGTCCGGCGGACCACCTGTTTGAATTTGTCCCATCCGCTCTCGGGATAGCTTTCGATATCGACGTAATAGTACGCGCTGTTCTCGCTTACGTTACGGTCGGTAAAGATCTCTTCGTGTCCATGATGCATACCACTACCCCCTTAAAACATCATCACGATGCCGGTAACGATAACGTTGAGTACGGCAATCGGCATTAAAACTTTCCAGCACAGCCACATGAGCTGGTCGGGACGAACATCCGGCCATGCGGCACGGGTCCACAGGAAAAAGAAGAAGAAAAACGCGACTTTGAGAATCAGCTGCACCGCCCCCGCAATCGTACCGTCTCCGAACCCTCCGAGGAAGATGATCGCCATGACGAACGAGATGAAGAACATATTGGCGTATTCGCCGATAAAGAACAGACCCCAGCGCATTCCCGAATATTCGGTACCGAAACCGTCGATAATCTCGTGGTCGTTGGCGACGAGGTGAAACGGCGTACGTCCGGTTTCGGCAAACGCGGCGATCCAGAAAAGGATAAACGCCACCGGCTGCGACCAGACGATCCAGTTGCCGATCCCGCCGGCTTGGTAGTTGTTGATATCGATCAGCGAAAGTGATCCGACCATCATGAGAGGTGCGAGAAGCGAAAGCCCCGTGATCACCTCGTAGGAGATGAAGATCGCGGCACTCCGCGCCGCCGAAATCAACGACCATTTGTTCGCCGATGCCATACCCCCGAGCAGCGGCCCGTACAGACCGATCGCCATTACCCCAAGTACATAGAGTATCCCGACGTTGATGTCGGCCACGATCGGATGGACGGTATAGCCCATGACGGTAAACTGAGGCCAAAACGGAATAGCCGCGGCCGCCATAAACGCGGTAGCCGCCGTAATAACCGGAGCGATTTTAAAAATCGGTTTGACGACGTTTTGGGGAACGATATCCTCTTTCGTGAAGAGTTTGATCCCATCCGCCATAATCTGAAGCAACCCGTAAGGCCCGACGTGCATCGGCCCAAGACGGCGCTGCATGAACGCCAGTACCTTACGCTCGAAATAGGTACCGAACCCTGCAAGCGCGGAAAAAATCAACAAAATGACGACGATTTTGACGATCGTCTCAATAATGAATGCTGCATCCATTGTTTACACCTTTTGAATTGATACACTCGTAAAACGGTAACCGTCAAACAGTGCTTCGGAATTGATCGCTGTATCAAACGTCGGAAGATACGTGATATCTCCGTCGATTTTGCCGTCACAAATCACGCTTACGCTCAGTTCGCCGCGCGGCGATTTAAGGCTTACGCGGTCCCCTTCGGCCAGGCCGTTGGCTTCCATGTACGCTTTGGAGGCATAAAGACCCCCTTGGCTTTCAAGCTGATGGGCCCGAGCCGTAAACGCGGAGAACTGAAGTACCGGATTGGCCAAATACACGATGCTTCCCGACATTGCCGCCTGCGCATCGATAGGAGTCACGCTCTCATCGCCGCTTGTCGATACGGCCTTATTCTCCATGACGTACCCGCGAACCTCTTCCCCGCTGTTGGTATAGTAGTTCGGCAGAGTATCGAATTCAACCGCTTTGAACCCTTTTTCAACCGGGAGCTGTTTCGTGTACTCGACCGTCAGTTTCGCATCGAGCCCCAGTGCGTTGGCAATATCGTTTAACACGTATCCGCCATAAGGCAGCGCGACGTTGGTCGGATTGACCCGTTTGTCGATCCCCGTGAGGGTCCCTTCTTGCTGATTCAGTGCCGGCATATCCAGGTCGCCGTTGCCCAGCGCGCTGAGAGTAAAGTCGCCGCGGGTGTTGTAACCGACGCTGTAGCTGCCGCACTCCGAATCGAGATCACAAATCATCGCAACCCCCAAAGTATTGGCAAGGTTCGGGATCATTGTGACGCTAAACGGTGTATATTTTTCGATCAACGCGACCAGACGGGCACAGTTGGCGCTGTTGGGATGCGTATACAGATCAGGGCCGACCATCAGGGCGAATTTCTCTTTTTTCGCCAGATATTTTTCGAGTGTTTCGGCAAATTTATCTCCCGTATTCAACAAGGCAAAGAGGGCGTTGTCGTCGACCTCGACCTCTTTGGAGACTTTTTTCTTCACCGTCTTGGTCACCTCTTCGCTCACCTCTTCCTCGACGCCGGTCTCTTCGTTGAGGACTTTTTTGGTAACGGTTTCGGTCACTTTCTCATCAACCGTCTCTTCGACCGTAACGGTTTTCGTCGAATGGAACCCGGCCAGATACGAAACGATCTCGGCAGGCATGGCCGCTTTGTCGCCGAAAAGGTCGAGCATCAGGTACAGCGCGGCCTCTTCCAGCATCGGCGCATGCTGGATCTGGGTGACATTTTTAGACATCTCCGCAATTACCGGATCGGCAACAGGATGGAAATAGAGCCCTGCCCCTTTGTTCATGGAGAGCGCGTTATTCATCGCGAAACGGGCGTTGGGGTTGTCTGTTTTGAGGGCGCTCCCGATCGAGACGACGAAATCGGCCTCGTGCACCTGTTTGAGATCCCCGCCGTAGAGGCTTTTTCCACTGATCGTACCATAAGCGTCCAGGAAATTTTTAAAGACCCGTGCCTCTTCGTTGATGAGGCGGTAGCCGTACTTGGCTTTGAGCTTCTGGAGAATCAGCGCCTCTTCGTTGGTGATGGTCGAGGTAAAGCGGATCGTATCGGCTTTTTTGAACGCTGCAAGTGCTGCTTCGAAAGCTGCGGGATTCTTGGTGACGCCGCGGTTTTCGAAATCGTAGCCGTAACGTCCCGCACCGCACAAGGAGACGTAGTTCCACTCGTTTTTCACGCGGTAAATTTTAGGCTCGGTGTTTTCAATGCTCGTGTGCTTGATATCGTAGCTGAGCTGGCATCCTGCCGAACAGTGGGCGCACGTCGCGGGGATCTGCTTGTGTTCCCATGCGTTTGACGTGTATTGATAGTCCGAACTCACCAGAGCACCGACCGGACATACCGCCGAACATTCGCCGCAGTTGGTACAATCGAGCGTATCGCCGCCGTTGGGGGCGATCAGCGACTTGTTGAGCTTGTTCCACATCGCATAGGCGTCTTTGGGCATCGTCTCTTTAAATGTCGCTTCAATAGCGTCGCTTCCGCGCGCGGTGGTGGAGAGAGCCGCGTCCCCGATCATGTCTTTACACACCGTAATACACCGCTCGCACATAATGCACAGTGCGGGATCATAGTGGATGAAACCCCAGTCCTGGGCGGGCTTATGGGTGTCTTTGATCGCATAGGTCTGCGAATCGACTCCGACTTCGAGGGTATAGTTCTGGAGTTCGCATTCGCCCGACTGGTCGCACACGCCGCATTCAAGCGGGTGGTTGACGTCGTAGACTTCCATGATCGCACGGCGTTCGGCCAAAATATTCGGCGTCGTCGTCGTAATGTTCATCCCCTCTTTGGCTTTCGCGTTACACGCATACACCTGTTTTCCGTCGGCTTCTACCAGACAGATACGGCACGCCAGTGTCGGCGAACATCGCGTCAGGTAACAGATCGCCGGAATAAAAATACCATTCGCGCGCGCCGCATTGAGGATGTATTCCCCCTCCTGCGTCTGAATCGTGCGGCCGTCTATGGTAATCGTTATATCACTCATCCTTCACTCCCCACCCTCGAAATTTTCACTTTTTCGAATCGGTAATTGTCGTTTGCCGGTCCGTATGCGCCGTCGTATGAAGGCACCAATGCCACGGTCCCTTTCAGAGAACCGTCAAGGACAAAAACCCTCTCTTCGCTTCCGGATCCGAATTCAATGCGAATTTTATCACCGTTCGCGATTTTTGCGGCAGCCGCGAATTGGGCCGAACCGCGTAAGGCTGTATCTTTTTCAAGCTGTCGGCTCTGCGCCGTGTAGGCGTTGAACTGATTCACCGGATTACAGCGGTAGACCACCGTGCCGTTGAATTCGGGCAGGTCATCCACCTCTTCGAGTTCTCCGAGCGCTTCAACGTCGACGTTTTCAAGGATATACCCCCGTTTGTCTTCGCCGAGCGGCCCGAAAAAATTGCCCAAATCGTCAAATTCGCGCTCTTCAAACCCGCAGGCTTTCGGAAGAAGAACGGTGTAATCGATCGTGTAGGCCGTACTCACGCCGAGTTTTGCGGCAACGTCGTTCAGTGTATATCCGCTGAACGGAACCGCGACGTTGGTCGGAAGTACCTGGTTGTTCATACTGACGAAGGTCCCCTCCTGCGAATTGAGTGCGGGAAGGGGAAGCTGCACATTCGCAAGCGATCCCATCGTGTAGACGCCCGTGGCGTTATAACCGACCGCAGGCGCCCCCGTATCGACATCCAGATCACAGATCAGCGAAACGCCCACCGTATTGACACTCGGCGCCGCGACGACGACCGAAAATTCGGTATACGTCTCGATCATCGCGCACAGACGGGCGATATTTTCGCTGCGGAGGTGATTAAGCAGGTCACTGCCGATCACAAGGGTTTTACGCTTTGTGCGGCCGAACGTTTTGGCAATCCGTTCAAACTCTTCGCTGCCGACATTGCTTTCCGCACACAGATACCCTTCGTCCAGGTCGTCGAAATAACGGCGCGTCTCTTCACTGATATCCGCTTCTTTTAGAACAGTTCGGGCGAGCATCGCGGCGACCCCTTCTTCGGTTCCCACTTCGTATTTGACGTATTGCGTCACGACGTTTTGCAGCAGCGCATCTTCGAGAGGATGCATGTAAACGACTTTGGCGCCGTTATGGCGGGCCGCCGTTGTGATGCTGTACCGCAGCGCCGGATTATCGGTTGAAACCCGCCCGCCGAAAACGATGATCCCATCGCTCGCCGCGACCGCTTCAGCGCTTCCGCCGTAACTCTTTTTACCGCTGATAGAGCCGTAAGCATCCATGAAACGTCGATAGGCACGGGCTTCTTCGTTATAGAGTTTGAGGCCGAGCGTCTCCTTGAGCTTTTGGAGGATCAGCGCCTCTTCGTTCGTAATCATCGAACTAAAACGGATCGCTTTGTACTCGTTGATCGAATCCGCCGCACGCGCAAGCTCCGCTTCCTCTTTTGCCGCATCGATGCCGAAATCGAATCCGAAGCGTCCGGCCCCGCAGAGCGTCGTATGCTCGAAATCGTTGGTCACGCGGTAAATCTTCGGTTTGGCACCGATGCTGTTGGAGGTATGGCGCACTTCATAGGTGAGCGAACAACCTGCCGAACAGTGGACACACGTCGCGGGGATCTGGGTCAGTTCCCACGCATTCGCCGTGTACTGAAAATCCGAGCTTACCAACGCCCCGACCGGACAAACGGCGATACATTCACCGCAGAACGTACAGTCGAGCGTATCGCTGTTTTTGGGGATTACGGAAGATTTGTACCCCCCGAACTGCAGCGTAATCGCATCGTCCCCGATAATTTCGTTACAGACGTGCACGCATTTCTCGCACAGGATACACAAGGACGGATCGTAATTGATCAGCCCCCAGTGCTCGATTTTGCGATGCTGCTCTTTGGCACTGAAATGCTGGCGGTCTACGCCGAATTCGAGCGTCTTGTTCTGTAGATCGCATGCGCCGGATTTGTCACATACGCCACATTCGAGCGGGTGGTTGACATCGTAAAGGCGCATGATGTTCGTCCGTTCGCTCTGCAATGCCTCAGAATCGATCGTGACCGCAAGTCCCTCTGTCGGAGGAGTCTGGCAGCTGAGGATGAAACCCTCGGTCTTATCGGTCTCGACGACGCAGAGGCGGCAGGACGCACACGGCGTCGTTTTTTCGAGGTAACACATCGTCGGGATGTAGAAACCGGCTTTGCGTGCCGCCTGAAGGATCGTTTCCCCTTTGGCGGCGGTGACGGGCTGGCCGTTAATCGTAAAATTGATCATCCATCCCCTCCTTTAGTGCGCGACCATCGCGATGTAATAACAGCGCATACAGCGCTCCGCTTCCGAGAGCGCTTCTTCTTGCGTAAAACCGTACTTGACCTCGCGGTTGTTGTCTTTGCGCTCGTCTACCGTGAGCACTTCACTGTGCTGGCGCGGAAGTCCGGGCAACCATCCCTTGATCTTCTCTTTTTTGTTGTAGACCTTCAGCTTTCTGAGGTGGTCTTCCATGATCTCCTCGTCAGTGAGAGTGATCTCACCGCTCACGACATAGCGGCTAATGACCGAAGCGGCCCGTTTGGCCTGACCGACGGCATTGACAATCGTCATCGGGCCGTATTCGCAGTCGCCCGCGGCAAAAATCCCTTTGCGCGAGGTCATGTAATCTTTACCGTTCGTTTTGATCGTCGCCCACGAGGTACGCTCGATCTCCCACTCTTCGGGGAGAAGTTTGAGGTCGGCACTCTGCGAGACGGCGGGGATCAGGTAATCGACTTCGATATCAAAGGACGCCCCTTCGATCTTCTCGAGCGTCGGACGCCCTCCGTTCGGGTCTGGAACAAGTTCGAAACGATCAATGGTGAGCGATTTGAGAACGTCATTTTCGTCGTTCATTTTCGCGACCGCCGAGTGGAAAATGAACTCGACCCCTTCTTCGACGGCTTCGTGATACTCTTCGTACGTCGTATTTTTAATGATCGTCGCTTCGTCCCGGCGGTAAAGCATAATCACTTTTTTCGCACCCGCGCGGATTGAGCAGCGGACGACGTCCATCGAGGTAAATCCACCCCCGACACACGCGACCGTTTTACCGGTCAGATCGACCCAGTTGGTCGGAAGCATGTGGCGTTTCTGGTCTTCTTCGTCGACCATGATGCCGTATTTGACTTCTAGGTTGATCTTGTCAAGGAAATCGATCGCCCCCCAGTATCCCTGGATTTCGGGACGTTCGTTGTCGCAGTAGACTTTTTTCGATATCCGCGTCCCCGTCGCGACGAGGACCGCATCATAATCCTGTTCGAACTGACGCATCATGTCGGCAGTCACTTTGGTGTTCGTGATGAAATTGACCCCGAGATCGCGAACCGCTTCGATATCCTGGTTGTATTTGTCGATCGGCATACGGTATTCGGGAACCCCGACCGCTACTTCGCCGCCGAGAACCGGAAGCTCCTCGTAGACGTCGACATCGATCCCCTCCAGCGCAAGGTAATAGGCCCCCGTCAGTCCCGCAGGTCCTGCACCGATAACGGCTACTTTCTTGCCGATAGAGGGTTTTTTCTGTGCCGGATGGAAAAATCCGAACCCGTGGTCGGTCTCATAATCGGCACCCAGCCGTTTGAGTTCCATGATCGAGATCGGCTCGTCCAGATTCGCCCGGCGGCATTCCGTCTCACACGGATGGGGACAAACCCGTCCGCAGGTGTGGGCCAGAGGCATCGTCTGGCGTGTCGCCATCAGCGAGTCGTCGAACCGCAGATCCCGTACCCCTTCGATGTAGGCCGGAATGTCGACGTGTGCGGGGCAGGCGTCCATACACGGTGCCGTGATTTTGGCGATGTAATTCGTATCGTCCATGTGGTAGTGCTTGGAAGGTTTTTGCCCCTCGATGCACGCCATAAATTCCGATTCGAAATGTTCCATCAGGTCCAGCAGCGGATTGGGAACCGTTTTACCGATTTCACATTTGGAGGTTTCCTGCATCGTGCGGGAAACCTCTTTGAGGTGTTCCATGTCGGCTACCGATCCCTCGCCACGGGCGATCTTGTCAAGCAAATCGTAGAGGATTCGCCCGCCCCAGCGTCCGGGAGCACAGCGTCCGCACGCTTCGGAATAGACCTGGTACTGCGCGGCGTATTCCGTAGCTAAACGAACGACGTCGACGTCAGGGCTGAACAGCGCGACGCCGTCCCATCCGATAAACGCTTTGGAAGAGGCGTGTTCGTTGTACTCAAGCGGTAGGTTGTAAGCAGAATTTTGCCACTCTTCATCGGATTTTCCGATATTGTTGACCTGCTCACCCCGCCACGTGGAGAAATAGACTTTGCTCACGACGGTTCCTTATTTTTTGACCACGATGGTCCAGTCGGCTTCGTTGAACTTCAACGAGTTCATCAGTTCGAATCCGAGTTCTTTCACAAGATCAGCCGACTTTTGAACCGGCGAAAAATCGCCGATTTCAAACAAAAAGATCACCACTTCTCCGGCTTTCGCCTCGTTTTTCAGGATCTCTCCCATCCGACCGTAAAAATCATCTTTAAGATGACGCAAATCGTAACGTTTCATCTTCTCTCCTCTTAACGGTCTACTTCACCGAAGACGATGTTGGTCGTCCCGATGATGGATACAACGTCCGGAATGTAATGGCCCGGCAAAAGATCGGTCAGGATCCCCGTATGCCAGAACGACGGCGCACGGAGTTTGAGACGGTACGGGTACGCGTCTCCCTGCGAATTGATGTAATACCCCAGTTCCCCTTTCGGAGACTCGGTCGCAACATACACTTCGCCGACGGGGGGACGCATCCCCTGCGTTACGAGAACGAAATGCTGCATCAGCGAATAGTTCTGGGTCATGATGTCGATTTTCGGAGCCGAAATGTACTGCGGAGCGTGCGCCATCAGTTCGGGCGACGTCTCGGCGTACATGTCGATCACCTGGTAGAGGATCTTGGCCGATTCGCGCATCTCTGCCATATAGAGTTTGTAACGTGCGTAGTTATCGCCTTTGTCCGAAACCGGAACGTTAAACTCCACTTCGTCGTACAGTTCGTACGGCTCTTCCTTGCGGATATCCCACTCAACGCCCGAGGCGCGGAGCATGATTCCCGAACAGCCCCAGCTCAGCGCCATCTCTTTGGAGATGACCCCGACGTTTTCCATACGCATTTTCCAGATACGGTTGCTGTCAAGAAGGTCTTCATAATCTTTGATGTTCTCCGGCAGCTTGTCGAGGAATTTACGCAAATCGTCGATGAAGTTGTCCGGCAGGTCCAGCGGTACCCCGCCGATGCGGACCGCGGCGTGTGTCAGACGGGCACCGCAGTAGTCTTCGATCAGGTCCATCAGGTATTCGCGCTCGCGGAACGCAAACAGGAAGACGGTCATCGCCCCGATATCCAGGGCCGTCGTCGCAAGCCAGAAAAGGTGCGACATCAGGCGGTTCGTCTCGAGCAGCATCATCCGGATCACTTTGGCGCGGCGCGGCACTTCGAGGCCGATAAGGCGCTCAACCGCGAGGGCAAAACCGTAGTTGTTCGAGCTCGACGCGATATAGTCCATACGGTCGGTAGTCGGCATGAACTCGTTGTAGATCATGTTCTCCGCCATCTTCTCCATACCGCGGTGAAGATACCCGATGTCCGGATGGGCCTTGGTGATCTGCTCTTGCTGCAGGTGCAGCATCAGGCGCAACTGGCCGTGCGCCGAGGGGTGCTGCGGACCGAAGTTGAGGATCAGTTCATTGTCGTCCCGGTCGAACGTAATGTTTTCGAAAAAGGGTCTGAGTCTGTTGGGTTGTTGCATGCTTGATCCTTAACGGTCGCGATCGGAGATCGTAACGGTTTTTTGTGCATCGAATTTATCGATCATAAAGGCGCCGCCTTCTTCCTGGTACTGTACCGGCGTATCCGGTTCACCCTGGCTGATGTCGGCACCGCGCGGTACTTCGTGTCCAAGCCGTGCGAAACGCTCGGTGTCGTAACGGTCTACACGAGCGCTGTCACGGTTTTCGGGCCCGATGATGTCACGCGCTTCTTTTCCGAAGATTTTGTCGACTTCGTACCATTGGGCAAATTCGTCACCCTGCAGAGGATACGTTTTGCGCAGCGGGTACCCTTCCCAGTCGTCCGGCATCAGAATCCGCTTCATGTACGGATGGTTGTTGATGACGATCCCGAACATATCGTACATTTCGCGCTCGCTCCAGTCGGCGGAACGGAACAGCTTTTCGACGCTTCGGATCGACTCTTTTTCGGCAATTTTGCATTTGACGCGGATGCGTTTGCGTTTGCTCATCGAGAGCATTTGATAGAAAATTTCGAATTTCCCTTCCTGCGCAAGCCAGTCGACCGCGCTCAGTTCGCTGAGCTGGCAGTATTCACGCTCGTTTTTGAGGAGTTCGAGCACGCCGTAGTTATCCGCGGCATTGATCATCACCACCATCTGTCCCACCTGGATATAGGCTTCGAGAACGTCGAACTTGGCCTTGATTGCTTCGAGGTCGGCGGCAAAGGTTTCGTCTTCGCTCACGTCGCTTTTCGCAACCTGGGGCGCAACCCAGTAGCGGTCGGTATAGTAAGGTTTTTTCTGTACGTTGTCTTTGGGCGTATAGGCTCTCATTACATCAACCTTTTTGGTTTTTGTGATTTGTTCGCGCTCTCGCGGCGGATTTTCTGCTGGAGCAGCATCACCGCGTATTGGAGCGTTTCGGGACGCGGGGCACACCCGGGGAGGTACAGGTCGACCGGGATGACGCGGTCAACCCCCTGAACGGTCGCGTAGGTGTTGAACATACCGCCGGTGTTGGCGCACGATCCCATCGAGATGACCCATTTGGGTTCGGTCATCTGATCGTACAGACGGCGGATGAACTCGGCGTGTTTTTTCGTCAGAGTCCCCGCGACGATCATCAGTTCCGCCTGACGCGGAGAGGCCCGGAAAATCGTGCCGAAACGGTCGAAGTCGTAGCGCGATGCACCCGACGCCATCATTTCGATACCGCAGCATGCCAAACCGTACGTGAGTGCCCACAAAGAATTCGAACGTCCCCAGTTGACCACTTTGTCGATGGTGGTCAATGCGACGGGCAAACCGCCGTCTTTGAGATAATTTACTTGATGTTGTGCCATTCGAGCGCCCCTTTCTTCCACGCGTAAACAAATCCGATCGCCAGCAACAAGATGAACATCATCATCTCGGCGAAACCGAACCAGCCGAGTAATTTAAAATCGATTGCCCATGGAAACATGAATACGATTTCCACGTCAAACAGCAAAAACAGCAGCGCGAACAGGTAAAACTGCGTCGAAATACGGTTCGGTTGTTTGGTTACCTCCGGTCCGCATTCGTATACCGTCAGCTTCAGCTTTTCCGTATCTTTGGCCGCCAAAGCGCGGCTGGCTAGGCGTGCTATTACCGTCGTGGCATAAAACGCCCCGAACGTCAACACAAACAGTACAAATACCCCGAAATAAGGATTTGCGACGTTGTAATGCTCCATGATTCCGACCTCTTAGTGGTTGATGGCATACCCCGAAAACCCCGCAAAAAAGGGCTCGGAAGTACGGTTTCTATAAAAACAGTTGTTGCACTATAACAAAAAGAGGATTAAAGGAACCCTTATCATCACCACATTTTCGATGGACTGTAACGATAGGGAACAGATAAAAAAAGGCAAAGAAGAAAATATGTTAAATATTGTAACACATTGGGAGAAAAAGGGCTTTAAAGTATCGAATTGCTACAACACGCGTAACGCACTCCGCCGTCCGATCGATTTGAAACGATTCTAAGTGCTACCATTCGAATCAAATACGCATCACTGTTTTTCTTGCAGCATGCGGTCAAGCGTCGTAAACACACCGTCACTCGCATGTTCCATCTCTTCGAAAGCGCGTACCATTTTGTCCGAGCCGATGCTCTCGCTGTGGAGCAGATCAAAAATCTTGTGCGTTGTGTTATGGACAATCGAATGAGGAGTTTCCAGGGCTCCGTAACTCGGGGTTTGTTTGAAAAACTGCGCCCCTTCACCCTGCTCGTACCATTTGCCCAGACGGCAGTTGTGGTGATCGACGAAAGCGAACTGCTCTTTACGGGTGACGGCGGAGAGATAAGTGTTGACTTTCCACAAAACGTGATCAAGTTTCGCCAGGCTCATAAAGACCCGTTCTGCGGTGTGTTCGGTACTTCCGAACGTTTCGCGCATCATCTGCGCGTTCGTATGCATGTTCGTGGTGAATGTTCCGATCGACTCGTTGGATTCGGAAATGCTCTCCTGAATATTTTCGAATTTCTCGCCGATCGTGGTGACGTCTTGTTTCATCGACTGGAGTGAAATGTGGATTTCACTGATTGCCTTGTCCGTTCGGTCGGCAAGCTTGCGGACTTCGTCGGCCACGACCGCAAATCCGCGCCCGTGTTCACCCGCTCTCGCCGCTTCGATCGCGGCATTCAGGGCAAGCAGGTTGGTCTGGTCTGAAATATCCTTGATGAGCCCCAGGATGCTCGCGACGTCCTGCGCCCGTTCGGAGAGAGCCTGAACCGTCCCCATCGAATCAAGCGCCAGTGCATTGAGCCCTTCAAGCGTGCTGGATATCCCTGACGCTTTGTCGCCCAGGTCAATGATGTTTTCCAGCAATGAAGTGGACTGGGCGATGTTTTCGCGTGACGAAGCGACGGATGCCGCCATGTTCCCCTGAATGTCGAGGAGATTGCGCTTAAGCTGTTCGTTTTGGTACGTCATCAAGGCGGTAGCGTTTTCGCATTGATGCGATGCGGGCTGCTCAGCGTTCAACGCTTCGCATTCGCGGAGACGATCCTGCAGGCGGCGGTTCTCTTCCTCCATCGCCTCATACGCTTTTTTCAGATCGTAAAGCTCGTTTTTCAGTGCGCTGTCATCGCCGAACCAACCCATAACATCTCCTTCACACAATGTATCACAACATTCGCTGTGGATGCATTATACTACGTTTATGTTGCAGATGTGTTGCACCGCTGCCCGGAAAACAATCAGCGGTTGATGAAACCCATCGATTTCTCGCCCTCGAAACTTCCCGAACGCTCTTTTTTGATCTCTGCGACAAAGTCTTCCAGACGGAATATTCCCTCTTTACGGGCGGCGACGTGGTAAGCGGTATTTTTGACGATCAGGTTGATCTGCCCCCCCGTCAGCGGGTAGGAGACCAGCGCTTCGACGTCGAACCCTTCTTCGTAGGGGGCGTTTTGGGGAAGCATCATTTTCCATAAGGCAAGACGCTGTTTCTGGTCGGGCTTTTTGAACTCGATCTTGTAGTTGAACCGGCGTGAAAATGCCTGGTCGATGTTTTCGAGTAGGTTCGTCGTCGCGATCAGTATCCCCTGGAATTTTTCGATCTGCTCCAGAAAAATATTCTGCATCTGGTTGTGCATCTGATCCGCCGATGAACCGACCCCCGACGAGCGCGAGGAGAGGAACTGGTCGGCTTCATTGAGCAGTAAGATAGGCTCGGTTTTCGTCTGACGGGTCAGATCGGCATAGGTATCGAAAATTTTGCGGACGTTTTTCTCCGATTCCCCGACATACATCGACAGGATTTTGGAACAGTCAAAACTGAGCACCTGGCGTTTGAGCGATTTGGCCAGGGAATGGGCCGTCAACGTTTTTCCCGTCCCCGGAGGGCCGTAAAAAATGATCCGCGCGTCGATCCCCGCTTTTTTGTCCTTGATCCCCCACTCGTGCAGGCGAGACACCACCTCCCGGTCAAGCTGGCGCATCAGGTTTTGGAGCGTCTGCTCGGTCGTCGGGTTCAAAACGACGTTCTCCAGCGACGTCGAAGGCTCGATCAGCTCGAAAATATCCTGCTCTTTGATCAGCATGTCGAGTTTGAGTTTGCGCACCTTTTTCTTTTTCTGCGGGTGCATAATCGACTGAAGCACCTCATCGACGATGTAAAACGCCCTGCTGATCCCGCCGAAGGGATTGAGCATCTCTTCGTAATCGATGACGTCCTCGTTGATGAGCCGCGCGCCGTCTTCGAGGAGGGCGCGGTTTTTGATCCGTTCGTAATCGTCGAAACTGATCAGGTCGATCAGCGTGTTCATCTCCCGCAGGTTCCCCTCGGTCGCGCTGTACTCTTCCTTGAGCAGTGCGAGGAAAATCACCTGCTCTTTGGGTTCGAGTTTTTTGTTTTTGAAAAAACGGTCCAGCACGACGTCGTGCGACGTCTGCGCGATCCGCTCCTCGATCCGTTTTTCGAGGAGTTCGAGTTTTTTCTGGATGCGGTTGATCCCCAGGGAGTGTTCGTTACCGTTGTGGCGGATGATGCTCATCTTCTGGTAAAGCTCGATACGGAAAAACTGGTCTTGCAGATACTCCAGATGATCCGCATAGGGCTTTATATCGGGGAGGGTCATCTCGAGCGACCCCTCCTCGATCAGCTTCATGAATACCGGGGTAAGCGCCACGGGGGTATTGTAGAGCTCGAGCTGCGAGAGTTCGCTGATTTTTATGGGGGTGAAAGAGTGGTGGGTGAGCCATCCGAGTTCCATCAGCGTTTTTACTTCACCGAAACGGGAAAGGAACGAATAATCCTGCGCCCCGTAAATCTCCTGGAGGAGTTCGGCGACGACGACGTCTTCTTGCCCCTGTAAAAATTTGCGGGTCAGCAGCCGGAGAATTTTAGCCTCGTCGGCCGAGCATTTGAGATGCTGGAAAATATGGCTTTGCTCAATGACGGGATTTTCGAGAAAATCGATCAAATATTTCAAAAGTGTCCTTGTGTATGGTCTGTATGAATCGTTTATGCCTGCAGTCCGTAGAGCAGCTTGATCTCCTCGGCCCAGATCGTCTCGTCGATCGTCTCGAGAACGAGCGGGATGTCGTCCATCCGCGGATCGTTCATGATGTAACGAAACGGCTCGATTCCCAGTTTCCCTTTGCCGATCGAATCGTGGCGGTCAACGCGGCTGCCAAGGTCGGGTTTGGAATCGTTGATGTGCATCCCCATCAGGTATTTGAAGCCGACGACCCGCTCGAATTCTTCCCAGGTCGCTTCGTACGCTTCGCGGGTGCGGATGTCGTAGCCGGCGGTGAACATGTGGCACGTGTCGATGCAGACGCCGACGCGGCTTTTGTCTTCGATCCGATCGATGATGGCGGCGAGGTGCTCAAACTTCCACCCCAGGTTGCTCCCCTGCCCCGCGGTGTTTTCGATCACGAGGCTTACCCCTTCGGTGAGCGAGAGCGTCTCGTTCATCGACGCGGCGATCCGGTCGATGCACTCCTCCTCGCTGATCTGTTTGAGGTGGCTGCCGGGGTGGAAGTTAAGTCGATCCAGTCCCAGCTGCATGCAGCGGCGTGTCTCGTCGATAAACGCTTCGAGCGATTTTTGCCGTTTCTCCTCTTCGGGGTGCCCGAGGTTGATCAGGTACGAATCGTGCGGAAGGACGTGTTTGGGCAAAATGCCGCTTTTGGCAAGGTTCTCTTTGAACAATCCTATCGTCTCATCATCCAGCGGTTTTGCCGTCCACTGTTTCTGGTTTTTTGTAAAGAGGGCGAACGCTTTCGCACCGATCGCCATCGCGTTGAGGGGGGCATTAAACACCCCGCCGCTGGCGGAAACGTGGGCGCCTACATATTTGGCCATGCTGAAATCCTGATAATTAATAATGACATTTTAGCGCAGTTTGCGAATTCTCTCGGCGGCTTCTTGGAGTACCTCAAGCGGTTTAGAATAACAAAAGCGGACCATGTTTTTCCCCGCGTCATCGTGGTAAAAAGCGCGTCCGGGGACCGAAGCGACACCCGTTTTTTCCAGTATGGCCATCGCTTTTTCAAAATCGTCGCTACCGTTCACGCCGCTCACGTCGGTCATGATATAGTATGCCCCCCTCGGGACGCTTGGGGAAAGACCGGCATCACGCAAGGCGGCGCAGAAAAGGTCGCGTTTGTGCTGATGAACTTGGGAGAGTTCCGCATAGTAGCCATCACCCAGCCGCTCCAGCCCGACCGCCGCCCCGATTTGCAACGGCGCAGGGGCGCAGACGTAGATCAGGTCGTTAAACTGCGCCATCGCCTCGATCACGTGAAGCGGCGCGATTGCGTACCCCAGCCGCCATCCGGTCACGCTGAAGACTTTCGAGAATCCCGACATCGTGACGCACCGCTCTTTGAGGCCCGGGACCGAGAGAGCGGGAACGTGGGCAGCGCCGTCGTAAAGGAAGTGCTCGTACATCTCATCGGAAAAGACGATCAGGTCGTGTTTTTCGGCAAACGCGCCGATCGATTCGAGTTCCTCGCGGGTGTAGACCTTGCCGCTCGGGTTGGCCGGATTGCAGATCACCATAGCACGTGTTTTCGGGGTTAGCGCTGCTTGAAGAGCCTCCATATCAAGTGTCCATTCAGGCGCTTCGAGCCGCACGAACGTCGGCACCGCCCCGATCGAGGTCAGAGTCGAGCGGTGGTAGCCGTAGTAGGGTTCGAACAGCATCACTTCGTCCCCCGGTTCGAGGAGTGAGAGGCACGCCGTATAAAACGCCCCCGTCGCCCCGTCGCTGACGAGAACCTGTTCGGGGAGTACGTCGACGCCGTAAAACCTTTTCATCTTCGCCGCGATCGCTTCGCGAAGACGGGGCAATCCTTCGGTCGGAGTGTAGATGTTGATCCCCTGATCCATCGCCCATTTCGCCCCTTCGATCACCTCGGAAGGGACGGGGAGATCGCATACCCCCTGCGCCATGTTAATTCCGCCCACGGCGTTGCAGGCCCCGGTCATGGACCGGATATGGGACTGTTCGATCGTCCCGCTGCGGCGGCTGAGTTTCATGCATGCTCCTCGTTCATTGAAAGAGTGCCATTATACCCGATACCGCAGCACCTTCACGATGACGGCGATCAGCAGAACCCCCGATAAAAACAGCATAGCCGCACCCGCCTGCCACAGCCACCCGCTCTGCAGCCACAGCGAAACGGCGATCGCCGCTACCCCCGCAAGGGCGCTTCCCCACTGTGCGTCGGCCAAGCGCGTCGGCAGGAGCTGATGGATCATCGGCACCTCTTCTTCATCAAGGCGGGGGGCGAAACGTTCAAACCACACCAGAAACGGTACGATCTTGTAGAGGTGGCCCGTGATCAGAAAGCCGATAAATCCCGCCATCAGCAGCCAGAACGCCGTCAAAACACTTTTCTCATCTCCCGTGACGTACCCGTATATCCCGATTCCGACGCACCCGACCAGTGCGATGAACGCAACCGTGAGCGAGCGTTCCCAGATATCGGCGTAGCGCCGTTTTTTGGAGGTGAAAATGCGATAAACGACCCGAAGGTAGTGCAGCATAGAAAAGAGCGCCGCCCCCAGGGATATCCCTTCAAGCCATCCGGTTTGCAGGAGCGCGGAGAGAATCATTGCGGCCACCGCCGCGATCATCGCGTAAAAGCTGAAGGCATGGTCATTGTCTGAGAACCGCTCACACGCTCCGAACATCGGGAGCAGCACGGTACTAACCCCCATTACATTGAGCAGAACGTATCCCCCGAATACCGTCATCAGATGCAGCGGGAGCCATCGCGAAGGATCGATCGGCCACGCCCCGGCATACCCTCCCGCCATCGCGATTCCGACCGCCAGCCCGATCCCAAGAAAAAAAGTGCTCCACTGCATCGACCGGATTACCGCCGTTCGGCGGCGGCTGCGACGGACGGTCAGAAAAAGATCCCAGGCAAAAAG
This sequence comes from Sulfuricurvum sp. IAE1, assembly GCF_004347735.1. Classification (NCBI taxonomy): domain Bacteria; kingdom Pseudomonadati; phylum Campylobacterota; class Epsilonproteobacteria; order Campylobacterales; family Sulfurimonadaceae; genus Sulfuricurvum; species Sulfuricurvum sp. IAE1. The sequence continues at coordinate 87,206 of NZ_SLTI01000060.1, read as the reverse complement.
TCCCAACGCCGCGACGATCAGGCCGCCCCCCGCGATCAGCCAGAAAGGATCGAACGCAAACCCAGCGAACAGGAGCATACTCCCGATCCCAAGTATCGGGGCGATCCATACGAACAGGGCGGGATAACGGTGATGCACTTCGCCGACGACAACGCAGAGCTGTCCCATCGCCCCCACGATCACGCTCATCACAAATCCCACCATGTACGCATGGGTCCATGCCAACAGCCGCATATCGGCAGCCGAAACGGCAGGATCGGCAAACCACAGATAGCCCATCGAAAGGGTGTAGAAGAACGCACCCGTGAGAAAATAGGGGGCAATAACCCGCAGCGGGAGAGAAAAATCGGGGGAAACGTTCATCGTCAATCCCTTTTTTGGTGTCGATTGTAACCGATTGCGTCTCTAGCGCGATTGATTTTCGTCAAGATCGTTGATCCGGACGATGATCCCGTTGAGGCGGTCCTTGAAATAAATCTCCCCTTTTCCCCGGCGGTAGATGATGTCCATTTCGTCGTCGCGGACGAACTGGAAAAGCCTTCCGTCGCACATCTCCTCTTTCCCTTTCCCGCCGAAAATATCGCGACCCAGCAGAACGTTTCGCATCGTATCGACCGGATAGTCTGGGTAGAGATACTCCCTGACGAACTTTTCTTCGTTCATACACCCGGCGCTGACGCACACTTCGCCGTCGATACGGATTTTTTCGACCGCAACCCCGGCGGTAAAAAGTTCGAGTTCGACACCATCGCCGTCGGTGCGGAGATACCCGGTATCGGCAAATTTGAGCTTGGGGGTTTTGAGGGTGATCATCTTGGGTTCGCTGAGCGTAAAGTGTTTCGTTCCGCATCCTCCCAGCACGAGGACCGCGAGGCTAGCCCATAGGATAGAGTATTTTCGCATGGACCTCATCCAGTTTTTGAAGTAATTCGGCCGGGAGGGTTACCTCCATCGCCGCGAGCGAATCATCAAGCTGCGCGGCCGACGTCGCCCCGATGATCGTGGAAGCGACGAAATCGAACTGCTTGCTCCACGCGATCGCCATCGTCACCGGATGGAGTCCCGCCTCGGCGGCGATCCGGAGGTACTCCTGCGTCGAGGCGAGCGTTTTGTCGTTCAAAAACCGCGCCGCCATCAGCCGCTGGCGCTTGTTGGGGGATTTGACGTAATCGCTAAAACGCCCCTGCGCCCGGATATCCTGATTGTATTTTCCGCTTAGAACCCCTCCTCCAAGCGGCGAATACGGCAGCAGCGAGATTTGCTCCTCACGGCACAACGCCGCGATTTCGGTCAGATCACGGCGGTTGAGGAGAGAAAAATTGTTCTGGATCGATTCGAACCGGGAGAGCTTTTCGTACTTTGATACCATCAGTGATTTCATCGTTCCGCGCGCCGTATCGTTCGAGGTACCGACGTAGCGCACCTTCCCGCTTTGCACCAGCGCGTCGAACGCGCGCATCGTCTCTTCGATCGGAACGACTGTATCGGGCCAGTGCATCTGGTACAGGTCGATATAATCGGTCCCCAGCCGCTTGAGCGATCCCTCAACGGCCCGCTCGATATGGAAACGGTCCATGGCCGTAAGGCCGTGGCGGATCGGGGGGACGAACCATCCCGACGCGGCTCCGGCCACCTTGCTGGCCAGGATGACGCTCTCTCTGGGCTTGGTTTTCAGCCACCGTCCGACGATCTCTTCGGTCCGCCCCGCAAGCGTTTCGGAGGGGGGGACGGGGTAGAGTTCCGCGGTGTCGAAAAAATTGACCCCCGCTTCGTACGCTTTGTCCAGGATGGCAAACGCTTCTTTCTCGTCGCACTGTCCCGGAAACGTCATCGTCCCCATGCAAATCGGCGAGACGCGCAGCCCGCTGCGGCCGATATAGCGGTATTCCATGTCACTCCTTTCGCCCGAGCGTTTCGGAAAGATCCTTTTCCGACGCTTTTTTGATGCTGCAATTGTATCCTACTTGGCTCCGCACATACCCAATAAGTTAATTTTTAGTTATAATCGAACACAAACGTTTTCAATGGAGGATCACCATGAACGACATTATCCGTGACGCACATTCCCGATTCACCGAAATTTCCAGGCTTCTGCAAGCAGAAGCGGGAGGGGAACAGAGCTATTTCGTACACCTGAGCGAAGCGACGCAGAACGCCTACGTCGTGATGAACGAGGGGATGTGCGAAAATACGACCGTCTGCCATGAATGCGCGGCCCATCGCGATTTCCTTCAGTCGATGATCGGTATCGTCGAAGACCTGGCCTCGGGGGCTCCGCTCTCCGCCGCCTATCAGACGGCGCTCGAGAGCTACCGGCGGAAAGTAGGCGAAATCCTCACAAAAATCGAAGGGGCCATCGCGTCGATGTAACAGGATGCCGGCGTGCATTCTGCCATATTTTCCCCTTTCTCTTTGTTCTTGCATTACACTTGCCGTATGAAAATACACATTGACCTGGACTGTTTTTTTGTCTCCGCCGAACGAACCGTCGATGCCGCGCTTGAGGGCAAGCCCGTTGCGATCGGAGGACGCGGGGATCCGTATATCTTTTCGGGCACCGCTTCGAATCAGGAGCTGCTGATCGATAACGGCGGCGCGTTTGTCGGCGCGTTCTTTCACCGTTACCAGGGAGATGATCTCAAGCAGTATATCGACCCCGACGGGCGGATCCGAGGTATCGTCACCACGGCCAGTTACGAAGCGCGAGCATTCGGCGTCAAAACCGGGATGAGCCTGCGCGAAGCACTCGGCCGATGCCCCTCGCTGATCGTCAAAGCGCCGAATATGCGCCTTTATCACCGCCTTTCGCGGGCGCTTCACGACTTTTTGCAAGAGCGGATCCCCCTGGTGGAGCAGGCAAGCATCGACGAATTTTACGGCGATCTGGAGGGGTGGGTACCCGATGAGGAGATCCCCGAATTCACCGACGCGTTGCGGCATGCGATCAAAAAGCATCTCCGTCTGCCCGTCTCCATCGGAGCCGCCCATTCCAAATACCTCGCCAAACTCGCCACCGACGAAGCCAAACCGTTCGGATGCCGCACTCTCTTTCCCGACCAGATCGCCGCTTTTACCCGTTCCGTAGCGGTCGAAAAATTCCCCGGACTGGGGAAAAGCATCCAGCGGCGATGCCGAGAGTACCGCCTCGAAACCCTCGGTGATCTGTTGCGGGCCGAACCGCTGGTGCGTTCCTGGGGGCCGTACGCCTCGGCGCTCTACGACCGGATCAGCGGACACGAGCTGGGGGAGCTAAGCCTCCGCGCGCCCCGTAAATCGATCGGGATTTCCCGCACCTTCGATCCGGTATACGACCGGGATGAACTCCGCCGCCGAGTCGCAATCCTCTCGCGCCATCTGGCGTATGCCATCCATAAACTCGAAGTCTACCCGACCACCTACACCCTTTCGCTCCATTACCTCCACTACCCCAAAGCGCACTACAGCCTCACTGAAGCACGTCTGTTCAGCGAACGGCGCTTCCGTACCCTGGCATTGTCCCTTTTTTCACGCGCGGACGCACATCCTCTGGGGGCGGTCAACCATCTCGGGCTGTCCGCATCGCATTTCAGTTCCCAGACCCACCGGGTCTTTTCCCTGCTCGATTACGAATCGGACGTCCATGAACGCTCTCTCGATACCGCCGCCGTCTCGATCCGAAACAAATACGGCCTCAATATATTGCGCTGGGGAAATGAATTTCGTTCCGAAGAGAATTCGCTATAATCTTCCGCAAATGGATAAACAACTTTTTTGCGATTTTTTTCACCGTAATCTTCCGTCCGACATGGAAGAGTGCATTTCGCTGTTCGCCCTTTTCGGAGGTATCGACGAGGCGATCGATACCGACCAGAGCGTCGAAACCCTCCTCGAGCGCCATGTTCTCGCACCGTTTGAAACCCATCGTGCAAAGCTCATGGAACCGCTCGGGGAAGAGGGACTCTATATCCGTTTGTTACGGGCCATCGCGGTAGGCGACCGCCGCCACCTCTCGGCATACCGACGGGCGAAAATAGGCAAAGAAAGAGGAAGCGAAGCGTTCGAATACCTCCGCCGCAACGGCTATCTCACCCTTGAGCGCTCCCGCGAAACTCCTCCGGTGCGGCTGCATCCCAAACAAAAATTCAAAAAAGAGGTCGAACGCCACAAAATCAGCCACAAACTCCGGTTCGCGACTCCGTTTCTCCGATTCTGGTTTGCCTTCGTCGAACCGTTTTCAGAGACGATACGCCGCGGGGAATATGATCCTTTCTGGGAACATTTCCACCTCCATGCGAATGCTTTTACGGGGTTCACGTTCGAAGAACTCTGCGGCCTCTATATCCGTGAAATCCTGGCCGAACGGTTCGATGTCCAACTGCTCGATTCGGGGAGTTACTGGGACCGGGAAGTGGAAATCGACCTGTTTTGCGAAACGTATGAAGGAGAAACGTGGATCGGCGAATGCAAATGGACGAACCACAAGGTGAACAAAAAAGAGCTGCGCCATCTCGAAGAGAAATGTCTTCGCCTCTCGCTTGAGCCCGATAAAATCTTTCTGTTTGCCAAGCGGGGGTTTTCGAACGAACTTGCCCATCTACGCTCTGCGCGCCTATATCTGTTCGACGCCGAAGAGCTGATGGCCTTAACTCGCCGCCCGTAGAGCGTCGTAGGCTTCCTGCAGCAGCTGAAATTTCTGGGTGTATTTGTTAATCACTTCGGGGCTTTGCGTCTGTACGCGGTCGGGATGGTAACGACGTGCAAGCTTGCGGTACTGTTTTTTCAGATCGGCCGGTTTCGCCCCGACCGGGAGCTCGAAAATCGCATGGTAGCGAATCATTTTGTCTATGCTTTCGCTGCTGAATCCCCACCCTTTGTACTGGCTGTAAAGCCGGCTCATGAACTCGTCGTCATAGCGGTAATGGATCGCGTAGTGAAGTACCTCGCGGCGATTGAGCGTTTTTTCAAGACGCGCTTTAGCCGCTGCGGTGCCGACGTCGACGTCGATCTGGGTAGAGGTGGCGTTGATGACGAGACCGGAAAGCTGCTGCTTGAGATAGCGCATGATCCACCCGTTGGGCGAATCGAGGGTAAAGCGGACGCGGCTGGAGCTGAACGCGTAAAGTTCGATTTCGACTTTCTCTTCTTCACGGTATGGCAGTTCGATCCGTACCGCAGCGGTTTTGCACCGTTTGAGCGAACGACGGTAAAACGGGCTGGAGAGATCGTTTATACGGGTAAACTCGTCGCTGAGGGTTTCGAGGAATTCTTCTTTTTTCTCCGAAGAATGTTCGTTGTTGAGCACTAACACCCCATTGTCCAAAAACAACGTGTTATAAATATGATGTTCGAAGAATTCTTCCATCCAGGGCTCTTCGAGGGTATTCGAACTCCCTTGGACGAAGATGGCGTTATTACGTAAAACGACTCTCACGGAAACCCCCGTTGCAGTAGTATTTGTTGTACTAAAGCAAAAGGAGTTCCACTTTAACGTTTGACGATTTCTCCGTAACATTCGGGGCGGCGATCGCGGATCAGTCCCCAGTAGTGACGGTGTTCTCGGATCGATGAGGGATCGAACTCACCGTAAAGAATCTCCTCTTTATCACGCGAGGCCTCGGCGATCTTTTCCCCCGTATGGTCGGTGATGAACGACGAACCGTAAAACGTGAGGGTACAGCTCTCTCCCGCTTCGACGCCGATGCGGTTTGCCGCAGCCACAGGGACGATATTGGCCGCCGAGTGCCCCATCTGGACCCGCTGCCAGTGTGATGCCGAATCGACCCCGATTTCAGGCTCGCTTCCGATCGCGGTCGGATAGAAAATCACGTCCGCCCCCATGAGGGTAAGGCTTCGGGCCGTTTCGGGAAACCACTGGTCCCAGCAGATTCCTACCCCTACGTTGGCGTAGCGGGTATTCCACACTTTAAACCCGGTATCTCCGGGGACGAAATAGAATTTTTCTTCGTATCCCGGGCCGTCGGGGATATGGGTTTTGCGGTAGTTTTCCATGACCGTACCGTCGGCATCGATCATCACCAGCGAATTGAAATAACGATCACCGTCCCGCTCGAAATAGCTGATGGGGAGTACGACCCCCAGTTCTTTAGCAAGGGCGCTGAAACGTGCAATCATCGGATGCCCTTCGCGCGGCTTGGCCCATTCGAAATATTTCGCGTCCATATCCTTACAGAAATAATACCCTTCGAAGAGTTCGGGCAATAAAATGATCTGCGCGCCGTTTGCGGCTGCTTCGCGCACCATTTGTTCGGCTTTGGCGACGTTCGCGCCTTTGTCGGCTCCCATTTGCATCTGTACTGCCGCGATTTTTACCATTATGCGCTCCTGTTATCTCGAATGCGAAATTATAGCACCCGAACCTATCGGTACGCTAACGGTTCTCGTCCGAAATCAAAAAAAGGGGGAGAAGAAAAAGGAGGGAAAGCCCGAACGGATTTACATCCGGTCTTTGGCTTCGATACCCAGAAGGGAGAGTCCCGATCTAAGCGACAGGGCAACCACCAGGAACAGTTTCAGGAGCTTCGCTTCTTCTTCGCTTCCGATGATCCGGTTGTCGTAATAGAATTTATGCAGGCGGGCTGCGAGTGCTTTGAGGTAATCGGGAAGTTTCTGAACCTGGCGCGATTCAAACGCATCCTCGATGATCTCAGGCAGCAAGAGCGCTTCGAACAGCAGTGCGTCCGCATCGGCGCTGAGGCCGTGCAAATGCGTCCCCATGATCTCTTCCATGCTCTTGTCGCTTTTGGAGATCAGCGTCTGGATACGGGCGTGCGCGTACTGAATATAGTAAATCGGGTTCGAACTGTCGGCGCGTTTGAGCTCTTCGACGTCGAATTCGAGCGCCGTATCGCTTTTTTTGCTTGCGAACATGAAACGAAGCGCCTCCGCACCGATCTCTTCGACGACGTCGCTCATCAATATCACCGTCCCGGCCCGTTTGGACATTTTGAACGGTTCCCCGTCTTTGAGGAGGCTCACCATCTGCGAAAGCTGTACTTCGAGTTTCTGCGGCTCGTATCCCAAAAATCCGACCGCCGCTTTGACGCGGGCGATGTAGCCGTGGTGGTCGGCACCCCAGATATTGATGTAATGATCAAATCCCCGTTCGAATTTTTGATTATGATAGATAATGTCCCCGGCCAGATAAGTCGGGCGGCCGTCTTCGCGCACCACGACCCGGTCATGGTCGTCTCCGTGTTCGGAGGAGCGGATAAAGGTCTTCCCTTCGTTCAGATAAACGCCCGAGCCCATTTTGGCCATAACGCGATCCCACTCGTCGTACAGGGACGCTTCGCTGACGAACGTATCGAAGTGGACGTTGACCGCACGGAGGCTTTCGACGATCTGTTCGAGGATCTTGTCTTTGGCCCAGAGTGCGAGCTCTTTTTGGCGGCTCTCGTCGCGCAGCGCGTCGGCTCCGAAGATTTCGACCGCTTCACGGGCCAACAGGCTCATGTACTCGCCGCGGTAATATTTCTCGGGCCATTCGACCTCTTCGCCCAATACGCTCGCGCGCCCTTCGAGCTGGAGCGAAGTCCCCAGCAGGTCGATCTGGTTCCCCGCGTCGTTGACGTAATATTCGGCGGTGATGTCGTAGCCGAGGTGGCGTCCCAAACGAAGCAGGGTATCGCCGTAAACCGCCCCTCGGGCATGTCCGATGTGCAAAGGACCCGTCGGATTCGCACTAACGAACTCAAGCAGAATAGTCCCTTTCTTGTCGGCATTTCCGAATTCGTTTCCGTGGTTCAAAGCCCACGAAGCGTACTCGTCGAGAAAATGTTCGGAGAGACGGAAGTTGATGTACCCTTTGACCGATTCGACCGCCGTAAACATCGATTCGTCTCCGAACGATCCGGCGATCTCTTCGGCGATCGCCATCGGCGATTTGCGCAGTTCTTTGGCAAGAGAAAAAGCAATGGGAGTGGCGAAATGGCCGAAAGATCGGTCTTTCGGCTTTTCGAGGATGACGTCTGTATTGAATTTATCGCGCAACAGCGCACTGACTCGCTGTTTCAAGGCTTACGCTTGTTTCGTTTGGTCTTTGGGAGCTTCTACGCTGGCGGTGGTAGAAGTTTCAACTTGCTTGGGCGCTTCGGGAGTCGCGGAAGCGGTAGGGGCGGCAGGTTCTTCTTCTTTCATCTCTTTTTTGAAATTACGGATACCCTGTCCGATTCCTTTGGCCAGATCGGGGATTTTTTTCGCACCGAACAACAAAATGACAATCCCGAAAATCAGTAATAATTCGGTTCCGCTTGGCATACTCATACGCAGAATTCCTTCTCTCAAAAATTTAGCGCTGTAGTATAACGGCTCATTGCTGTAACCGTCCTTATAAGATTACGCGAACTTATACGCTCTTTTAGCCTTGCGCTTCCCATTTCTGGACAAACTCGTTGATGCGCAGCGTAGGGATCTTCATCCGCGCGGCCTTGGCGATTGAAACGAGCACTTCGGCGGCGGTATCGAGATCGTCGTTGACGACCAGGAAATCGTATTCGCTGATCCGCTGCACCTCACGCTTGGCCATCTCGATCCGCTTGGCGATGATCTCATCGCTGTCGGTAGAACGGCCGTAAAGACGCCGTTTGAGTTCCTCGAGGGTCGGAGTCGTGATAAAGACCGACGTCGTAATGTCGGCCAGACGGTTTTGCACCGCATCATGTCCCTGTACGTCAATGTCGAAAATGACCAGCTTCCCTTCTTTCAATGCCTGTATCACCGGTCCGAGGGAGGTGCCGTAGTAATTGCCGTGAACCACCGCGTATTCGAGGAACATCTCCTGCTCGACGTCGCGCTTGAACTCCTCTTCGCCCACAAAATGGTAGTGGACGCCGTCGATCTCCCCCTCCCGCATGGGCCGCGTCGTCGTCGAGATCGAAAAATAGGTGGGTCCGATATGATCGATAATTTTGGCTATCAGAGAACTTTTCCCCGCACCGCTTGGGCCGGAGAGGACGAGTATCGCTCCGCTTTCAAGATTCACTTGTCGTTCCCGAAATTGATATTAATGCTGATGTTAAGCCCTTTTAGCGATTTGGCAACCTCTTCGTTGGAGAGGGCTTTAAGAAGCGCCTGCAGTGCTTCCACCCCTTCGGCATGGGTCCCTTCCTCATCCATCTCCGCGGCGAAAGATTCTTTCGGGGCCATCGTTTCAGCCTGAGCGTGCCCCGATGCCTCGGCCAGCGCTTCGGCTCCCAAAGATGCAAACTCGCTTCCCCCCACCCGGATTTCAGGTTCTTCTTCCACCTCTTCGCCGATCGCCAGCTTCAGTTCCCGTTCGTCAAGGGTATCGAATTCATCGAATCCCCCGCTCCCTTCTCCGCCGTCGCCTAAATCGAACTCTTCGAGAACCCCCGCATCGAGTTCCATATCGAGATCTTCAGGTTCGAGTTCATCGACCGCTTCTTGGATCTGGAATTCGAGTTCCCCGAAAGCCTCATCGTCGATGAGCGCATCGCCGCTTTCAGGCAGGTCGGGAAGCGCGGCCTCATCCTCGGGTTCTTCAGACAAGAGCCCCGCGTCGGCAAAGTCTTCGCCAAAATCAAACGGTTCGTCCTCCTCCAGCTCGGGAAGGGCGTTTTCCGGAATCTCTTCACCGGCCGTCTCATCCGGAATCTCGCCGAACATCAGTTCCTCTTCCGGCGACTCCGGAGCGCTCAATGCTTCCGCCGCAGACAAGTCCGGCTCGGTTTCGGCCGCCGTTTCGTCGCCTTCGACGCCGATCAACCCTTCGAAATCAAATTCGTCCTCCGCGGAGGCATCGGTATTTTCACTTCCTACGAGCCCCTCGAAATCGAACGCTTCGTCTTCCATCTCGGGTTTTTCAGGCACACCGAAATCATCAATCCCTTTGACCGTAATTTCGTCCTCTTCGATCAGCGCATCGCTTTCGGCGGCTTCGAGCAGCCCCTGGACTTCCTGAACTTCTTCGCTATCAAGTACGGCCGTCTTAGGTGTTTCGTCGTCGCCGAAACCTTCCAGGTCGTCAAGGCTAAAGTCATCGCCGGCCGCATCAAGATCGTGATCCAGAAATCCTTCGGCGTCATGATCGACTTCAGCCAGCGTTTCTTGAAGGTCGATCGCATACGGATCCTCTTGCACAGCAGCGGCAGGAGCGGTTTTTGCTGCTGCGGGGGCAATGCTTTTGTCGATCTGGATCAACGTCTCGACCAGGTCGGTCGGCAGGAAGGGTTTGTTGATGACGTTGTCGAATCCGGCCGGTACGATATTGCCGCGTGTCGCCATAAAAAGGGCGCTTTTGCAGGTGATACGCTCTTTGAGCGCCCCGAATACCTCTTCGCTGTACAACGCGTCGTCGATAATGAGCAAATCGTATTCGCTTCCGGACACTTCGTCAAGGGATGCGGCGACACTCAGATCGTCTTTCGTTTTCTGCGCGCTCAGAGACACCAGTTTCTGGACTACCGGGTTGTCGTTAAAAAGCAAAATAGTCATAATCTCTACGGCCCCTTTTCACTTGCTCTTGTTCTGCCAAAAGCTAAATGGTATGATTGTAACTAAAAAAAAATTAAATGATAAAACTTCTGGGATTTCTTTTACCGTTTACGATGCTTTTGGGAAACGAAACGTTCTTCCTCCTCCCCGACGATCAGAGCCGCATGTTCGCTTTTCTCTCCGAATCGCTCCGGAAATCGGACGATTCCCTGCTTGTGGCCACACCAAAACTACACCATCCAGAGTTTAAAAAACTGCTCTCAAAGGCGGCCCGCAAGGGATCATGCGTCACGCTTATCCTTTCTGACCCGCAAGGCGATCCTCTCAGCCTGATCCAATACCGCGGAATCGATCTTTTCCTTTACCGCGCACGGCCGATGGAGGGGAGCGTCCTGCTTATCGGGGAACGCGGCATCTGTACTTTTCCGGTCCCGCTCGTATCGGAAGCCACAGAAAGCGAAGCCGTACTCGTGCGATGCAGCGAAGAGCCCGCGAGCGCCGCCTCGGCACGTAAAGCGCTTCTCCCCCTGCTGCGGCGTTCTCGTCCCTATCTAGAATAGCTTTTCCAGGAAATTATAGGCGCTTTGGGTCTGCGACGTCACGATGGCCAGCGTTGCGGCAAGGGTCGCCATCAGTACGACGAACGACACCGCGATCTTGATCGGCATCCCGATCACCAGCAGGTTGAACTGCGGCATCGTCTTCATCAGCATACCGAAAATGATATCGGCGAGAATGGAGAGGGCCGTGATCGGAAACGCGATCATAAAGCCCACGACGAACATATTGAGCGTGGCATGCATGATGTACTGGAACAGCGAAGGAGTAATCATAAATCCCCCCAGGGGGACCTGCGATATCGACGCCGACGCGTAGAGCAAAATCCAGTGGTGCAGGTCGAAAACGAGTAGTATCATCAATGCGAGCAGAGCCAAAAACTGGCTGACGATCGGCATCGACACCCCTGATTGCGGGTCGATCGCCGAGGCAAGCGAAAATCCCATCATAAACGATATCTGCCCGCCGGCGAACGTGACAACGTGGTACGCCAGCTGCAGTATCGTCCCGACCACCAGCCCAAAGAGCATCTCACCCAGAATGGCGACGGTAAGGCTCAACGCGTCTGTCGGGATGTTTAGAGGAGGGACGGCACCGAAAAAAAAGACGGTGAAAAAAAAGGCCATTGCCGCTTTGACGCTGATGGGGATATTCATGTGGGAAAAAATGGGAACCGCCATGAATAGAGCGGTAAAACGGGTAAACAACAGCAAAAACGCTATCGTCCTCCCTTCGCTGAACAGCTGCGCCCATTCCATCGCTACACCGCGTCTAGCGTCCCGTTTTGCATCCGGTATACACGGGTGCAGCGACGGGCCAACGCTTCATCGTGGGTCACCAAGACCATCCCCGCATCACGCTTTTGAAGATACTCCTCGAATATCCCCATCACCTCTTCGGCCGTGGCATGATCGAGATTGCCCGTCGGCTCGTCCGCGAAAATGAGGCGCGGTTTTTTGGAGAGGACCCTGGCGATCGATACCCGCTGCTGCTGCCCGCCGGAGAGTTCGGTTACTTTTTGGGTAATGACGCGCTCGATTCCAAGCCGCTCGAGCAGTTGCGGGTCGATCGTCTCGTTTGCCAAAAGGGCCGCGACTTCAAGGTTCTCGTACGCACTAAACCCTTTAAAAAGATAGTGGCTCTGATAAATAAGCCCCAGTTCGTGACGCCGGAGGCGAACCAATTCCGCATCATTGAGTGCGTAAATATCCCGCCCGAACAGTTCCACTCTGCCGCCGTTGGGACGCAGCATCGTCGAAAGGACATGCATCAACGTCGATTTTCCGCTGCCGCTCACCCCGACGATCGCAATCGATTCGCCGCTTTGCAGACCAAGCGATATATCCTCAAACAGCGGATACTCAAATGCATGCGATAAGGATGTGGCGTTTATAAGTGTCATGGAGCAATTATAGGAGAAATTAGATTAAGAAAAAGGAAGGGGTCCCGCCGAAGCGGGCAGAGGATGCGCCCGGAGGCTTATCCCATTTGTGCAGCGACTTCGGCAGCGAAGTCGGTGACTTGTTTTTCGATACCTTCACCGACTTCATACTTGATGAATTCGACGATCTCGGCAGTACCGCCGTGTTTCGCGGCTTCTTTGGCAACCGCTTCGGCTACCGTCAAAGAGTCGTCCATGACGTATTTCTGGTCAAGAAGCGCCAGCTCTTTGTCCAGCGTCGTGTTGTCGTCAACGAAACGGGCAAGTTTACCCGGGATGATGTTGGCCCAGATTTTCTCCGGTTTTCCTTCTGCGGCGAGTTCGGCTTTGATCGCCTCTTCCGCAGCCGCCATCACTTCGGGAGTGAGTTGTGACATAGAGATATACTGGGGAACGTTTTTCAGCGGTTTTTTCAAACGCGCGAGCTCTTCGTTCTCGGTTTTGATCGCTTCGATACGGCCGATTGTTTCGGCTTCGACGAATGACGCGTCGAAATCTTTGTACGAAAGGACCGAAGGTTTCATCGCCGCAGCGTGCATCGCGATGTTTTTGAGCATCGGAGCCATAAGCTCGGCCGTTTTCTGGCTGTCGCATTTGGCCGCTACGAGAACGCCTACGCGGCCGTTTGAGTGGACGTAGCCGTTCACCGCGCCGTTTTCGCCGGCATTGAGCGTTACGAAACGGCGGGTAACGATTTTTTCACCGATACGGGCGACCTGAGCGGTGAAATACTCCGAAAAAGTCCCGGTTTCGTATGACGACTCGTTCAGCTCTTCAAGAGTGCTGACGCCGGTCGTAAAAATGTGTGCCGCAGTATTGCCGACAAGGGCGATAAAACCGTCGTTTTTCGCGACGAAGTCGGTTTCGGAGTTGATCTCGACGAGCGATGCCGAAGCAAACGTATCGGCGACTTTCAGCCCCAGAAGGCCTTCTGCCGCAACACGGTCCGCTTTTTTGGCCGTTTGAGCCATACCGCGGTCACGGAGCCACTCTTTGGCTTTCTCCATGTCTCCTTCGGATTCGGTCAGAGCCTTTTTACAATCCATCATGGGCGCATCGGTTGCTTCCCGAAGCGCTTTTACCATTGCTGCTGTAATTTCTGCCATGATTACGCTTCCTCTGCGACTTCTTCGCTTGCCGCAGCTTCTTCGGCCGCAGCTTCAACCGCTACTTCTTCTTCGACAACGGCTTCATCGCTTCCGCCGTTAGCCAGTGCTTTACCTTCGAGAACCGCTTCGGCCATTTCTTTACAGAAAAGCTGTATAGAACGGATCGCGTCGTCGTTACCCGGGATGGGGATGTCGATGACGTCGGGATCACAGTTGGTATCCAGAGGAGCAACTACTTTGATTCCGAGGTTGCGCGCTTCCTGAACCGCGATGTGTTCTTTTACCGCATCGATAACGAACATCATGTCGGGAAGCGTTTTCATGTGGCGGATACCGCCGAGGTACGCGATCAGTTTTTGTTTCTGGCGTTCCATCATCAGCGCTTCTTTTTTGGTCAGAAGGTTAACCTGCCCGCTGCTTTGCATCTCTTCGATGATGTCCAGTTTACGGATCGATTTCTGGATTGTCGGGAAGTTGGTGAGCATTCCGCCCAACCAGCGGTTGTCAACGTATGGCATGCCGCATTTTTCAGCCGCTTCGCGGATCGCTACGCGCGCTTGTTTTTTCGTACCGACGAACAGAACGGTTTTCCCTTCCGCCGCAGCGTCAACGACTTGCTGATACGCATTGCGGAAATAACGCAATGTTTTTTGGAGGTCGATGATGTAAATGTTTTTGCGGACGCCGAAAATATATTTTTTCATTTTCGGGTTCCAGCGACGTGTTTGGTGACCGAAGTGGACACCACATTCGAGAAGGTCTTTCATTGTGACCATGTGTGACTCCTGAGGAGAGATATTTTAGTTTGTTCTTCGTTTTCTTGGGCGACCGCGGACAGGGCCGATGAACCATCGGTTGCACGAGAACGGCGGTGCGCTTGCGATTTTTTTCTCGAGGCCGTCGTGAAACGGGAGAGAAAATCGTGCGGATTATACTGAAATATAGCTTAATTTAATCTGTGTTTAATGATGTGCGCAACGTCACGTTTTTATCACACAAATTTCAACTTATTCAAATTACTTTTATATAATTTTTGTTAATATCGCCACACTACCTGACGCGCGGATGTTCAGATAAGGAGAAATGATGACTAAACGGATAATGGTTTCGGTAGCCGCCGCGGCATTCCTGACAACCGGAGCGACCGCCAACGACGCTTTGCTGGAGCGGTTCGAAAAAATGGAAAGAGAGATGGCGGCGCTCAAAGCCGAGCTCAATGCGCTCAAAAACGAAAACGCCAAACTCTCTTCGCGGCTTTCAACCCCTGATGCCGACGCTCCCAAAACAACGGTCGCCTCATCGTCCAAACTCGATGAAACGCTCGAAGAGATGCAAGACCAGATCGACGATCTGAACAAAAAAACCAATAACGATAATCTCAAATGGGGGGTCGATTTCCGCACCAGCGTCGATAATCTCCGCTATGAAATGGCCGACGGAACCACCCGCAAAAACGATGCCCTTTTCAGCAACCGCCTATGGCTGAACATGAGTTACGCCGCCAACGAAAACATCAGCTTCACCGGTCAGCTCGCCTACAACAAAATTTTCGGCGAACGCTCCATGGCCTCCTCTTCGGCGCCGTTCGAAGGATTTGACTGGGTCAGCAACGAATCGGCCTATAATGACGAGCTCCGCGTCCGCTCGGCCTATTTCCTCTACACTGACGACGAATTTTTCGGCGCCGATGTCCCCTGGACGTTCAGTATCGGTCGGCGCCCCTCTACCGAAGGGCACCTGATCAACCTGCGCGACGATGTCGACGCTTCCTCGCCCCTGGCCCATGCGATCAATGTCGAATTTGACGGGATGAGCGCCAAATTCGGCACCGAAGAGATCGTCGGGCTTGAGGGATCGTATTTCAAACTGTGCGCCGGACGGGGAATGAGCAATGCCGAACCCCGTTTTGCCGCGGCTCCCTACAGCGGTGAAGACGCACTTACGAGTAACAACGACATGGTCGGCATCATCGTCGTCCCCTACGACGACAAACAATACAGTACCGGCTTTCAGTATACCTACGCGGTCAACCTTATCGACACCACCACGCCCAGCTCTACAACGATGGAAGCGGTAGGGGGGCTCCACACCGCCACTGCGTTTGCAATGGTGAACGGCATCGGAGACGGAATCAGCGACTTCCTCGATGATACGACGGTATTCATCAGCGGTGCAATGTCGCGGACCGACCCCGATGCGGGTAAACAGGGGATGCTCGGTTCAACCGACGCCAAAACCGGTTACAGCTACTGGATCGGTACACAGTTTCCCTCTCTCATCAGCGAGGAGGGACGCTGGGGGATCGAATTCAATCACGGTTCGAACTACTGGCGTCCCATCACGTACGGTGAAGATACTATGATCGGATCTAAAATCGCCGCACGGGGTGACGCGTACGAAGTCTACTTTACCGAACCCCTCGTCGACGACATCCTTTCGTTCCAGCTCCGTTACACCTACATCGACTACGACTATACCGGAAGCAACGGTTTCTTCGGAAGTTCAAGCGGAACCCCCACCGCGATCGGCGACGTTTCCAGCGGCACCAGTGCCGTCGACAAAGCGCAAGACATCCGCGCCTATCTCCGTTACCGTTTTTAAGAGAAGATTTTTATATACCGCCGGGATTTGATTCCGGCGGCCGCACTTTTCCATCACCCGTTTTGCAGCGTGGCCAGTTCCTCTTTGACTTTGGCAACATGATCTTTCACTTTCACGTTTGTCCATACCGCACGTACCGTCCCTTTAGGATCGATGATGTACGTCGAACGGACGATTCCCATATATTCTTTCCCGTAATTCTTTTTCAGCGCCCACACACCGTAATCTTGCATCATCTGCGTCGTCGGATCACTGAGCAGCGTGATGCCGAGGTTTTGTTTGGCAATGAAATTGCGGTGGGATTTGGTGCTGTCGGCACTTACCCCTAGAATGATCGCCCCGAGGTCGTCGTATTCGTCCATCGCGGCACTGAATTCACACGCTTCGGTCGTACATCCGGGCGTGGAATCTTTGGGATAAAAGTAAAGCACAATCCATTTACCCCGCAGATCGCGTGAACATATCTCTACATCATCCTGGTTACTCAAACAAAAATCGGGAGCCGCAGTTCCTACTTCCAACATGTAATTTCCTTCTTATAAAATAACAATCGATTTGATTTCGGTAAACTCTTCGATCGCAAAACGGGGGCCTTCACGCCCAACGCCGCTGAGTTTCACCCCGCCGTAGGGCTGTATGTCGAAACGCAGTGTCGGCATATCGTTGATGACGACTCCCCCCGCCTCGCACTCGTCGATCACTTTCTTGACGTGGGAAAGGTTGTTGGTGAAGACCGAAAACTGCAATCCGTAGGGGGAATTGTTCATCCGCATCACCGCATCGTCGATCCCTTCGACTTTCACCAGACTGACGATCGGGGCGAATACCTCCTCGCACACGATCTTCATCGATTCGGTCACATCGGCCATGACGCAGGGGTAAAAAATCCGCCCTTCCCGCCGCGGCGGCGTCAATGCCCGAGCCCCTTCGGCAATCGCGCTTTCTACCCAATTCATCGCTCTCATTGCCGCTTCGTCATTGATCAGCGGCCCCAGAAACGTCTTCTCCTCGTACGGCGAGCCCACGACGAGCTTCGCGGTCGCTTCAGCCATCTTCGCCGCAAACGCGTCGTACACCGACGCATCGACATAGATGCGCTGCAGCGAAATGCACACCTGTCCCGAATTGACGAAAGCACCGATCGCACAACGCTGTGCTGCGTATTCGAGATCGGCATCCGCATCGATATAGGTCGCGGCGTTTCCTCCCAGTTCCAGACTCACTTTTTTGATTCCGGCATTCTTGGTAATGATGTTTCCTACCCCGACCGATCCGGTAAAGCTGACGACGCGCGGTATATCGCTGGAGACGAGCGCACCGCCTACCTCGGCATCGCCGTACACGACACTGAGCGCATCGGGAACGGCATAAGGGCTTTCAATAAACAGTTCGGCCAGTTTGTAGGCACACAGCGGAGCTTCGGGGGTAGGCTTCAATACGACCGCATTTCCCGCTACCAATGCCGGGGCGAGCTTGTGGGCGACAAGGTTCAGGGGAAAATTGAACGGCGTGATCGCCACGACGACCCCGGCCGGCTCCCGCCGCCAGTAGGCATGGGCGCTTCTGCCGCTCCCCATCGCGTCGGTATTGATCGTCTCGCCGTGCATCGTACGCATCGTCTCGGCCGAAAGGGTAATCGTCTCGATGCATCGGTCGACTTCGATCCGCGCATACGCGATCGGTTTACCGACTTCGTCGCACAATACCCGTGCGAACTCTTCACGCCGCTCGCGAAGCCTCTGTGCCACGTCACTCAGCCACGCGCACCGCTGGTGCAGCGGAGTTTTTCTGGCCGTTTTGGCCGCCTTTTCGGCGATTGAAAGCGCCATCAGCGCATCCTCGGCACCGCAAACCCCCCATCGGGACACGACCCGTCCGTCATAAGGACTGTTGCGTTCGGCATATCGGGCCGGCTCGGTCCGCGTCGATCCCATCCATACATGTGCATCCATGGCGCATTCCTGTTGTCGAAGTTGGTTCTAATGAATGTTTCAATTATACAAACCGCCACCTAAAACGAGGGCGAAGAAACGCTTTTAAGGAATCTCTTGACGAAAACCCCTTAGAATGTGTCCCAAAAATACGCAGGGGATTTTATGCTGGAACTCAAGATTACTGACGGTGTTTTAGGAGTACGCCCGCCGGTGACCAAACCGCATCCGGGTTTTTATTTCCAGGTAGGGGAAGAACGGTTCCGAAAACTGGTGGACGACCACTACGAGATGATCCGCAACAGTGACATCTCGTTTTTGTTTCCGATCCACGACGAAGACGATTTCGCCGCGGCCAAAAAACATGCCGCCGATTTTCTGATCCAGATCTGCGGCGGCCCCGACTACTTCGCCCAGACGCGCGGTGAACCCCGGATGGTGGGACGTCACGCCCCTTTCAGAATCGACGAAGCGGCACGCCGCCGATGGCTCGAATTTTACGCGAAGCTCCTCCCGGAGCTCGAAAAAGAAGGGGTGAGCCCCGAATACATCGAGTCGTTCTGGAACTACCTCGATATATTCTCCATCTGGATGATCAACACGCCGAACCACTAAGAAGCCCGAGGCGGGGAAAATCCCCGCGCGCTTCTTGGCATCGTCCGCCCCATCTTATTATTTTCTTCTCATTAATAAACCTTAAACCCCATCTTGGTTAAAATCTTCCAATTTTTTCTACCGGAGACCTTTCTCATGAACGAAGCCAAATACATTTGGATGAACGGCAAAATGCTCCCCTGGAGCGAGGCAAAAATCCACGTCCTCTCGCACACCCTCCACTACGGTAACGGAGCCATCGAGGGTACCAAAGCGTACAAAACACCCAAAGGATACGCGATCTTCCGCTTGAGCGACCACACCAAACGCCTTATCGAATCGGCGAAAATGACCCTGATCAACGTCCCGTACAGCGTTGAGGAGCTCAACAAAGCCCAAATCGAACTCCTCAAAGCCAACGGGTTCACCGGCGAAAACGTCTACCTCCGCCCGATCGTCTACCTCGGATACGGCGTCATGGGGGTTTACCACAAAGAAGCCCCCGTCGAAGTGGCGGTTGCCGCATGGGAATGGGGAGCCTATCTGGGCGAAGAGGGGATGAAACGGGGGATCCGCCTCAAAATTTCTTCGTTCAGCCGCCCCAACAACAAATCCAACATGGGAAAAGCCAAAGCGGTCGGGAACTACCTCAACAGCCAGATGGCCAAATTCGAAGCGGTCGAAGCGGGCTACGACGAAGCGCTCCTTCTCGATGACGAAGGATACGTCGCCGAAGCAAGCGGGGCGGCCTTCTTCATGATCAAAGACAACGAGATCATCACACCCCCAAACGACAATTCGCTCGCCTCGATCACCCAGAAAACCGTCATCGAACTGGCCGAATACCTCGGCTACAAGGTAACCCGCCGCCGTATCAGCCGTGAAGAGATCTACACGGCTGATGAAGCGTTCCTCACCGGAACAGCGGCTGAACTCACTCCGGTTCGCGAAGTGGACGCACGGGTACTCGGTGCAGGCGGACGCGGGCCGATTACCGAAAAGCTTCAGAGCGGTTATTTCGACATCGTCTGCGGACGCAATGCCGATTTCGACCACTATTTGACGTACATTGACTAAATTTGGGTATAACTGCACCCATCCATATAAGAGCGAAAGAGGACACTAGATGGCCAGCGATATGAACGACTACTTCAACAAAAAGAAAAACGAAAGCCAGCGGGGCGGGGGATTTCAGGCCCCCAAATCGCCGAAAATCGATTTCAACATGAACAGCCAAAAGGCGGGAATGCTCTGGCTGATCGGAGGATTCGTACTGCTGCTTGTCCTGGCCAAACCTTTCGTCATCATCAACGAAGGGGAACGCGGGATTCTCTCGACCAACGGTAAATACGAGGCGCAGGCGCTGCTGCCGGGCCTGCATTTCATCATTCCCCTGATCCAGCAGGTCTACGTCGTCGACACCAAGGTCCGCATCATCAACTACGCGGACAAAATCGACCGCGCTTCGACGACCGGAGACGGTATTTTGGTCAAACCGGCCATTACCGTTCTCGACAAACGGGGGCTTCCCGTTTCGATCGAGCTCACCGTCCAGTATCGCCTCAATGCCCAGCTGGCGGCCCAAACGGTTTCAAACTGGGGATTTAGCTGGGAAGACAAGATCATCGACCCGGTCGCACGCGACATCGTCCGCAACGTCGTGGGGCAGTATGAAGCCGAAAACCTTCCCATCATGCGCAACACGATCGCGCAGAAGATCGAAAGCGGCATCCGCAGCAACGTCGGTCGCCAGAAAAACGGTCCGGCCGAACTCGAATCGGTCCAGCTCCGCGAAATCGTCCTTCCCCAAAAAGTGAAAGAGCAGATCGAACGGGTCCAGGTTGCCAAACAAGAGGTCGAGCGGGCACAGCAGGAGGTTGAGAGAGCCAAACAAGAGGCGTTCAAAAAAGAGACCGAAGCACAAGGAGTCGCCAACGCCCTCACCATTGAAGCGCAGGCGCAGGCCAAAGCAAATCAGCTGATCGCCAATTCGATCACTCCGGGCCTCCTCAAGCTCGAGCAGATCAAGGTACAGGGGAAATTCAACGACGCCCTCAAAGAAAACAAGGACGCGAAAATTTTTCTCACTCCCGGCGGTTCGACACCCAATATCTGGGTTGACATGAAAAGCGACCATACCCAAAAGGTCTCTTCGAAATAACCCATTCCATCTCTCCTCTTCGGAGGGTTTGGCAGGGGTTCAGCCGTGAACTCTTACCAAATACGAAAAAGGTTTCCTCATGAATCTCGATCATATCGACTGGCAAAAGTCCCCGCTCCTCCCCGTCATCGTACAGGATTCTACGACTCTTGAAGTATTGATGATGGCCTACATGAACCGCGAGGCGCTGGAACTTTCTCTCTCGACGAAAACGGCCCATTACTACTCCCGATCCAAGCAGCGCCTCTGGAAAAAAGGGGAAAGCAGCGGTCATTTGCAGCATATCGAGCGTTTTTTACTCGATTGCGATAACGACACGCTTCTCATCCACGTACGCCAAGAAGGGGTCGCCTGCCATACGGGGCGTAAATCGTGTTTCTTCACCGACATCGAAACAGGTGCCGTCACCTCCGAGCCCCAGATCGATACTGCCGCGGCTTATGGGATCATCGACGAACTCTACCACACGATCCTCAGCCGAAAAAATGCCGATCCTTCCACGTCATGGACCGCAAAGCTTCTCAGCAAAGGGGATAACGCGATCCTCAAAAAAGTGGTCGAGGAAGCGGGAGAATTCTCTTTTGCGATCAAAGACGGCGACGAGAGTGAAATTATTTACGAATGTGCCGATTTGGTCTATCACGTCCTGGTCGCACTCGGACATAAAAATATCTCTCCCGACCGTATCAAACAAGAACTCGCACGCCGATTCGGAACAAGCGGGATCGCGGAGAAAAACTCAAGGCCTTCATGAAAACGTACATCCTCGATTTCATCGACCATCTCCTCGTTTACGATTACCTCCTCTTCGGGGGGATCATTCTCCTTTTTATCCTGATTCTCGGACTTGCCGTCTTTTTGCGCCACCACTTGGCCCTTGCCGTTCTTCTGGTGCTGGTGGCTTTTGGAGTCCTGACGGCCGGAAGTGCCGTGGGATACACGATGATGCACCGCTATCTCTTCAGCAATACGCTCGTCCTCTCGCAGGTCAAAGCGCTCGAATTCACCGAGGCGC
Source organism: Sulfuricurvum sp. IAE1 (assembly GCF_004347735.1). Classification (NCBI taxonomy): domain Bacteria; kingdom Pseudomonadati; phylum Campylobacterota; class Epsilonproteobacteria; order Campylobacterales; family Sulfurimonadaceae; genus Sulfuricurvum; species Sulfuricurvum sp. IAE1. Next base: position 65,344 of record NZ_SLTI01000060.1, on the reverse strand, counting down.
TGTTGATCAAAGGGGAAATCCGCAATACCTCAAAACGGACGTTCGGCGAATGCACCGTCAGCGTCGGGGTACACAAAGTAAGCGGGAACCCTTATCTCGACCGGATCTATCCCAACATCCCTTTCCAAAAAGCATCCCTGAAAGTCGAAGAACCGATCAAGCCCGGCAAGGCCGCTGCGTTTAAACTCTTTGTCGAACCTTTCCGATATACCAAAGAATACAACATCACGGCAAAGGCGGATTGCAGATGAGCCCGTTAACCAGTTGGCATTATCTACTGATCGTTATCTCTCTTGTACTGTTTGTGGCGGGAACGGTATTGGCATTGCGCAGCCGATCAAAATTTTCCATTTTTCTGACCGTCATTTTGGTCATCGTTTTCTTCGTTGCGATGCTTTGGCCTTTGATAAACGAAAGCGTTTACAAGGTTCAGATTTCAAACCTGAGCGACGAGCGTTTTTACCAGTCTGAACAGATCCTTATCAAAGGGACGGTACGGAACGTCGGAAACCATCCCGTCGGACAGGTGAGTGCCGTCTTAAAGCTCTCCAACATCAAAGGAGGAGCCCACGCCAAAGCAACTCAGTTCAGCGAACCGAGCGCCTTTGAGCAGCTTTTTCAAGACGACGATCCCGAATTCAAACGCCAAAACGTCTTTTCCCGGCATGTTATCGCCGAGAGTCTCAACCCCGGTGCGTCCAAAACGTTCCGTATTTTGGTCGATTATCCGAGCCATTTTGAAAAAGCGACCTTCGAAGTCGAGGCACAGGTCGATTAATACTTCAGCCCCCACCTTTTAAGTGCCGCATTCACGCTTTTGAGCTGGTCGTTTTTATCCCGACACCACATCGGGGCGATCAGCGTATCGTCACCGATACCGGCGCTGATACGCTGAACGCTTACACGGGGGGGCTTCAAGCGGAGCGCTTCGGCCAGTACGTCAAGATACAATTCCTGTGAAATCGGCTCAAACTCTCCCCGCGCGTACTCATTGGCCAATGCGGTCCGTTTGACGACGTAGAGGGGATGGTATTTGACCGAATCGATCCCCAGCGCATACGCTTCTTTCGCCGTTTCAAGCATCATCTCCCTCGTCTCTCCCGGAAGACCGAAAATAAGATGCCCGCATACGTTCAGGCCGTAGCTTTTGGCTTTGGCGATCGTTTCCCTGACACTCGCGCTGTCATGGCCGCGGTTAATCCGCTGCAGCGTCGTATCGTAAATCGACTGGATTCCGAATTCGACCCAGATCTCGGCCCGCCGGGAGAGTTCGGCGAGGTATCGCATCGTCTCGTCACTTATACTGTCCGATCTTGTCCCGATACTCAGCCCGACGACGTTCTCGAATGAAAGGGCTTTCTCGTAAAGGGCTTTGAGCGTTTCCAAAGGGGCGTAGGTATTGGTAAAACTCTGAAAATAGACAAGAAACTTTTCCGCACCGTTTTCTTCGCGCAGCTTTTTGGAGAGAGTGTCGAACTGCCATTCGAGCTGACGGAGCTGCTGTTCCAAAAAAGGATTTTCGGATGAAGAGAGGTTGAGGAAAAAACCCTTCAGCGGACGGGCGCGGTCAAGACTCGGACTGAATGAGTCGTTTTCACAGAAGGTACACCCTCCCTTTGCGACGGTTCCGTCGATATTCGGACAGGTAAATCCCGAAATGGAGACAGGTACCTTGGAAACTTTGAAGCCGAATTTACGGTGCAGATATTGCCCGAACGTAAAAATCTGCTCCCGCATCGGGTCTCTTAGATGATGTATTTGCCCGTAAAACAGGCCGTGCAGTAGTTTTCTTCCTTACCGTTGACGCTGCGCAGGAGTGCTTCGTTGCTCAGGTATCCGAGCGAATCGGCTTCGATAAACGCGCAAATCTCTTCGATCGACATGTTCGCCGCGATCAGTTTTTCTTTGTCGGGCGTATCCACGCCGTAAAAACACGGATCGGTTGTCGGCGGGCTAGAGATCCGCATATGCACTTCCCGGGCACCGGCGGCCTTGAGCATCCGGACGATCTGGCGGCTCGTCGTGCCGCGGACGATCGAATCGTCGATAACGACAAGGCTTTTGCCCTTGATCAGGTGCTCGATCGGAGAGAGTTTCATTTTGACCTTCAGGTCTCGCATCTCCTGCGTCGGTTCGATAAACGTACGGCCGATGTAGTGGTTACGCATGATCGCCATCTCGAATGGGATACCGCTTTGCTGCGCGTAACCGATCGCGGCGGGAACACCGCCATCGGGAACGGGGACGATCATGTCAGCACCGATAGAAGGCTGCTCTTTGGCAAGTTCTTTCCCCATCGCTTTTCGCATTTCATAAACGTTTTGCTTGTAGACGTTCGAATCGGGACGTGCGAAATAGACGTATTCGAAGATACAGTGTTTCGGCGTCGCTTCGAAGACTTTGATCGACTGGGGGGCTTTCCCTTTTTCAAAAATCAGGAGCTCACCCGGTTCGACGTCACGGATATACTCCGCACCGATCAGGTCAAACGCACACGTCTCGGATGCGACAACGTACCCGTCGCCGACCCGTCCGAGACTCAAGGGGCGGAAACCGTGAGGATCGCGCATCGCAAACATTTTCGAGCGGCTGAGGAACACAAGCGAATAAGCCCCTTCGATCTTTTTGACCGCATCGATGATCCGATCGGTAAGGTGGTGCTGGTCGCTTTTGGCGATCAGGTGGATCAGGTTTTCGGTGTCCATGAACGTCTGGAAGATCGCCCCTTTTTTGATCAGGGCATCGCGTACTTCTTTGGCATTGGTCAGGTTCCCGTTGTGGACGATCGACATCTCTCCCAGGTCGTAACGGGCGAATACCGGCTGGGCATCGAGGATCGAATCGTCCCCGGCGGTCGAGTAGCGGGTATGGCCGATCGCCATGTGCCCTTTGAGGGTATTGAGTTTCTGGGTATCGAATACCTGCGTCACCAAACCGCGGTCTTTGATCGTGTAGAGTTTCTCGCCGTCCCCGGTGCTGATACCGGCCGCTTCCTGACCGCGGTGCTGGAGGGCGTGAAGAGAGAAATAGGCCAGTTTAGAGGCTTCCGGATGGTCAAAAATACCGACGACGGCACATTTTTCGTTTAAGCTACGCACGCTGTTTCCTTATGCAAGTTCAAGACAGTCTTGGATCGAATAAAGGCCGTTTGGTTTGCCGGCCAGCCATTTTGCCGCGCGAATCGCCCCTTTGGAAAAGGTATTGCGGCTTGTCGCGGTATGGTGAAGTTCAACGAATTCCCCCTCGTTGTAAAACCCGACCGTATGACGTCCGACGATGTCTCCGCCGCGAAGGGCCATAACGGCGATCTCGTCTTTGGTCCGCTCCCCGATATTGCCGTTGCGCCCGCTGACACGCACCGCATCCAGATCGAGGTTCCGCGCATCCGCCGCCGAATGGGCAAGGGTCAGCGCCGTGCCGCTCGGAGCGTCTTTTTTGTGGCGGTGATGCTGTTCGACGATCTCGATGTCGAATCCCTCAAGGGTCTTGGCGGCGATATGGACCAGTTTGTTCAGCAGCGCGACCCCCAGCGACATGTTCGTCGCATAGAGGATCGGCATCGATTCGCTGGCCGTTTTAAGGAGGTTCATCTGGTGGTTGTCCAGGCCGGTCGTCCCGATCACGAGAGGTCTTGGGTGTTTGATCGCCTGTTCAAGCAGCAGCTGCGTCGCTTCGGGAAGCGAAAAGTCGATAATGACGTCCGACCCTTTAAGCAGCGTCGCCATGTCGTTGGTCACCAGGACCGACGGATCAATCGAAAAATTGAGTTCATTGCGGACGTATACCGCACCCAGTGAAATCTCTTTTTCGTGCCGCAAATCTTCGATCAACAGCTTGCCGACACGCCCTCCCGCTCCGAAAACACCTGCTCTTACCATCTGTTATGATCCCTATTGTGCATTATTTCTAAGCGCATTTTACCGTTTTAGTGTTTAAAAAGGGCGTAAACGAAAACTCTCTTTTAATGATGATCGACGTAAGCGATCGCCTGAAGTGCCGCCACCGCACCGTCGCCGGCCGCACACACAACCTGCTTGGGGGCCTGTTCACGCATGTCCCCCGCCGCAAAAAGGCCCGGAACGGACGTTTTCATGCTCAAATCGACTTTGACTTCACCCCAAGGGGTCATATCGCACAGAAAACTACCGTCCTCCTGGATCAGGACCTGGTTGTTCACGTTGTACCCGACAAACGTAAAAACTCCCGGTACGTCAATATGGCGTGTCGTTCCCTCCGCAAACGCAACCCGGATTCCGGTCACTCCCGATGCATCCCCCACGACCTCTTCGGGGGTGGCATTGAGCACCAGTTCGATGCTCTCGGTATTTTTGACCCGTTCAATCGTACTGGGTGCGGCGCGGAAGGTATCGCGCCGGTGGATCAGATAGACTTTCGCACAGATTTTCGCCAGGTAAAGCGCTTCTTCGAGTGCCGTATCTCCGCCTCCGATCACCGCGACTTCTTTACCTTTGTAAAAAAAGCCGTCGCACGTGGCGCAGGTGCTCACCCCGCGTCCGAAAAAGACGTCTTCGCCGATGAAACCGGCCCGTTTGGGAGTCGACCCCGTACAGACGATGACGCTTTTGGCTTCGACACTGCTGCCGTCCCCTTTGTGTACGGTAAAAATCCCCTCCGCGCCGCGCGATACGCGGACCACTTCGGCCATTTCGTGTTTCAGGCCGAATTTCTGGCACTGCTCGGGCCAGGGAATCATCAGGTCCATCCCGCTGATGTGCCCCGTGACACCCGGATAATTTTCGATTTCCGAACTCATCGTAATCTGACCGCCGGGCATCCCCTTTTCAAACATCGTAACGTCCGCGAGTCCTCCGCGCGTGGTATAAAGCCCCGCCGTCAAACCGGCCGGCCCTCCTCCGATAATTGCACAATCTAGCATCTGCCGTCTCCTGACTTGTTATGGTAGGAGCTTATCATACCCTGTTGTAGATAAACCAGCTCTTTTCGAATTAAACATTCGGGATAAAAAAATTATAATTTAAATTACTATAATTAATATATTTGAAACATGGGAAAGGATTTTTTTCATTTGTAAAAATAGAGGAGAAAAGGAGATGCCGCCGAAAAGCCGGCGGCAGAAAGAATGATTACAGAAGAGCGTTCAGTTTGTCCGCAAACGCTTGTTTCGAAGCGGCACCGACCATCTGTTCAACAACTTCTCCGTTTTTGAAGAAAAGGATCGTCGGGATCGAACGGATACCGTATTTGACGGCAATATCCTGCTCTTCATCCGTATTGACTTTACAGATTTTGGCTTTGCCGTCGTAATCGGCCGCCAGCTCTTCGATAACCGGAGCGATCATACGGCATGGTCCGCACCAAGGAGCCCAGAAATCGACCAACGCGACACCCTCTTTTGTTACTTCATCAAAGTTTGAAACTGTCAATTCAATGTATTTACCCATTGTTTTTCCTTGAGTTGCGAATGTTTATGGGGTCATTATAACGCCCCAATCTTTAAAATGTCTTATTACATAATGATCACATTTTTTCTCAGGATCGATCCGAATTCTCTTAAGGATTTTTTGGAGATAATAAGTAACATCAAATTTTCAAACAGGGTACGAAAACAAAGTATGAAGCGGGTATCGGGCATTATCGTTTTGATTGTTACCGGATCGCTGCTGCACGCGGCCGAGCCGATTGTTCCGATCCCCCGTGCCGTTTCGTACAATGCCGCGAAAGCCGCACTCGGCGAAAAACTCTTCGCCGACCCGATCCTCTCCAAAGACCGTACCGTCGCCTGCATCTCCTGCCACGACGTCTCTTCAAGCGGTGCTGATGGAAAAAAATTTTCGACGGGGATCCGAAATCTGCAGGGGACGATGAACGCGCCGACGGTATTCAATGCCGTGTTTAACTTTGCCCAGTTCTGGAACGGCCGTGCCAAAACGCTCAGCGAACAGGCGCTCGGACCGATCCACAACCCGGTCGAAATGGGCCTTCCCCTCCCTGAAGCGGCGCGGCGGCTCCAATCGCATCCCGAGTACGCCAAAGCTTTTTCAGCCATCACCGGGCGTGCGACCCTCACCCCCGACGACATCGCCGTCATGATCGCCGAATACGAAAAAACCCTGATCACCCCCAACGCCAAATTCGACCGCTATCTCCGCGGGGAGATACGTCTCTCGCCTCTCGAAGCCGAAGGGTACCTGCTGTTTAAAACCCTCGGTTGCGTCTCGTGCCATAACGGTGTCAACATCGGCGCCAACTCTTTCCAGAAAATGGGGGCCATCATTTCTATCCCCTACGATGCGAAGGTGTCCGACCGCTATGCCCTTACCAAGCGCCCGATCGATAAAAACGTCTACAAGGTTCCGACGCTGCGCAACATCGCGCGCACGGCCCCCTATTTTCACGACGGAAGCGCCGCAACCCTGAGCGAAGCGATCGCACGGATGTCGTATCATAACCTGGGGGTGACCCTCACCCCGCGGGAGATCCGCGCACTCGTCGCTTTTTTGCAGACCCTTGACGGGGAACTCCCCTCAAAAACGGCCCGCCAATGAAACTCTCGTTCAAGCTGATCCTCACCGTCATCCTTGGCCTGAGTGCATTGAGTGCCCTGTTTTTGTTCAAATCGTTTTCCAACCGTTATTTCGTCCACCGCAATGCGATCGAACTGTCGTTCAAAGAGATCGAAACGGCCCACAAACGGCTCGATTACCAGATCCTCCACAACACCTTTTTTCTCTATACCAACCAAGACGACGTTAATCGGAAGATCGCTTTGATCGACCGCAAAATCGATGCCCTGCTGCGCAACCCCCATATCGCCGACGGCCACCCCGAAACCCTCGGGCAGCTGCGCACCCATGCCGAAGCGTTCGATGTCAAAGTGCAGGCGATTTACGATTTTCAAACCGTCAACACGGTCATTAAAAATTCGACCGCCGCGATTTTGGCCCTGCAAAACCGCCTTTTCGCCCTTAAAGCCGCTAACGCGGCGGAACAGGAACTCTTTCGCGAAATCAGCCGTATCAGCGGAGCCATTCTCCTCGCAAAAAACGGGATGGACGCGCAGCTGATCGCCTCGCTGAACGCTTCGATCACCTCTTTATCGAAAAATCGCCTGAACGATCCGCTGAAAAATGACCTTCTTGAGCGTTCGATCGCCCATTTCAGGGTCATCGAGGAGTATTTTCCCCGCTACGTCCGCCATCTCGAGGAGATCAACGATCCCCAAGTCATCCGTTCCCTCCACCGCAGCAATGAAACGTTCCTGAACGAGTCGGACAGCGAACTGCAACTGATCAACTATTTTTCCTATCTGCTGGTCGCATTGTTCATCATCAGCATCGGGCTGATCACCTTTTTTCTCATCCGCAGCGAAAAGGAGGCACGCCGTGATCCACTGACCCGCCTGCGCAACCGCAAAGCCTACGAAGAGAAAATACGCCACGCGTCCCGTAAACTGTCTCTCATCCTGATCAACATCAACAAATTCAAGCATTACAACGATTTTTACGGCGTTCAGGAAGGGGACCGTCTGCTGATCGAAACGGCGCGGCGGATCAAAACGATGGGATTTGCCGGAAACCATGTTTCCTACTACCGCCTTGGGGCCGACGATTTCGGTATCCTTTTCGAAGAAAGTCCCCTTCTTCCCCTCGAAGAAGCGGCAAAAAGCGTGCTGCATCTGTTTCCGCGCGAGCCGATCGTCATCGACGGGGAAGTCCGCACCCCTTCGATCACCGTCGCGGCATCGAACATAGCGCCCCTTCTCGAAAACGCCGATATGGCGCTCAAAAGCAAACAGCAGCACAACCCCATCTTCTATCACGAAGGGCTCAATCTTCGCCAGGTGATCGAAGAGAACGTCACCAAAGCCAAAGAACTTCGTGAAGCGCTCGAAGAAGACCGGGTCATCCCCTATTTTCAACCGATCGTCGCTCTCTCATCGGGGATGGCGGCGAAACACGAAGTGTTGGCGCGCATCGTCATGAAAGACGGCGAGGTCCGCTCCATCTATCCCTATTTGCACGTCGCCAAGGAATCGCGGCTTTACAACCCCCTTTCGCGTATCATTATTTCCAAAAGCTTCGCGATCATCGCCTCCCGTACAGGGAATTTTTCGATCAATCTCTCGATCGACGATATCGAAAACAATGAAACGGTTGAACTCATCACGCAACTGCTGGAAAAGCATGAAGGGATCGGGAAAAGAATTATTTTCGAAATCCTGGAGAGCGAGGCGATCGAGCGATACGAAGGGACGCTTGAATTCATCGCCCATGTACGCCGCTACGGGTGCCGGATCGCGATCGACGATTTCGGAAGCGGCTATTCTAATTTTGCCCGCATCCTCAATCTTGCCGTCGATATTATCAAAATCGACGGCTCACTGATCCGCCATCTCGACAACGATTCCAAAGCGGTCACGATCGTTCAGACGATCGTCAACTTTACCCGTGCCGCATCCATCGAAACGGTGGCCGAATTCGTCCATAACGAAGCGGTGGCGCAGATCGTCCGATCCCTCGGGATCGATGCGGCCCAGGGATTTTATTTTTACGAACCTTCTCCTCTTCCGCTCAGCCCAGAGTGATATTTTCGATCCATTCGATACCCTCTTCCCAAACGATCAATGCGTCGACGCAGTAATCGAGGTTCAGCCTTTTTTGCTGCAGGTACGACTGTATCGCGCGGTTCAGTTTGGACAGTTTCGCGGGAGTGATATTGTGAACCGCCTGTTCGTAGGAACGGGCGCTTTTCACTTCGACGAAGCGAAGCACGTTCCCCTGTATCGCGATAATGTCGATTTCGCCGAAGCGGTTGTAGACGTTGCGGTCAATAATCCGCAGCCCCCTGCTGCGGAGATAGTCGCACCCGCGCTCTTCGGCCGCATTGCCTATCGCGCGGGTATGCACGGGTTACTCCAGGTAGTCGGGCTTGAGGACCTCGACTTTGACCGATTTGAACCGTGCGGTACGGATCAGTTCGTCGCATTCGTCTCCGAAGAGGAAATTGATCCGGCTCTTTGCATGATGAAATGTGGTGAACATCGTCCCTTTTTTGATTGTCGTACTCACTTTGACACGCAGCGGAGCACTTTGTCCGTACTCGCTCCTCAAAACCACGAAATCCTTGTATTCGAAAAAATCGGCATCGTCGACGCTGACGAGGAGGATGTCCTCGTCGTGCGAACGGTGGAGTTTTTCGCACATATTCGTCTGTGCCGCGTTATTGTAATGGACGAGCACCCGCCCCGTCGTCAGGTAATATCCATCATGCCCCTGACGTTCGAGGAGTTCCTGAACCTGCCCGCGCGGTTCGTACTGCTTGTAACGGAACGAACCCAACCCGTCTTTTGTCCGGAACGCATCGATATGGAGCACCGGGAGGTCTTCTTCCTGTACCGGCCACTGAAGACCGCTTAAGCGCGCAGCTTCGAGCTTTTCGTAACTTGCCCCGCCAAAACGGAGCGGCGCATCGACGCGGACCCGTTCCCACACGTCCCGAGGGCTGTTGACCCCAAGATCCGTGCCGTAGCGCTTGGAGATTTCGGCGATCACCTCCCAGTCATCGGGCATCGTCACGTTGACCAGCGGCTGCGAAAGATGCAGACGCCGCTCGGCATTGACGTAAACGCCCGTTTTCTCATAGGCGCTCTTGACCCCGAAGACGATATCTGCGAATTTGGTGATCTCGTTGTCGAACAGTTCGTTCACGATCAGGAGTTCCAGATTCCCGAGGGCCGAATGGATTTTGTTCTGGTTGGGGTGAATGTGGGCAATGTCTTCGCTGATATTGAACAGGGCTTTAATTTCGCCCCGCCCCATCGCGTCGATCAGGTCTGGGGTCATCATCCCGACTTCCTTGGGGGGCTGATAATCGGGGGCGTAATAAGGGAGCATTCCCACATCGCACGTCCCCTGGACGTTGTTCTGACCGCGCAGCGGCATCAGTCCCGCCCCCCGCTTTCCGATGTTTCCGGTGAGCATCGCCAGATGGGTAATCGCCATCACCGCATACGATCCGTCCAGGTGTTCGGTTATTCCAAGCCCCCAGAAGAAAAGGCTTTTACGGGTCGCGTATTTGCGCGCAACCGTGCGCACCTCTTCAGCAAGCGGTTCATAACCGGGAAGCCCCAAAAAGAAATCAGGATTGGCATAGGGATCGGCAAGAATTGCGTTTTTGTACTCCTCGTACCCCTTCGTCCGCGCGTTGACGAACTCCGTATTGACGAGATTTTCGCTGATGATGACGTAAGCGAGCATGTTCAGCACCATCAGGTTGGCTTCATAAGGGATGCTCAGGTGCTCGCTTGCCGATTTCGAGAGCTGGATGCGGCGGACGTCGAGAACGGCCAGTTCCACCCCTTTGTTCTTGATGACGTCAAGCATCCGGTTGGCCACGATCGGATGCCCCTCGGTCGTATTGGTCCCCATCGCTACCATATACTCGGTCTCGTAGATGTCGTCAAACGGGTTGGTTGCCGCACCCTCCCCGATCGTGGTGCGCATCCCTTTCAGCGACGGGGAGTGGCAGACACGGGCACAATTGTCCACGTGCGGCGAACCGACGACGTGACGGGTGAAATGCTGGAAAAGGTATGAGCTCTCGCAGCTCGTCCGCGCCCCTCCGATCGCTGCGAACGCGTGCGAACCGTACTGATCGGTAATGGCCCGCAGTTTCCGAGCGGCCAGCTCATAGGCGCTGTTGTAGCTGATTTCGTACCATTCTGTCCCGACGGGCTCGAGGTAATCCATATCCAGATCGGCAAACAGCGCGGCGTTTTTGGCGAGGAATGATTTGCGCACGCGTGCGTTCCGCAGCCGCTTTGAATGGGTCATGAAATCCCAGCCCTGTTTCCCTTTGATGCAAAGTCTTCCCTGGGAAACCGTCCCCTCTTCCTTGGCAAAAATCTTTTGGACCTTGTTGTCTTCGACTTCAGCGGAAATATCGCATCCCACACCGCAATAGGTACATACGCTGTCTATGACCATCGGATTCTTCTCCGCTTTAGCAGGCTTAAGCGCCCTTTTTAAAATTTGTGAAGTGTACTATTTTGTCTCTTAAGGGTTGCGGAAGCATCGAGACAATTCGTATCATTAAGTAAAACCTAAAAGGGAACGCGTATCGGTGTTTTTGTCGCCCGATCGCACGTACGATCCGCCTCACCCCTTCCTCGGTTGACATGAAAAACGGCATTTTAAACCGATTTTTCTGCGTCATCTCCGAATCGATGAATCCGGGCATGATCGTCATGACCTTTATCCCATGCGGCGAAAGCTGATAATGCAGCCCTTCGGCATAGGCGTTGAGGGCCCGTTTGGAACTGCTGTAAGCGATCGAGGTAGGCATACTCAGCAGCGATGCGAGCGAAGAGATGAAAACGATTTCCCCCTTTTTTTGCTCCGTCAATTTGGGAATTGTCGGTTCGAGCAGGGCATGGACGCTCAGAAAGTTCGTCGCAAACAGCCGCTCGAAATCCTCAAACGGTGTTACTCCGCCGCCGTGTCCGAGCGACATCCCGGCATTGAGAATGATCCGATCGATACGATCGTTTGCCAACATTTCGCCGATCTGGCGCATCCGCCCGAAATCGGTCACATCGGCTTCGATCGTCTCAACCTCCGCTCCTGCTCTGCGGCATTGTTCCGCAACCGCTTCGAGCCGATCGGCGCGACGGGCGATGAGTACCAGCGAATGCCCCTCTTTCGCATAATGGAGCGCAAGGGCTTCCCCCAATCCGCTGCTGGCTCCCGTAATCACTATCCGCATCGCTACTCCCGCAAGGTAATTGTCGATATAATTATACCCATGAATGAAACACTGCACATGGGGGAAATCAATACCCTCGTTATCGACCGTTCAACCGTTCCGGGCCTTTTTTTAAAAGCCCTCGACGGCAATGACGTCCTCTTGCCCAACCAGTACGTCACCGACGCCATGCACGTCGGCGACACCATCGACGTTTTCGTCTATACCGACAGCGAAGACCGCCCCGTCGCTACGACGCTCTCTCCCAAAGCGATGCTCGGCGAAATCGCCTTTTTGGAAGTCGTCGACACGACCCCTATCGGCGCCTTCGTCGACTGGGGGCTCATGAAAGACCTTTTTGTCCCCAAAGCGCTTCAGAAACGTCCGTTCTCCGTCGGCGAAAAACGGCTGGTGAGAGTCATCCGCGACGAACAGACCGGACGGCTGGTGGGAACCGAAAAAATCACCGGCGGCCTTGAGGCCCCGCCGAGGGATTTTTACCCCAACACTCCCGTCACTTTCATGATTATCGCCAAAACGCCCCTGGGATACAAGGCAATCGTCGATCACCGCTTTGAGGGGATGATCTACGCCAACGAAATTTTTGAGGAAGTGCGGATCGGACAGATCAAGGAAGGGTATGTCAAACAGCTGCGCCCCGACGGCAAGCTCGACCTATCGCTCCAGATGACCGGCAAAGCCAAAGCTTCGGGTGCTGCCGACAAGGTGTATGCGATGCTGCAAGCCAACGGCGGCATGCTCCCCTACAATTCCAAAACCGATCCCGAACTGATTCAAAAAACATTCGGCCTGAGCAAGAAAAATTTCAAAGCGGCCCTGACGCAGCTCGTCGGCGATCAAAAAATCATTGTCAAGGAGAACGGCATCTATGGGATTTAAACCGCGCCGACGCAATCCGATCGTTCAGCTCAGACCCCGCCAGATCAGCTACGAAGAAGGTGGACGCCACATCACGCTTCTCTCGCTCAACCGTGACACGATGGAGATCGAAGTCGAAATCAAAGAGGGGAACGTGAGCACTGTCGTCTCCGACTTCCCTTTCGCCCATCTTCCCAAAAAGATCAAGAAAGAGATCAACCCGCTATAATTCGCTTACGCAATTCAGAAAGGAACTTCATGTCACAATTCGCCAATGTCACCATCGACAAAAATGCCAACGTCTATTTCGACGGCAAAGTCACCAGCCGTACCGTCCGTTTCGACGACGGAAGCGTCAAAACGCTCGGCATCATGCTCCCGGGAGAGTACACGTTCAACACCGGCGATAAAGAGATCATGGAGATCATGACCGGAGAGATGGAGGTTCAGCTTCCCGGTTCGGACGCTTGGATTTCAGTCAAAGGACCGCAAAGCTTCGAAGTCCCCGCCAACAGCGCATTCCACCTCAAAGTGGCAACCATCAGCGACTACTGCTGCAGTTTCGTCAAATAATCATAAGCCCCCGTTCGGGCGGCTTATCCCTCCGGTTTAGCGTTTTAGAATCCCTTCGAGCGCCTGATGAAGCGCGTGCGTCGTCGTACGGGTCTCCAGCAGGTGATTGATATGGATTTTTTCGGCCTGTTCTTTCATCGACGCCGAAACCGTATCGACCAGCAGCACGATATCGACTTCATCGGCGTTCCCCATCATCCGCAAGACCTTGATCACCGATTTGAAATCGGCTTTCTGATCGATAAAAATATAGTCCGGAAGCTCTTTTTTGATTCGTGCCACCGCTTTTTCCGCCTCCAGCGTCATCGTCACATCCGAATGTTTGTCGGAGGAGAGAATCGCTTTTTTAATCCGATGCGCATGATGTTCCTCGCATCCCAGATAGACGATGCTGCGCCGCTGCAGCGATTCAAGATGCGGAATCAAATCGAACAGTGCCCGGTTTTCGTCTGAAAGCTTGTCGGTATTCAGCGAGTTGAGATAATATCTCAGATACGTGAGGCTCGAGAGCTGCCCGGTAATATTGGAACGCCGGAAATACTCACGGATCGCTTTTGAGGCGCGGGCTTTTTTCCAGAGGGTGAGGTCGAATGAATAAGCCAGCTTGTCAAGCAAACGGGTAATCTTTTCTTCGAAACGCCTCGCCTGAACGACGTATTTGGAACGGAAGCTCTCTTCGTTTTCGGTGATAATCATGTCGATGAACTGCGCCAGACGGAAATTCTCCTCTTCCAGCTCGCGCTTAAGATGGATGGCATCGACCGCTTTTGAACGTACACTTGTCATTTTGGCAACCGCCAGAGGGTATTTCTCGGAGGTTTCAGGAAGCTTTTTGAGGATATTTTCGAGTTTCGCCATCGCCCCCTCGGCGACGGCGATGTTGATGTCGTGTTTGGCGATCGATTCCTTGTTGGATTCAAGTTTATGCTGCGCTTTTTGAAACTCGTCGTTACGGTTCAAAAAGAGTTCGTAAAACGCTTTTTTGATGTGTCTGGAGCGCTGCGTGAACCCGTCATAGATCTCGCTCAGCCGCATCAAATCCCGCGTAATTCCCGCAATTTCGGTATGTTTGAGCTCCAAATCCATATCGACAAGGTTGTTGTACGTGGTCATTAAAAATCGGCGCAGCTTTAAAAAATCGATGCCGTGCGGAACTTTTTCGTACGACGCGTACTGCGATATCTCATGATGGATCCCGCTGAAATACTCGTGTATAACGCTTTCGGTGGTCACCGCTTCTTCAAACTCATCTCCCGGGGCGACGGCCTCTTTGCGTATTTGCACCTGCCCGCTCTCGTTACGGACGGCCCGTATAACCGTCGCGTCGCCGCCGCTTTCTTCGAACGTTACGGCAATATCGGCTTCGGGGAGAACGTCGATCTCTTCCCAGCCCGCAATCCGGAAAGGATAGACCTCTCCCGTATTCGTTACAACCGAACCTTCCCCTTTGCTTTCATCGTAACGGAGCACTTTTCCCCTGTATTTCACTGCCATTCGTACCGTAAGGCTCCCGCTTCCCGTTATAAAATCTTATTATATCTTTTTGTAAGAACTTTGTGATGGCTTTTAAGGGCGGACGTCCACATGCGCTTCGTCAATCCATCCCTCCAGGCCATAGGCTTTCCACCCTTTCTTGGTCGCGATACCGCTGATTTTATACGTATTTCCCCGCTTTGCGGTCGAGGTAAAAACCGTTTTGCTCCGATAAATCCGACATTCCCCGCTTGATGAACACACCTCTGCCCCCTCTTTGGTGACGATCGTCACCGGCCGGATCGTTTCGATCTCCCCTTCGGATACTTCCGTAACGGCTCCGGTCGATTCACCGGCTTTTTGCGGGCCGGGATCGTCGTGTTTTCCGTCAATGATCTCAAGCAGCAACTTTCGCGCTTCGCGATCCCCCTGTTTGGCCGCCTTGGAGAGCCACAGCATCGAATGATCGAGATTTTTGGGAACGCCCCGACCCGATGCGTACATCAGGGCCAGATTGTACTGCGCGTCGACATATCCCTGCAATGCCGCTTTTTCATACCAGGAAGCCGCGCGCGTCTCATTCTTGTCCACCGCGATTCCCCGTTCGTACATCACTCCCACCTGAAACTGGGCCGTTTTCTCTTCGCGCAGCGCATTGGTATAGATTTGCCAAAACGATTCGCGCACCTTTGCGTTCTCGGTGACGTTTTCGGCCGCCGACAATGTGATGAATAGGGCCATAACGATCATCGCCCCGATATTTCTATGCATCCGATTCCTTGTTAAAGTGTATTGTAAGCCCGGTCGCCCGCATCTCCGAGCCCGGGCACGATAAATTTATTCTCATCCAGTCCCCGGTCGATTTGGGCAATAAACATCTCGACATCGCCGTGTGCGGATTCTACCCGCGCTATCCCCTCGGGCGATCCGATGACGTGCAGGGTGATGATTTTTTCAGCCCCTTTTGCTTTTGCCATGGCGATCGCATCGCAAAGCGATCCACCGGTTGCGACCATCGTATCGACCAGAATCACCGTTTTCCCGCTGCACTCTCTCAAACGGTCGTAATACAGCCGGCTTTCGTGCGTCTCTTCATCGCGCTTGATCCCTAAAAAGCCCGATTCGGCACTCGTCAGCGTTTCGATAATCGCCTCGTGCATCGGGAGCGCGGCCCGTAATACCGAGACAATGACCAGCGACGATTCGTCGATAAACTCCATTTCCTCATCCCCTCTCCAGCTGTGAAGCGTTTTCCTCACCGTCGGGGTACTCCTAAGCGCTTCGTTCAAAAGGATTTTCGTAATCTCCTTGACCGTATGGCGGAAAACGAACGGTGTCAGGCTGACATCGCGCAGCGTATTGACCAGGGTGGTTAGTAGGGGGGTTTGAGGGTTGGTGCACATCGGTTCTCTTTTGGTTCGATATGCGTAATTATAGTGAAATCGGGAGAGTTACGCACCTGCGATGCAGGGCGTATTATTTGTAGCGGTAAGTGATGCGCCCTTTATCAAGACTGTAAGGGGTCAATTCGATTTTTACCGTGTCTCCCGGAAGAATCTTGATGTAGTGCATCCGCATTTTTCCGGCAATATGGCACAAAATCACATGCCCGTTCGCCAGTTCTACCCGAAACGTTGCGTTCGGTAGCGCCTCAATGATCTTTCCGTCTACTTCAATGACATCATCTTTTGCCATCTTATTTCCTTTACGCGATTGATAATATTTCAGCTCTACCGTTGATAATCGCAACCGTATGCTCATAATGGGAGCCTCTCAGCCCGTCCGTACTGACTACATCCCATCCGTTGGAAAGAATCTTGGAAGTCCCTTCCCTGTGACAGATCATCGGTTCGATGCAAAACACCATTCCGTTTTTGATCTTTGGGCCCGACTTTGGGTTGGGTCCGTCCAGGTAATTGGGGATTTCCGGTTCTTCATGGGGTTTTTTTCCGATCCCGTGTCCGCAAAATCCGCGCAAAGGGACGAATCCCCGCCCGAGAATGAATTTTTCGATCTCATGCGAGAGTTCTTTAAATCGCATCCCCTCACGGATAATGTCGATGGCGTGGTAGAGAGAATCTTTCGCGCACGCAATCAACGCTTCGTCTTCTTTGCTGATGGTTCCGACACCGACCGAAACGGCACCGTCTCCAAAGTATCCCTCTTTTTGGGTCCCCACGTCAAATCCTACGATATCCCCTTCTTTGAGGGTATAGTCGCTGGGAATTCCGTGGATAATCACTTCGTTGACAGAGATGCAGACGGCATTGGGGAAACCGTAAAGGCCCTTGAAAGAGGGGGTGGCACCCTGGCTGCGGATATACTCCTCCGCCATGGCATCCAGTTCTTTAAGGGTGACTCCGGGTTTGGTATGTTGGGCCAAAAGTTCCAAAGTCGCGCCGACGATTTGGTTCGCCGCACGCAATTTTATGAGTTCGTCGTTTTTTCGCAGCGCAATCGCCATGCTTAGAGGCCAACCGCGCTGAGTGTCTGATAACGGCTCATGTAGATCTGCGCTTCGATGCGACGCATCGTATCAAGTGCGACCTGAACAACGATGAGAACCGCCGTACCGCCGAAAAAGAACGGTACGCCCGCCCCCTTGAGGATGACCCACGGCAGTGTTGCCACGAGACCGAGATAGATCGCTCCCGTAAAGGTAAGACGGCTCGCCGTTTCGTTCAGAAATTCTTTGGTCGATTCACCCGGACGAACACCCGGAATGAACCCTCCCTGCCGTTTCAAGTTCTCGGAAATGTCTTTGGCGTTGAACACGATCGATGCGTAGAAAAACGCAAAGAAAACGACAAACAAGAACTGCAGGAAGTTAAAGAAATAATGGTTCGGATTCAGCAAATCCGCGATCCCCTGAACGGTCGGGTTGGTGCTGCTGGAGAGCACCGTCATCGGGAACATCAGAATCGCCGAAGCGAAAATGACCGGGATGACGCCCGAAAGGTTGACTTTGACCGGAATGTAGTTCATTACCCGTTTGTTCTGGTGGGCCAGCATCGTCTTTTTCGCATACGTCACCGGAATACGGCGTTCGCCAAGTTCGACATAGATAATGACGAGAACCGTCGCGAAAATCAGCGCGATGATCAACAGCAGCGTCAGGAAGCTCATCGCTCCCGTATTCACCATTGTCACCGCCTGGCCGATCCCGCTGGGAATGGCCGAAACGATACCCGCGAAAATAATCAGCGAAACACCGTTTCCGATCCCGTTTTGGGTAATCTGCTCACCGATCCACATCAAGAGCATGGTCCCCGCCAGCATCGAAACCGTAGCGAGGATCATAAAGGTCGTATGATCGACGAGAATGGCGCTGCTGCCGTCTTTGCCGGTCATGCTTTGCAGTCCGATGCTCACTCCGATCGCCTGAACGATCGTAATCGCGATAGTAGCATAACGGATGATCTGCATATACTTTACCATACCGTCACGCTCTTTTTTCATTTGAGCAAGGTTCGGGAAAGTCGCGGCAAGCAATTCCATAATGATCGATGCGGTAATGTAGGGCATAATGCCAAGGGAGATGATAGAGAGGCGTTCGACGGCATTTCCGCTGAACATGTTAAAGAGACCCAACGCGTCAGCCTGATGCTCGTCGAAAAACGATGCAATGACCGCTGTGTCAACACCCGGAACCGGCACATAGGCCAGTAACCGGAAAATGAAGAGAAAACCGATCGTTATCAAGATCTTGTTTACAAGCTGTTGGTTCATTATTTACCAGTTGTTGTAACGTTTTCGTCTTTGATTTTAGATGCCAGGTCTTTCGCGCTTGCACCGACAAGTTTTACGCTCGTGACCGATTTTTTCATGCGGTGTACGCCGCGGATCGTTTCCATCGTGATCTCTGCGAGTTCGGCTACTTCTTTCACTTTCTCGACATTGATGACGTATGGTTTGACGATTTTAGACGTAAACCCGATTTTTGGCAAACGGCGTGCAAGAGGCTGCTGTCCACCCTCGAAGTTACGTTTTTCATTGTAACCTTTACGCGCTTTTTGACCTTTGTGACCTTTACCGGCCGTTTTACCGTTTCCGCTGCCCTGGCCGCGTCCGATACGTTTTTTGCTGTGGGTAGACCCCGCAGCAGGTGTAAGATTTTCGAGTGCCATTACTTACCCTTTGATACGTGAAAGCGCATCAATCGTTGCGCGTACCACGGTGTTTGGATTGTTGGAGCCCAAAGACTTCGTAAGAATGTCCTGGATCCCTGCAAGCTCGAGTACCGGACGGGTCGCGCCACCGGCGATGACCCCAGTACCTTCAGATGCCGGTTTGAGCAAAATGCGGCTTGCATTGTATTTTACTTCGATATCGTGAGCGATAGTCGTCCCTTTGATCTTGACTTCCGTCAGATTTTTGAACGCTTCGTCTACCGCTTTACGGATCGCATCGGGAACCTCTTTGGCTTTACCGACTCCGTAGCCGACGGTACCTTTTTTGTTACCGACAACAACAAGAGCGGTAAAACGGAAACGACGTCCACCTTTTACAACTTTTGTTACACGACCGATGTTTACGATCGATTCTTCAAATTCTTCTCTGTTAATCGCTTGCATCATCAGCCCTTAAAACTTGATTTCGTTTGCGCGAAGCGATTCGGCAAACGCTTTAACCACACCGTGGTACAAGAAACCGTTACGATCGAACGTAATCTCGTTGATTCCGGCGTCTTTGAGGGTTTTAGCAAACGCTGCGGCCGCTTTTTCAGCCCCTTCTTTGTTTGCACGAAGACCCAAAGTTTTTGAATGTACGCTAGCCAGCGTTACACCCTGCTCATCATTGATCGCTTGCGCGCTGATGTAGCGGTTTGAGCGGAATACGGAAACACGTGGAAGTGTCGCGCATCCTGCGATTTTAGAGCGGATGCGGCGTTTGCGCTGTACGCGTTTTGCCGCTTTGATTTTAAGTATTTTACCTGTCATTTCATCGCCCCTTATTTCTTAGATGTCTTACCGGCTTTACGCAGGATAGTCTCATCAGCATATTTAACACCTTTACCTTTGTAAGGCTCAGGCGGACGGAATGAACGGATCTCAGCAGCGATCTGACCTACTTGCTGTTTATCGGCACCTTTGATGCTGATAACGTTTTTATCCACTGCGATCGTGATGCCCGCAGGAATTTCGTAGTTGATATCGTGGCTGAAGCCCAGTTGCAGGTTCAGGACGCTTCCGTTTACCGCAGCACGGTAACCGACACCGTTGATCTCGAGTTTTTTCTCGAAGCCGGCAGTCAAACCGGTAACGATGTTCGCAGCAAGCGCGCGGTAGGTTCCCCAGTACGCACGATCCTGACGATGGTCGGAGTTGGTGCTGAAAGAGAGCGCATTGTCTTCAAGTGCGACACCGCAGTTACCGCGAGTATCAAGAACTTGCGTAACGTTCCCTTTTGCAAAAGTGATAACAGTACCGTCGATACTTACTTTGACATCATTTGGGATAGAAATAGGATTTTTACCAATACGTGACATCTTATCTCCTTACCAAATTGTACAAAGGACTTCGCCGCCGACGCCAAGCTCATACGCTTTATCGTTAGGAAGTACCCCTTTTGAACTGCTGACGATGATCGTACCGTAACCGTTTTTGAAACGTTTCAACTCGTCTTTGCCTTTGTAAATACGGCGTCCCGGTTTAGAGACACGTTTTACTTCATTGATAACCGTGCGACCTTTTTCATCGTATTTGAGTACGACGTTGATCGTCTTTTTCACGCCGTCTTCGACAACGTTGAAGCTCTCGATGTAGCCTTTGTCTGCCAGAATGGCAACTACCGCTTCTACAACTTTAGAATGAACCAATGTTGTAGAATCCAAACGACGCATCGCCGCATTACGGATACGAGTCAACGAATCCGCGATCAAATCATTAATCATTTTTTTTCCTTATCTAATCATTAGGAGTATCAAGCCGGAATTACCAGCTTGACTTTCTAACGCCTGGGATCAACCCTTCGTTTGCCATTTTACGGAAGCAAACGCGACAAATTCCGAAATCGCTGATTACAGAGTGCGGACGACCGCAGATCTGGCAGCGAGTGTAAGCGCGAACCGCAAATTTAGGTGTGCGTTTCGCTTTAGCGATCATTGACTTTTTAGCCATTATTCTCTCCCTTTAGCAAACGGCATACCGAGCATTTCAAGAAGTTTGAAAGCGTCTTTGTCGTTTGTCGCAGTTGTCACGACGGTGATGTTCATCCCGTGGATCTGCATGATATCATCGTAATTTACTTCCGGGAAAATCAACTGCTCGTTAATACCGAAGTTGTAGTTTCCGCGACCGTCAAAGCCGTTGCGCGGGATACCGCGGAAGTCTTTAACACGGGGAAGAGATACAGAGATCAGTTTGTCCATGAAATCGTACATCTGGGCACCGCGGAGCGTTACTTTGACACCGACCGGCATCCCTTCACGTACTTTGAAACCCGCAACCGATTTGCGCGCATTGACGACCATCGCACGCTGACCGGCGATGTTGCTGATCGTGTCCTGGATGTTCTGGATCAGTTTGTTGTCTTTCATGGCGAAACCACAACCGACAGAAATGACCACTTTTTCCAGAGCAGGAACCTGCATTACGTTCGCAATCCCGAGATTGCTTTGAAGCTCAGGCTTAAGAGCCAGATATTTATCTTTCAAACGTGCCATGATTACGCCTCTACTTTGCGGACATTCGATGCATCGATCGGCATCTCTTTGCTGATAAATCCGCCTTGTGGATTTTGTTCGCTGGGTTTAACCGTTTTCTTAGCGACACGGACACCCTTGACGATCACTTTGTTTTTCTTAGGCATTACCTGAAGCACTTCGGCTTTCGTACCTTTGTCGTCACCGGCGATCACTTCAACAGTGTCGCCTTTTTTGAATTTAAATTTTGCCATCATACAACCTCCGGAGCCAAAGAAACGATTTTCATGAAACCGGCATAACGTACTTCACGGCTTACCGGTCCGAAAATACGTGTTCCGACCGGCTCACGTTTTTTATCCAGGATAACTGCGGCATTTTCGTCGAAACGGATCAGAGAACCGTTTTCACGGTGAACCTCTTTTTTCGTACGGACGACAACCGCGGTTACGACCTGACCTCTTTTGATCTTACCGGTCGGTGCCGCTTTTTTGACCGACGCGATGATAACATCGCCGACAGTCGCGTAACGGCGTTTTGAACCGCCAAGAACCTTGATACACATGAGCTCTTTAGCCCCTGTGTTGTCCGCTACAACGAGACGGGTAAAACTCTGGATCATGCTTCTACCCCTTTAACAAGAGATTTGAAACGGAATGATTTGCTTTTAGAGAGCGGACGGCACTCGATCGCGATCACTTCGTCACCAACGTTGAGCTGGTTGCTTTCATCGTGGATCATGTACTTTTTGAAACGTTTTACCGTTTTGTGGTAACGCGGGTGCATAACGCGGCGCTCAACAACGATAGTCGCTGTTTTATCGCCGGCTTTTTTCACTACGATACCTTGAATTTCACGTTTATGTGTCATAGCTTGGCCCTTACTTCACCGCGCTGAGCGCAGTGTTGATGCGTGCAATGTCTTTTTTCGCAGCACGAAGTTCGCTCGTGTTGGTCAATTGCATCATTTTTTGCTTGATTTTCAAAGTAAAGAGCTCAATTTTTTTCTCTTTGAGCATCCCTTGAAGTTCAACAGCTGTTTTACCGTTCAAATCAGTATACTTCATTGCTCATCTCCGCTGTAACAATTTTTGTTTTGAATGGGAGTTTCTGCATTGCAAGTGCCAACGCTTCACGCGCCAAGCCCTCTTCAACGCCGCCCATTTCAAAAATGATACGACCCGGTTCGATGTTCATGACCCACTGATCGACGCCACCTTTACCTTTACCCATCCGCACTTCGAGTGGTTTAGCAGTAAGAGGTTTCGCAGGGAAAACGCGAATCCAGATTTTACCGTTACGTTTAATGTGACGGGTAGCCGCGATACGAGCCGCTTCAATTTGGCGAGAGTTGATACGTCCCGCTTCCGTTGCTTTGAAACCGATGGTTCCGAAGTCAAGTTTGTTTCCGCGAGTAGCGTAACCGCGGTTACGCCCTTTCATTTGCTTACGATATTTCGTACGTTTAGGCATCAACATGATTATTTAGCCTTTCTGCGGGGACGGCGCTGTTCACCTTCGCCACGCTCTTCTTTAGATTCTTTTGCTTCTGGCTGAATCCCTTTGGTGAGAACCTCACCTTTGAAGATCCATACTTTGATACCGATTACACCGTATGTGGTGTGGGCTTCTGCGAAACCGTAATCGATTTTTGCACGGAGAGTATGAAGAGGTACGCGACCTTCAAGATACCACTCTGTACGTGCGATTTCAGCACCGCCCAAACGACCGGCAACTGAAACTTTGATCCCTTTTGCGCCTGAACGTTGTGCATTCTGCATAACTTTTTTCATCGCACGGCGGAACGCAACCCGTTTTTCAAGCTGAGTAGCGACGTTTTCCGCAACGAGCTGTGCGGAAGCCTGCGCTTTTTTCTCTTCTTTGATGTTGACGGCGACAGGTTTACCGATCAGGTTCTGGAGAGATTCTTTGATCTTTTCGATGTCAGAACCTTTTTTCCCGATGATGATACCCGGACGTGCCGCGATGATCGTAACGCGAAGGCGTTTCGCGGTACGCTCGATGACGATGTTGCTCACACCGGCATAGTAGAGTTCTTTTTTCAAGAATGTACGGATTTTATGGTCTTCGCCGAGGGAAACCGGAGCCGTTTTGAAGTTCGGGAACCAGCGAGATTCCCAGTTACGGTTGATACCCAGACGAAGTCCGATAGGATTAACTTTCTGACCCATAATTATTTACCTTCTACTTCTACCAAAATGTGCGACGTCGGTTTGCGGATACCAGAGGCGCTACCGCGAGCACGCTGCATAAAGCGTTTCAAAACCGGGCCTGCATCGACGCGGCATGATTTGATAACGCAATCTTCCGCTTCCTGTCCGCTGTTGGCAACCGCGGAAGCGATTACTTTGGCGATGATTTTAGCCGCTTTGTTCGGAGTAAACTCCAGCGCAGCCATTGCTTGTTCAGCATTCATTCCTTGAACTTCGCGAGCGATCAAACGAGATTTAGTCGGAGATACGCGAACGAATTTTAATAGTGCTCTTGCCATATCTCTTCCTTATTTCCCGATTTTCTTCTGTACAGAACCTTTGTGGCCCTTGAACGTACGTGTTGGTGCGAATTCACCAAGTTTGTAACCGATGTGGTTTTCCGTTACGAAAACCGGTACAAACTGACGGCCATTGTGGACGTTGAACGTCAAACCGATCATTTCCGGGAGGATCACGCTGCGGCGTGACCAGGTTTTGATAGGTTTAGTGTTTTTCGTCTCTTTGGCAGAAATCACTTTTTTCATAAGGTGTCCGTCGACAAACGGTCCTTTTTTTACCGATCTAGCCATTGATTAACCCTTTTTACGACGAGAGATAATAAGTCTATCGCTCGATTTTTTACGACGTGTTTTAGCACCTTTGGTCGGTTTACCCCAAGGAGTAACCGGGTGACGTCCTGAGTTTGTTTTACCTTCACCACCACCGTGCGGGTGGTCGATTGGGTTCATCGCAGAACCACGCGTTTGAGGGCGGATACCCATGTGGCGTGTACGTCCCGCTTTACCGAGAACGATATTGATGTATTCTTCGTTACCGACGATACCGATGGTTGCCATACATTCACCCAGAACGTAGCGCATTTCACCCGATGGAAGACGAAGAGATACATACTTGCCGTCACGTCCCATGATCTGGGCCGATGTTCCCGCTGAACGAACGATCTGTCCGCCTTTACCGGGTTTGAGCTCGACGTTGTGGACGGTCGTACCGACGGGAATGTTCATCAATTTCATGGCGTTGCCCGATTTGATGTCCAGTCCGCTTTCGGCTGCCATGATGACGTCACCGACATTCAAACCTTTCGGCTGGAGAATGTAGCGTTTTTCACCGTCGACGTAGTTGACAAGCGCGATGCGGCAGTTACGGTACGGATCGTACTCGATCGCGGCAACAGTACCGGCGATGCCGAATTTGTTACGCTTGAAATCGATGATACGGTAAAGCTTTTTCGCTCCCGCTTCTTTGTGGCGTGACGTGATACGACCGTTGTTGTTACGACCCGCAGCGGCAGGAAGTTTTTTCAACAATGAGCGAACCGACGCTTTTGCCGTGATGTCCGAGTTGTCGACGTTTGTATAGAAACGACGGCTCGGGGTGGTTGGTTTATACGTTTTGATCGCCATATTACACCGCCAGACTATCGATTTGTGCGCCTTCCGGCAGTTTTACATAGAACTTTTTAAAGTCGTTCTGTTTACCGGTAAGACCGCGGAAACGTTTTACTTTTCCGCTTTGGTTCAAAGAGTTAACACGAGCCGGAACGATTCCGAAGTACTCTCTGAACACCTCTTTAAGAGCGTTTTTAGTCATACGTGGAGACGTCTGAACTACGATTACGCCCTCTTCTTGAAGACCAAGAGTCTTCTCTGTATACAGGATCGATTTGATATCAGTAATATCTGCCATCTTAGCTCTCTTTAGTCAGATTTTCCCATACCGCTTTTTCGATTACTACCGAACGGTATGTCGCAGCCAAAAAGGCGTTGAGTTCATTCTCTTCCACGATGTACGTTTTAGAGAGGTTACGGAATGCCAAATAGGTTTTCTCGTCGAGAATCTTTTTAACCAGAAGAGCGTCACGAACGTTCAGGTTATTGAACAGCGTTACGGCGTCTTTTGTTTTCCCGCTTGGAACTTCGATGCTGTCAACGATGAACAGTTTCCCTTCGTTCGCCAATGCATCCAAAGCAAATTTCAACGCAAGTTTCTTTTGCTTTTTGTTTACTTTCTGATCGTAGTTACGACCGGTGTTCGGTCCGTGTACGACCGCACCGCCAACCCATACAGGTGAACGGCGTGAACCGGCACGCGCACCGCCACGGCCTTTCTGGGCCCATGGTTTTTTACCGCCGCCGCGAACTTCCGCACGCGTTTTGGCAGACGCAGTGTCCGCACGGAGGCTTGCTTGATACGATTTAACGTACAAGTAGAGATTGTGCGGGTTGATGCCGCTAAAGCTCTCAGGCAATGCCAGTTCAGAGGCTTTTTCGAATTTTTCGTTCAGTACAATCGCGCTCATTATTTCACTACCTTTACACGACCTAGTGCACCGTTAGCGCCCGGGATAGAACCCACGACAACCAATACACCGTTTTGTGCGTCATACGACATCACTTCATTTTTGACGGTTACTTGCTCGTTACCGTACTGACCTGACATTTTGCGCCCTTTCTGGACTTTACCAGGCCATTCGCGGTTACCGATCGAACCGCTGGTGCGGTGGAAACGGTGACCGTGCGCTGCAGGTCCGCCTCCGAAGTTCCAGCGTTTCATAACACCGGTGAAACCGCGACCTTTAGTATTGAATACGCTTTTGACGGTTTTCGCATCCGCCAAAGGAGCCATATCCAGATCGCCCGCTTCCGTGTTAGCCACAGCCAGCGTAGCGAATTTGTTGAACTCTGCAGAGAGGTTGTACTTCTTCTGCTGACCTTCAACCGATTTGTTTGATGATTTCCCTTCGCTGTACGCGACCAGGGCTTTACCGTCTTTCACTTCGCAAACTTTCGCCTCTTTTACTTTCAAAAGAGTGACAACTTTGCTCTGAGCACCGACGGTACGGCTCATGCCGATTTTTTCTACGATGTATTCCACGACCTACTCCTTACTTGTCCATAGAGCGAACTTCAACGTCCACTTCCGGAGCCAAGTCAAGCTTCATCAGCGAATCAACGGTATCCGGCGTAGCCGATACGATGTCGATAAGACGAGCGTGCATGCGGATCTCGAACTGCTCACGAGAACTCTTGTTAACGTGCGGTGAACGGAGAACCGTATACTTACGAATCTTGGTTGGCAAAGGGATTGGGCCGCGAATTTCCGCACCCGTTCGCTTTACAGCTTCAACAATAGAGGCAACAGAACGATCAAGTACGCGATGATCGTACGCTCTAAGTTTCAAACGAATCTTTTCCATAATGTTTTCCTTAATAAAGAACTCGTCAGGCAACCCCTGACTATAATAAGGCTCGAAATTATACCGACATACCCCCCTTGGGTCAAGGATTTCAGGGGTAAAAAACCGATATCTTTATAATTTCGTTTCCTTTTAAAAAGGAAGATGTTATAATACGGCAACCGTTTTTTCGATCCGAAAGGCTTCCCATGACGACTCTGCTCGAGGAATATTACCGCTACGACCTCAACAATTCCGGTTTCATCGAACGCAAAATCTCAATCGGCGAGGAGAGCGTCCTTCTCGTCGGTATCGCCCAGTCGGGCAAAACGTCGCTGCTCAAAAATCATCTTCTGGGTATGAAGAAATCTCACTATCTCTATCTCGACTGTCGTGATCTCCGATTGGATGTCGAAGAACTCAACGAGGTACTCGAGCCGTTCTGCCGCGAACACAAGATTTCAGTTCTCGCCCTCGACAATTACCGTGAAGGGATCAGAGTGTTCGATGTCGCACAGCTTATCCTCACTTCAGAGCGTCCCCTTGACGTTCCGGTCATGATGCTGGAGCTCAACCTGCTCGATTTCGAGGAGTTTCTCGCGTTCGAACCGAAATTCGATTCGACGGCGCTGAACCATTTTTTCCAGCTCGGTGGATTTCCCGCGATGCACCGCATCCATCCCTCAGAGCGGCTTTTATACCTGCAAAAGACGCTCACCCGTGCGCTGGAGCCCATCGAACTCGACATCCTGACCCAGGCGTCTAGAATGGTAACGCAGAAAGTTTCGGCCTATAATCTCTACGAACGGCTCAAAGGGGAGCGTAAAATCTCAAAAGACAAGCTCTATCTTCACGTCCAGTCGCTGATCGACAAACGCTATCTGCTGATGCTCTCCAAATACGACCATCCAAGCGCCGTCAAAAAACTCTATCTGTGCGATACGGCCATCAAACAGGCCCTCAACCTCCAAAAGCACTTCGGGCGGGTTTTTGAAAATCTGATTTACCTCGAACTGCTCAAACACAAGATCGAATGTTATTACGACGAGGGGATCGATTTTTATCTCCCCGAACGCTCCCAGATCGTCCTGGCCCTGCCGTTTGCGAACGAGCACGCCCTGTTCAAAAAAGTCGAAACGCTCGAAGGGTTCATCATCACCCACGGCGTCAGGGAAATCATCGCGGTGACGATGAACCTCGAAAGCACCCTCTCCCATCCCATCGCCCGGATCGAGATGGTCCCCTTCCCGCAATGGACTCTGGCGGAAGAGTGAGAAGCCTTAACCCTTTTTTACCCGATAATGTCCTACAATGCCACAAAACGAAAAGCGGAGCAACGTATGTATTTTTGCGGTATCGACGAAGCGGGTAGGGGTCCACTGGCGGGTCCTCTGTACATAGCGGGAGTCATCTTGAAGGCCCCGATAGAGGGGTTGGGGGATTCGAAAAAACTGAGTGAAAAAAAACGCGAGACGCTGTTTGAGGCGATTTGTGCCTCATCGACCTATCACATTGCCCGTTTCGATGCCACCCGAATCGACGAACTTGGGATTTCGGCCTGTCTGGCGCAGGGGCTGCGCGAAATCATGGCGGCATTAGGCGAAGCCGAATACCTTTACGACGGAAACTCGACGTTCGGGGTAGCAGGGCTGCGTACGATGGTCAAAGCCGATGCCGCGGTCCCGGAAGTGAGCGCGGCGTCGATCCTGGCGAAAGTCTCGCGGGACCGTGAAATGGTCGAACTCTCCTCCCATTATCCCGAATACGGGTTCGAGGGGCATAAAGGATACGGTAGCGCAGCGCACATCGAAGCGATTCGACAACACGGATACTGCGGAATCCACCGTAAAAGTTTCAAGTTAAAAGCGCTTCAGCCGACCCTTTTTTGACTGCGGCAGATAATGAGCATCAGAACGTAATATTTACCGTCGGGAAGTTGACGTAAATAACGTCCTGACCACCCGGATTATCGTATTTGAAAACTCCCCCGCCCAAATCAAAATCGACTCCTACGCTAAACGACGTCGTGTCCTGATTGACCACCAGCGGAGTGGGATGGGAATACACTACTTGCACCCCTCCCGTCGTCGCGATAGCGTTGGCGCCGGCCAAAACCCCGCTCAAACTTGCATCGCTGAAATCGATCGTGATGGCCGTATCAGCCCGCGCCGCGGAGGCAACGTTGGCAAGCGCCAGCAAAGCATTCTGAAATGCGCTACCAAGCGTAAACCGCGCTCCGCTGGTGCAACGTGCCCCGTCTATACAGGCGTTGATCGTGAAGGTATTGGAAATCGTCACCCGTGTCTGAGTGTAAGTACCGTAAGGAATCGTCGCATTGGCAACCATCGCCGCAATATCCGATCCGGCGGTCGCACTCGCGATATTCACCGTCGTCGGAGTTTCGGAGAGGGTAACATACATCCCTTTCTCACTATTATACGATTCGAGCTTTGTAATCGTCACGTTGTACTTGGTGATACTGGCTCCGCCTACGCCGTCGACCAACGAAGCCGGAGCGGCGTTTGCCAACCCAAACCCCAGCACCAACAATCCGACCGCTCTAAACAAAACTTTTTTCATCACGAACCCCTTCCGATTTTAATGTTTGCGTTAACCGATTTCTCGATGATCAGGTCATGTTCCCGTTTGACTGGGATCAAGAGCCGATCGTGCAGATCGCTTGATTGTTCCATATTCTTGCTTCCGGGTGTTTTCGAACCCAGTGAAATCGTCATTTCCCCCATCAGGCGATTTTGATCCATTGAACCTTGCTTGTTGTTATCATGGGTATATTTCATTCCGAGCGTCACGACGTCGTTTAAAAAATACTCCATCCGAAACGCTTTTTGCTTCAAATCCTCGGTTTGTTTCGCGTCCCACACGGTATACGAAGCGAATACTTTCAGCGGAACACCCGGAATGATCGTTCCGCCCAGTTCGGCATCCCATCCATCCAGTACCTCTTCGAAAACGCCGGTTGAAACCTCTTTTTTGTTCGTAATGGCCATGTAACGGTTGGCGCGGAATTCCGCGAGCTTCCCGATCGCTTCGAAACCGACGCTCCATCGTTCATGATTGTTTTTATTTTGATAATCGTAAAAGCTGTTAATCCCAAGCATCACTTCGGGATGGATAATATTGCGATAACCAAGCCCGATGTTATAGGTATCCACGTTACCGCGCAGTGAGGTATGAAACTGCCAAAAGAGCATATCATCCTCGTAAAACTGTGTCACCGGCTGAACAGTCTCCAGATTCCACGTCGGCTTGTAATTTTCTTCGACACCGATGTCGAACGTCGTCCTTTTCAACCAGTCGGGCGCGTTTTGAGGCATTTTTACCATTTGTAAAACGCTGTTGAGAGCCTGAGTCGTGTCTGAACTGCTTTCCGCCTGCGCGGATACGACAGACAAACAGGCAACCGCTACTACAGAGATTGTCATTCGTTTCATATCCATCTTTGCGATCCTCCTTTTTCCTTGCATACCCATACGATACATCTTTTCGAACAAAAATGTCAATATAAGTTTTTCTAAACATCACCGAAGCATTCGCTGCATCGGGCAAACGGTCTTTATAACTGACATCATTTGGGTCGGCTCTTGCTATAATTCTCGGAAAAAAAGGGATGCACATGGTTTCACTCACCCATCTCGAGGCCGCGATGGATGCCGTCGACAAAGAGGTCAAGGCGCTGCTGTACAACCAGTCGCTTTCACTGAATGAAAAAGACGAAAAAATGCTCCCGCTGCTGAGGGAAAGCAAAGTGCTCAAGCAGGCGTATGAAGATCTGTGCTACCTGCGGGACAATCCTCCAAGCGCTCCGGGCGGATGCAAAGCGGGGCAATACCGTAACGACGATGAAAAAAAAGGATCGGAAAATAACTGAAACCAAAAGATGTAGAAGGAAGAGGCTCTCCCAGATACCTGCGGCACAAAGCACGCACAGGTGTGCTGCTGTATTCCTACCCTGACACAGTGCCTTTACGCACCCTTGCACAGGTCTAGAAGAGTTGGCGAATTATAGCCGTTTGCACCTGTAATTGCAAGACATGCTGCTATAATATCCGTATGATTTACCTCATCGCCGCACTCGACGCCGAAGCCAGACCCCTCATCGAACATTACCGTCTCCGGCGCGACCGAAGCTTTCCCTACACCGCATATCGGGGAGAGCATGCGATGCTTCTCGTCACCCAGCCCGGAAAAAGCAATGCGATGATGGCGACCAGCGCATTACTGGGATGGCGCATCCCTTCAGATGACGATATTCTGATCAATGTAGGGGTGTGCGGGGCACCCGAATCGTATCCGATTGCTCAGACACTGCTCGCCCATCAGATCATCGACGGCTCGCGGCGCTACTATCCCGATATTCTCTATCCGCATACGTTTACCGAGACGCCGCTGGAATGTGTCGATCTCCCCGCAGACACCCCCGGGAATTTTCCCGTCGACATGGAAAGCGCGGGCGTGTTCGTCGCGGCATCGAAATTTTTCAAACTCCACCGGATGGCGTTTTTGAAAATCGTTTCAGACCACTTCCGTCCCGAAAACGTCACCAAAGAGGGGGTCATCGAGCTTGTAGGTTCGCGTCTCGGGGAACTCGATGCCCTTGCTGCCGCCATGTACGGCACCCTTGTCCCGGCCAGACTCTTCACCATCGACGAAGAACGGCGTATCGAAGAGTGGAAGGAGCTTTTTACCGCGGCGCAGGGGGGACGGCTCGACGATGCGCTCCGTTATTTCCGTCTACGCCGGCCAGAGTCTCCCATCCCATTTCCGCAGGTGGAAATCCCCGCGTCCAAACGCGAAAGGAGCGCATTGCTTGAAACATTCCTCGCCGTCTTGCACGCCTAGGCTCTTTTCGCATCTTTACATCGAAAAAGCGGTTCTCGACCACCCTCAGACGCGCCGTATCATCGAGAAATTCGATCGTTCGAACATTATCGTGATCGGACACTACAAAGAGGTTTTCAACCGTCCTTCGCAAAGCTTTGCGACCCAAAGCGGCGCCAAAAAACTGATCCTCGCCCGCCGAGAGGGGAAGTTTCTGCACGAAGGGAGCCGTTACAGCGACGGCTTCGGCCACCGCCGCTTTTTCTACGCTTCGAGTCTGATGGGGTGTCTTTACGATTGCGACTACTGTTATCTTCAGGGGCTCTATCCGAGCGCCAATACGGTCTTGTTCGTCAATCTCGAAGAGGCGTTTGAGCAACTTTTGCCCCATCTAAGCGAAGAGACCCTGGTCGCCACATCGTACGATACCGATACCCTGGCTGTCGAAGCGCTCAGCGGCCAAACGTCCCAGTGGCTAAATTTTGCATCCGCCCAACCGAACCTCCACCTGGAAATACGGACCAAAAGTGCCAATTTCAGGGCAATCGACGATCACCTTCCCAATCCGCGCGTGACGCTGGCCTGGACCCTCTCGCCGCAAGAAATCGTTGATCGTTACGAACACGGCACCCCGTCGCTTTCCCATCGGCTCAAAGCCGCAAATGAAGCGATCCGCGCCGGCTGGAAGGTGCGGCTGTGCATCGACCCCGTCATCTACACCGACGGATTCGAAACGCTCTACCCCGCCCTGATCGAAACGGTTTTTCAAACCGTCGATGCCGAGAAAATCGAGCACCTCACCCTCGGCAGTTTCCGGATGAGCCAAAGCCATCTGCGCGCCCTCAAAAAACTGGGCCGTAGCGATGTCGCGTTTTATCCTTACGACGTCCGCAGCGACACGGCGACCTATCCTGAAGCGATCGAGCGGCATATTCTCGAAACCCTCCGGCCCGAAGCGCTCCGCTATCTCCCTGAAGCAAAACTTCGGACGTGGGAACGCCTTTCGCTTGAACCGATTTCGTAACCGTTTCGAACGTGAAAAGAGGATTTCATCCCCTCTCGCCCACAGCGGGAGACAATCTGTGCTAATATACGGCATACCGATATCGGGCGACGCAGAGGCGGTTTTCGCCTCGCCCTCGCGCTACCAAAGGCTATCCCATGAACTTTACGTCGTTTATCGATGAGTACCTTGAACATTTGAACCGCGTTCTACGGGCACTGGACAAAAACGAACTCGAAAAACTCGAACACCTTCTCGGAAGCCTCGGAGAGGATCAACGCGTCTACATCATCGGAAACGGCGGAAGCGCGGCGACGGCATCCCATATGGTCAACGACTTCGGAGTCGGACTTAAACGGCGCGGGAAACTGAACATCACAGCCGTCGCGTTAGCCGACAATCTGGCCTCGTGCAGCGCCATTGCCAACGACACCGGCTACGACAACATCTTTTACCTGCAGCTCAAAAACGTCCTCCGTGCCCACGATGTTTTGATTGCCATATCGTGCAGCGGGACCTCCCCCAACATCATCAAAGCGGTTCGCTATGCCAAGGAAAAAGGTGCTACGGTCGTAGGTTTCAGCGGGTTTGACGGCGGAGAGCTCAACACTCTCAGCGACATCGTGTTGCATGCCAAAACCGAACCCGGGGAATACGGCATCGTCGAAGATGTCCACATGGTGATCAACCATCTCCTCTACTCCTGGTTTATTCAAAAGGGGCCCGTTCTATGAGCGCTGATTCCAACAACATCTACTTCTTCGACGCCGCTGCCGCCCTGAACGAAGCTAAAAAACGCAACCGCATCAAAACGTCCAATCCCCACATCGACGCTCTTCAGATTTGCTACTACGACGGGGCACCGATCGCTGATGCCCCCGAAAACTGTATCTGCGTTCCTTTGGAAAAGGTATACGACTATTTTCTGACGACGCGCAACCGCTTCCCCGAAGAGATCAGTTTCGGGGGGAAAGAATTTCCCGACACCGTCAAGCAGCAGCTCATCAGCGGCATGCAGCAGGTAATGCAAGCAGTTAATCAGGAGCGGAAAAAGCAATACGATGCGCTGGTCAGAGAAACGCGTGCACTCCGCCCCGATTTTTCCGAAGGGTTGCGTGTCTTTTTTCTCACGTCGCGCGAAACCGCCGTCATGCAGCACGTCTCCAAAAACATCGCCGATGCCCTCTCGAAACTGGGATGCCAGGTGTGCGTGTCGATCGAAGCGAACGAGATGGAATACCTGCACGGCGTTCACCATCTCGTCGAATACCTGAACTTCCGGCCCAACGTCACGTTCAACATCAACCATCTTAACAACGGCCATCTCCACGATGAAGTTTTTAACTTTATCTGGTTTCAGGATCCGATGGCGTCCATCAAGGACCCCAGTCCCGTGAACCTCCGCAAGCGCGATACCGTCTATTCCCTCGTCGGTATGATCGATGCCCTGCTCGAAGCCAAAGGAATCCCTTTCAGCCGGCAGTCGTTTTGCATCAACCAATCATTATTCCATACGGACGATACCGTTCACCGCGAGCGGAAAATCGTCTTTATCGGAAGTTCTTACGCCCATTTCATCAATGCAAACGTCATGAACAGCGGCATCGTTCAAGAAGCGGTCAAATTGCTCGACCGCGGTGAAGCGTTCACTCCGAAAACAATTGCCAAATTTGCCAAAAAATATGCCCTGGACACCCAATACCTTCACAATACTTTCATCCCGTTCATCGTCCGTGACGTCACGGTTCTATGGCTGCACAACGTTCACGAACAAACCGGAATCCCCGTCGAAATCTACGGCCAGGGGTGGGAACAGTACGAATCGCTCCGACCGTATTGCAAAGGCCCGCTCCCTTATGACCGGGTCGCGGACGCCTACAACCGGGCCGAGTACACACTCGTTCCCCACAGCCTCTACGTATTGCAGCAAAGGACGCTGGAAGCCGCCGCGTGCGGATGCCACCCCATCGTCTACGACTGCCGATATAACGATACTCCTCCTTATTACGAAGAAGCGCTGGAGTATTTTCGAACCGTTGGCGATATCGTCCGCATCATCCGACAAAACCAACCCAAAGAGCTCAATCGCCTGGTAGACGAAAACAGCTACGAGCATCTCGCCCGTCGGATCGTCCAAAGCGTCGAATCGGCCCTGGCCGAACCGACGGACGCAAGGGACTGATGCAGGGAAGCACAATGGACGGGTACGCTAAAAACACCTATTTTTTCGATGCACGAAAGGCTCTGGACGAAGCGCTCAAACGTAAGCGGGTGCGAACGTCGCACCCTGACATCGATGCTTTGCAGGTTTGCTATTACGACGGTGAGGTCCTGCCCGATGCTCCCGAGAACTGCATTAACGTCCCGGTCGGAAATCTCTACACCTATCTGCTCACGACACGAAACCGCCTGCCCGAAGACCTCAATTTCGAGGGAAAAGAGTTTTCCGACGATGTCAAAGTTCAGCTGGCACGGGCAATCGTAGAGGTTCTCGAAGCGGTTTATCGCGACCGTGCGGTCCTTCAGCAGCAATTGAGCGACGAAGCGCGGAATCTCAAACCCGATTTCGGGCGGGGATTGCGTTTTTTCCTCTCCGCTTCACGTCAGACCGCGGTAATGCGGCACGTTTCCAAAAACATTGCCGATACTCTCGCCAAACTGGGTTACGACGTATGTTTTTCGATCGAAGAAAACGAGATGGAACAGCTTTCGGCGCTTCATCATTTGCAGCGTTACCTCGATTTCAAACCCAACGTTACCATCAACATCAACCATATGAATAATGCCCATCTCCATGAGAACGTCTATAATTTCGTCTGGTTCCAGGACCCGATGCCCGTCCTCCTTGGAACCGAACCGATCTCGTTGCGGAAACGCGACTATGTCTATCACCTCGTCGAACATATCAAAGTGCTGCTGGACAATAAACATATTCCCTCGCATTATCAGCCTTTTTGCATCAACACCGATCTGTACCACCCGCGCCCCGAGATCGTACGCGAAAACAAAATCGTTTTCATAGGGTCCTCTTACCGCGATCGGCTCAGCGGAGATCCCCGTGACGAAGCCGTTTTACATGATCTGAAGCGTCTTTTGGAGGATGGAAACATCACCGATGAGGAAGTAGCAATGATCGCCTCGCGTCACGGCAGTACGACGGAGTTTGTCCATCTTCTGATCGGCTATCTTTTGCGCGATTACCTCGTACTGGAGCTCTGTCGGTGCAACACCCCCTATGCGATCGAACTTTACGGATGGGGCTGGGACGCGTACCCTGAATTCAAACCGTTCTACAAAGGGATGCTCTCCTATGGCGAGGAGATTTCAAAAATCTACAACAGCGCCGCGTTGGCCTTCGTCCCCGCACAGCACGTTATTCAGCAACGGACCCTCGAAGCGGCGGCCAGCGGGGCGATACCCCTCGTATACGACTATCGAAACGCCTCGGAATCCGAACCTGAAGAGGTCGCCGAAGGGGTAATCTATTTTCGGACGCTCGGCGAACTGCGGCAAATCCTCAACCGACCCGTACCGAACGATAAACATCCCGAAAAGCTGGTTTATCGCCACACCTACGAAGGGTTTGTCGAAACCATAATCCGGACCGTCCAACAAGGCCTCGCGCACTCATGAGATTCCATGCAGCCGTTGGTACCTTGAGCACCGAAGAGTTTTGACGATGCCCACAAGAGTTCTTTTGTACCTCCCCTTCGAAAGCCCTTTTTACAACGGCCTTTACCCTCAGATCAAAAAAGGGTTTGAACAAGCCGGATGCATCGTCGAGGGGGGATGCGGATATCTTGACGGGGACGACTTCCTCCGAAAAATAGATTCTTTCCGGCCCGATTTTGTTTTCGAGATGAACCGTTCCCGATCGGAAATCAAAGGGTTCCCCAAAGGGCTCAGGCATGT
The DNA here is from genome assembly GCF_004347735.1 of Sulfuricurvum sp. IAE1. Taxonomy (NCBI): domain Bacteria; kingdom Pseudomonadati; phylum Campylobacterota; class Epsilonproteobacteria; order Campylobacterales; family Sulfurimonadaceae; genus Sulfuricurvum; species Sulfuricurvum sp. IAE1. The sequence goes on along the minus strand of NZ_SLTI01000060.1, from coordinate 28,890 downwards.
ATGCTGGCTGGTCGATTACTGGGGACGTCGCTTCGAAACACTTGACGATGCCGATTTTCTTTATCTGTTTTCGCGAACGTGGCTCAAACTTCATCAAAAATTTCGGGGAAACCACCTCGACGTTCTCCATCCGGGCACCGATCCTGATCTTTATTGCCCTGTATCAAAAACAGCAGTAGATCCATCGGTTATTTTTTTAGGTCACATGACCAAACCCTGGCTGGAAACGGAACTCGACCGCATCGTCCCCACCTTAAACGGCGGGACGGTACGGTTCAAAGAGATCAGGCCGTGGATACATGAATACATTTCAAATCCCGGTGTCCTCCATGACGGGACGGAGCTGTGGAAAACTCTGAATATCGACGTCGAATCAATTGACGATCCGGCACTGTATTACGACGTTACGACACGCCTTTTTCGCGAAGGACGACGGTTAAGTGCAATCGACAGAGTACTGGAATCGGGTTTTGCCATCCATTTTTACGGCAATGAAAACTGGCTCCTCAGGGAACGGTACCAGACCCGCTACCGCGGGATGCTCTCATCTCCGCATGAAATGAACGATGCTTTCAACCAAAACACTATTCTGTTACACGACGGGGACATGCCTCATTTCAGGGTTTTTGACGGCATGGCCGCAGGTCTTTTAATTTTAAGGCCGGATATCGGCAGCGACGATTGGGCCGGACTGGATTTTGAAGAGGAGCAAGAATACTTGACTTATCGGCTCGATGCGAAAAATCTTTCATGTGCAGAACAGATGCACAACCTTGTGCAACGCGATCTTAGAATGCAGCGACGAGCACGAATTCTCGCGACCCACACCTGGGCCCACCGTGCAACAAAAGTATTAAACGATTTGAAAACTTCTTCAAAACGAAAGGATGTCGTTTGAAATCAGAAACAGCCCCGACGGGCGAAAACATCTTTTCGGCCGAGACACTCCCTTTTTGCAACCAGCCATGGTCCAATCTCTTTGTCCGTGCTACGGGAAGGATACAGGCTTGCTGTATGAACAGCACCTCTTTGGGCAACATCACGACCGACGCACCGGACGAAGTGTGGAACAGTATTGCCCTGCAACAAATGCGCAGCCGTATTCTGGCAAACGACTACAAAACAGCAGGCTGTTCACCCGACTGCAGCTACATCCGCCACATCACTCAGCACGGCGGAATTGATCGCACTCCGCCGGAATGGCGCGAAGCCGCAAAGCGGAGTACATCATTCCGGAATAACCTGGCCCGTTACGAAGAGAGCGTCGCCAATCGCGAGACGGTGGCGCGCAATACCCCGATCACTCTCGATATCCAGCCCAACGAATCGTGCAATATGGCATGTATCATGTGTCATCAAAAGCACGACAGCACCTACCGCGTATCCCCGCCTTCCCTGCGCAAACTGTTCGAATACGCTCCCCATTTCCATTCGGTCCGCTTTCAGGGGGGAGAAGTCTTTATCTACACCGATTTTACGGACTACCTCATCGAACTCAAAGAGAGTCTGTCGGAGTATCAGAAACTTAATGTCATCACCAACGCTTCAAAACTCGCCCCTGAACTTCTTGAGCGCCTTACGGAGGGAAACAATCCGGTCTTTTTCACCGTCTCGCTCGACACCGTGCACGAAGAGACGTACCGATACATCCGACAATCGAAATTTTTCGGCCGGGTGATCGAAACGATCCGTTATCTCGGACGCATACAACAAGAGAAAAAGGTCCCGCTGCTCAGCTGGAATTTCGTCGTCATGAAAAGTAATTTTTACCATATCCAAGAAGCGATAGAACTTGCCGCCGAACTCGACGTCGAAATTGCGTTTCAGCCCATCGTCGGAACGTATGCGGAGGAAAATATTTTTGCATACCGTGATCTCAGGGATCCTGAGTACGTTTCTTATCTGGGTCAATGCATCGAAACCGCCCGGGCACTGAACGCCAAAGCGGTCAATCTCGATACCATCAAAACAATGCTGGACTCATGAATACATTTTCTTCTCCGATACGCATTTTGGGTCTTGGACGCTGCGTCATCGGACATATGGCAAAATACCTGAACACCCACGAACCAGACCTCGTTTCATTCGACCACCGCTATTTGCTCAACTACGACGCATACCTGGAATCTGCCTCCCCGGTCGGCAGCATCGATGCCCTTGAAGCCGTCACGTGCATGCCGCCTCTTGCGGATCAATTTCGAGCTCTCGATGGTATTGAAACATACGATGTATGCGCGATCGAAATCTTTCCTCCCTCGGGCCTCTATCGCCACCGGAGCGAACCGCTGTTCGCCTGCTTCGAATCGTTTACCGACGAACTCGAAGCGGTGGGATTCGACCCGCTTCCCACACCGCCCCTCTCCCCGTCCGATGCTGCCGAACGCTTCGCGCGAACGCTGCAACGGCTCGTCGAAACGCTCCGCAAGCACAATCAAGCCCTCAAAATCATCCTTGTCAACGGTGAATTGACGCGCGACAGCGACCGGCCCGAAGTGGGTTCTGCGGCTATGGACGCGATTTTACGAAAACTCAGAACCCTTCCGTTGCTGCACGAAGAGGGGATTGCCCTGCTCGACATGAACCGCCTGATCAACCAACTTCAGCGGTGCAATGCGGCGTTTTTCGAAACCGCGTTTCCGTATCTGTACCTCAGCCATACCCCCGATCTTGAAATACGGGGCGTATTCCGCGACTGCAAACATACCACCGCTTCGATTCGTCTCCGATTCCTCGGCGAATTCTGCGCACTGATGGGGGGATTCGGTCTAAACGCGCCGAGGATTGCGCTCACAGAACCGGAAATCGCCGAAACGGCACCCGATTTTCTTGAAAGGGCCCGCCGTTTTTTTGCGGCGCCGACGGCTCTTGTACAGCCGGCACACGATTTTGAAGATCCCCGCAAATTCTCCGTGTTCGTCTCGTACGCCTTCTCAACCGCTCATCAGGAGGCTTACCGCATAATACGCGAATACCTTGCCGATTTTGCGAAATGCCACCCAGCAAACGGCGCGGATCTCAAAAACCGTTTTTACCATCTCCGTACGTTGTGCGCTTTTGTGTACTCGGTCCGTCCGCGGGCATTGGCCGATATGTGCCGAATCGGTTTGTCGATTCTGGCTTTACCCGAAAAGGAGCGGCAGCCCTATACCAATTTCGCATTGCTCTGGCTCACCGATCTCTACCTGGCATCCCGGGCCCTGCTTCCCGATGCCGATCACGAAGAGATGAATATTTACCACAAATGGATCGATGCGTTGCGCAGTGACAAGAACCTCCAAAATCACACCCCGGTACAAAAAATAGTCGTAGACGCTTTTGGGCGGGAGGAGCGATGAATATGAAAGTATTGCTTTATCTTCCGTTTGAAAGCCATTTCTATCACGGGCTGTATCTCCAGATGAAAAAAGGGTTTGAGCAAGCCGGCTGTACAGTCAGGGGGGGATGCGGATTCCTGGATGGAGAGGATCTTCTCCGTGTTATCGACGAATTCCGCCCCGATTTCGTATTGGAAATGAACCGGGTGAAAACGGATATCGAGAACTTCCCTTCCGATCTTCTTCATATATGCTGGCTCGTCGATTATTGGGAACGCACACCCGCCGAGTTGTGCGGCAGTGATTTTCTCTATCTTTTCAGCCATGTATGGCTCAAAGACCATCCGATGTTTACAGGAAAGCACATGGATGTTCTCCATCCGGGTACCGATCCGGACCTGTACCGTCCCCTGCACCCGAACAACAGCGGCAAAGCAACGATTTTCCTGGGACACATGCCCAAGCCCTGGCTCGAAACGGAACTCGAACGCAGGGTAACAGGCTCCGGCGGAGCCGTGTTTCGTTTCGAACAACTGAAGAAACTGGTTCACGAATTCACACTCAATCCACAGGATTTCAACGACGGAACGATTGCCACCGGAAAATATCTCCTGCACCGCCTGGGGGTTGATTTTCTAGACACTCTCAGCGACACCGTGCTTCATTATGACGTTTATGCCCGCTCTTTCCGCGAAGGCCGTCGGCAGGGAGTCGTTGAGAAAGTCCTAAACTCGCATCTTGACCTTCACCTCTACGGCAATGACAGCTGGGCCCTCCGTGAACGTTTCCGCCCCCATTACCGGGGCATGTTGGAAACCCCCGAAGAGATCAACCGCGCGTTCAACCAGAGCGCTTTTTTGCTACACGATGGGAACATGCCTCACTTCAGAGTCTTTGATGCTATGGCCGCAGGACTCCCCGTGCTCAAACCCGATACGAGCGGGTACGGAATCGAAGACGAATGGGACTTTCTCGATTTCGAGGAGGGGAGCGAAATCCTTACCTATTCTCTCGACAGCGAAGAACTCACCTCCATCAAACATCTCGATGCCCGCCGGATCGGCGACATGCATGCCCGCATCCGGGAAAAAATTGTGAAGGCACATACCTGGGCTCACCGGGCCGAAAAAATTCTCGGCGACATTGCCGCATACGCAAAAAGGGGTGACTGATGCGACTTGCCCTTTTCATGCCTTCGGACACCCCGTTTTACCGGGGGCTCTTCGGGTCCCTCCAAAAAGCGTTCGAACGACACGGATTCACGGTCAGGGGAAGATGCGGCTTTCTGGAAGGAAAACGGCTGAACGATTTCATTGCCGAATATTCTCCGAACGTTTTTTTCGAGATGAACCGCTGCAAAGCGGAAATCGACGGTTTCCCCGAAAAGATAACGCACGTCAGCTGGCTGGTCGACCTTTCGGGCAGAAAACTCGAAGCGATTCGCGGAAGTGAGCTCGTCTGCTTTTTCAGCAGCGAATGGATGGCCGATTATCTCCCGGAGAAAGGGTGTAAATCATTATGGCTCCCTCCAGCGTCCGACCCGGACAACTACTTTCCCGTTTCTATCCCCAAAACGTTTGAAAGCGTTTTTGTCGGCCACATCCCAAAACCATGGGATCAGAAGCTGCTGGAGAGGCCGATTTGCTTCCGAAACAGCGCGGCTGCGACATTCCGCGACGTCGTCGAAACATTCGAAACGCGCTGGGGAGAGCAAGATACGATCGTCAACAACGACCGTTATCTCCAAGAGGTGGAACTTTGGCTCGAATCCCGCGGAAGGGGGGAAACATTGCACGACGACGCAACGCTTCGCTATGATATCGGGTGCCGAATCATCCGTACCGCCCGGCGAAAATATTTTCTCGACTGGCTGCTGAGGAACGAATCGGTTGAGCCGATGGCTATTTTCGGCGGAGAGAACTGGAAACTCTGGGATGACTATGCACGTTTATACGGCGGGGAACTGGGAACCCCAACGGAACTCAACGAGGCTTTCAACCGTTCCAAAACGGTGATTCACGAAGGCGTCGGCCCTCATTTCAGAGTATTTGACGCCATGCTCTCGGGGGTTCCCGTCGTTGTACGGAAATCGGTACAGGATCGGGAATTCGGAGGACTTGGAACGATGGCCGCCGAAGGAGAAGAATACATCGCTCTCGACGTCGGCCAAGATCGTGGGCTTTTAAGCGAACTGTTGCGCCATCCGGAAACGTTACGCCGAATCGGGGAGAACGGACGGAATAAGGCACTCGCTCAGCACACCTGGTACCATAGACTCTCTGAAACTTCCGAGGAGATCAAAAAACGTGGATAACAAAGAGTTTTTCGCCGAGCACGTACACCGATACATCGTCTACCGCGACATTGAAAGCGCACTCCAAAAATACGAACGCCGTATTCTGAACGAACTCCGGTTCAGAGGGTTGGAAAACGATTTTTTCAAGGATAAAACAGTCATCGACATCGGTACCGGTTTTCAGGCACTCACCGTGGCGAAAATGGGGGCACGGCAGGTATACCATCTCGACCAAAGCGCTGCGCAGATAGCGTGGATGCATGCGTACTGCGCCGAGTCGGGAATCTCCAATGTCGTTTCAGTGGAATGCGATATCACCCGTGAAATACCTATCGACGCGAAAGCCGATACGGTCCTCGTATTCGGCATCTGGCATCATCTTGAAAACGGCAATGCTTTCATGCGCAACCTTTGTCCGCTTCTGAATGAAAAGGAAGCACAAATATGGATGAGGGTCTACCGCTCCGGGAGTTGGAGCCGATGGCTCGTGGGCCATTTGCGAAAACTCACCGGACACCTCGATCCCCGAACGGTTCGCCAAACGCTCGAAGCGCGATTTGCCGGCCACGGTATCGGCCAATGGATCGGCGACTTGCTGGATGATTTTTTCGCTCCCGTATGGAAAGCGTTCCATCCCGACCAGTTCGCCATCGAAGGAGTTTCACGGTTTGTTGACTACGAAGGATGGGACTACAATTTCAACGAGAAAGATGAGAACTTTCGGGTCGACTTCCATATCACGCCCCAAAACCGTGCCGATTTTGAAAACTTTGTCTTTCCCGCAACGGGAGTCGATCAGTACACCCTTCCGGTCGGGCAGAACGAATTTCCCGCCTCCGAAGCGCTAAAACGGTTTACGCGCGACTTCGGAAACGGCAGTGCGTACCTGCTGGGCGAGCGGCTCATCACTCTGTACGAACTTGTCAGAGCCAAACCGCCGTTCGACCCCTACACGCGGAAACACGCCCCGGCAGAACGCTGCGGCACTGCTTCCAAACGCCTTGAGGGGTTGACCGAAATACTCGAATCATTTGAAAAGGACGCTTGAATGCATATTCTTGGAATCAGTTGCGGAGGTGAAAGCGGCGTTGCCCTTTTCCATGACGAACGCTTGCTCTGCGCCGCGAACGAAGAGCGTTTCAGCCGAATCAAGCTGGACACCAATTTTCCCGAAAACGCGCTGAAGTGGTGCCTGGAGGACGCGCGCATCACCCCAGAAGACATTGACCTGATCGTTTACGGTTTTTCGAACGGATGTGAAACCGACAGTCAAAAAGCCGCATTCATGCAAACCCTGATCGACGTCGATCCAAAAAGCGAAGCGGGGGAAATCATCCGTTCGAGGATTACGACCGAAACGGAAGTGGATACCGAAAAATACGGTGAATTCATGGAGCGCGTCCGCATGTTTTTCGGCCGGGAAGTTCCGATCGAGCGGATTCATCACCATATGTCGCATGTCGCTTCGGCCTATGTCCCTTCGGGGATGGAAAAAGCCCTCGTCATCACCGCAGACGGACGGGGAGACTACCGTTCCCTGACAATCGGAATCGCAACTCCCGCGGGATTTCAAGAACTGTATACCTCACCCAGCTGGAACAGCTTGGGCTATTTTTACGGCAGGATGACGAAACTGTGCGGTTTCACCCCGAACCGACACGAAGGTAAAGTTACGGGCCTTGCGGCATACGGGAATGCGGACAAGGCTACGGCGTTCGTCGAAAAAATGGTGCAGGTCCAAGAAGACAGAATAGTCGCTAATCTGGGGGCTTATTACCGCCCTTTCTTTTCCAATTATTCCGATACACTCCTCGCCGAAGCCTCCGGATTTACCCCAGAAGATCTGGCCGCGGCGACCCAAAAACATTTTGAACGCATGGTCACCGAGCTCGTACACTATTATCTGCATCAAACCGATATCCGCAATATCGCCGTCGCCGGAGGGGTATTTTCAAACATCAGCCTTAATCAGGCACTGTACGAAATTGACGAAGCGATCGACCTTTTCGTCTATCCGAATATGGGAGATGCGGGCATCTGTGCCGGAGGCTGCTACGCATGGCTCTGGAAAAACGGTAAGACCCGACCCGGAAAACTGGAGTCGGTCTATCTCGGATACAAAATCGATCCTTCCGGCGCTGTTGAAACACTTCGTCGAAACGGTATCGTTGCCGAGTCTCCCGACAACCTGATCGATGCGGCCGTAGAGATGCTCGAAAGCGGGAACACACTGGGACTGATACAGGGACGGGCCGAATTCGGCCCCCGCGCGCTGGGCAACCGGAGTATTCTCGCTTCGCCGATGCAACGGCGCATTATCGCAAAGATCAATGCGCAGCTGGGCCGCGACACCTTTATGCCCCTCGCACCGATGATACCGCTTGAACTCGCCGGAGAGTGTGTCGTTTTTAAAAACGATCGCAGTGTCGAAAAAGGGTTTTTTATGACAATGACGTACGATGCCAAACCGTTGCTCAGGGAAAAAGCCGAAGCAGTGGTCCACATCGACGGAACCGTGCGCCCCCAGTTCGTCACGAAAGACAGCAACCCGTTCGTCCACGCGCTGCTGATGCGCTGGTACGCTAAAACGGGATGTCCCGCATTGATCAATACTTCTTTCAATGCCCACGAAGAACCGATCGTCAATACTGAGTACGACGCCCTTCGCGCATTCCGAAACAACGTGGTGGATGGATTACTCATCCCCCCTTACCTCTGTCGGTGACTCCCATGCACGAAACTTCCTGCGAACACTCGTTTCTCGAATCGCTCCAAACACCGGGCAAACCCTGCATCCACCCCTGGTTTTACTTATGGATCAACGCCGCCGGAGATGCCACCGTCTGCCCCCAGAACCGTATTCGGCTGGGCTCTTTGGAGCAGTTCTCGCTGCCGGAGCTATGGAACAATGAAACCATCCGTAACATCCGCCAATCTTTTCTCGAAGGCGATTACGAAAAGGGAGGATGCGAGAGGGAATGTCCCTATCTGCGAGGGGTTTACACTCACGCTGCCCAGCCCATCCCGCCCCGCGAGCTGATCTTTCCCGATATCGATCCCCGCCGTCTCGATCCTTCCGGAAAGGCTTCGTCCAACTTGCGGCAAGGGATTGAGGACTACCGTTCGCAACGCCTTTATGCCGAAGCGCTCCCCGCGGTTCTGGACTGCCAAAGCATCCTTGCGTGCAATGCGGGCTGCATCATGTGCGGACAGCCTCACGCGAGCAAACTGAAACATTCACCGAAAATCAAAGACGAAATCGAAAAAGCCGGGCAATATCTCAGTGCAATCCGCTGGCAGGGCGGCGAAGTGTTCCTCGATAAAAACTTTACGCACGATGTCCAAGTAATCGGAGAAGCCGGGGATGAGGCGATGCGGAAAATTATCATTACCAACGGTTCGCTGCTGGACGCCCAAAAAATCGATGCCATTCTGAACCTTCGCGGCGATACCCGCTTCATCGTCTCGATGGACGGCGCCGTTCCCGAAACGGTCAATACGATCCGCTACCATCTCGACCACGCCAAAATCTTCGGCACCATCACGGTGCTCGCCGACCGGCAAAAACAGGTCGGCCGAAACGATCTTGTTTTGTGGAACTATACGGTCATGCGCTCCAATATCGACGAAGTCACTCTTGCGATCACGATTGCGGACAGCCTAGGAGTCGATATTAATCTTGCCGCCATCCAGGGCAATTATCCGAATGAAAACTTTTTTGAATTTCCGCTCGTCGAACCGGAACAGTGGGAACGGTACCTGGTATCATGGGAAGCTTCCGCCGCACGTGCATCAATTACGGTAAGCGGTATTGAAGGGCTCCGCCACCGTTACCGTTGTTAACCCAAAGCTGCGTTGATCTTCTCTAAAACACGGCGGTGGGGCAACGTGAGCTTCTCAAGTACGCCATATTCCAGACTCATCGGATAGGGCGTTACCACTACGCTTCGACTTTGCGGATTAAGTTCACAGGCAAGATACGCCAGTTCCAAAAGGGAAAGTGCGTAATCGCCGTCCCAAACATGGATCAGTTCCGTTTGCGGCACCGGTGCAAGGGTCATACGACACACCTCCGCATAAATACGTTCCGCTACCTCGTTGACTTCGGTCAAATGAAGTTTCAGCTCGGGTGCGTCCACATAAATATCTTCGTTGGACTTCGCTTTGCGCAAAAACGTTTGCATCGCCTTGGAGGGATGATCCCCGGGTCCGAACAGATCGGATAGCCGAAAAATGGCGACCGGAATTCGCCAATGACTCTGAAACGATTCCGCAATCAGTTCGGTTCCCAGCTTCAATGCGGGGTAGATAAGCCGTTTTCCGCTAAGCCCCTCCTTGCCGTTAAGGAGCAAATCCACTTCGCGCGTGCTGGTCAGTGCCATCCATTCGGGAGGGGTTTCGTCGAGCATTTCCAGCAGCTTAAGATACGAAGTGATCGTGTCGTGCGATGACTGTGACGCATTTTGTGCCGCGATACCGCTGCGGGACACACCTCCGGCATTGATCAGGCCATATGAGCCCAAGGACGCGACAAAAGAGAGGTCTTCCGGGGTAAGATCGTGTATGTTTTTATGAATAAACCGGCGATACGTTCCCGCGTCGTCGCTGGCTTTGATATCGATCCCGATGACATCGTACCCGTGAAATTCAAGCAGCTTTTTCAGCGTCTTTCCCAAAAAACCTTCAGAACCGATGAGAAGAACGGAATGGGGAAGGTTACGCATAAAATTCGATAACTTTGTCGACCACGTAACGGGTCTGCGATTCATCGAGATAAGGATGGATCGGAAGCGAAAGGATTTCGGCCGAATAGCGTTCGGTCGTCTCCAGACCGAAACCATCGAGCCCCAGCTGCGCCTGGCGGTGGTTGGGAATCTTCCAGTGAATAGCGACTTCAACCCCGTTCTCCATCAGATAATCGAAGAGTCCGTCACGGTTCTCGGCCCGGATCACGTAACTTGAGAAAACGTCCCGACGGCCGTTCTCATGAAATGCCGGCAACCGAACATGCGGTATGCCGCCAAGGCCGTTCTGATAGTATCGTGCCACCCGCTCACGCTCCAGAAGTTCCTCTTCGAGATAAGGAAGTTTTTTGATGAGTACGGCGGCCTGAAGGTTATCCAGCCGGCTGTTGTATCCGAAAAGAACCAATTCGGATTTGCTCAACTGCCCATGGTTACGTAGCAACAATAGCTGCCGGTAGACCGCCTCGTCATCGGTCGTCACCAGCCCTCCGTCTCCCATGCAGCCGAGCACTTTCATCGGGTGGAAACTAAACGCCCCGCACACCCCGAAACTGCCGGCAAATCGTTCCTTGTAACGTGCCCCGAAAGCCTGTGCCGCGTCTTCAAGGATCAACAACCCGTGCCGCAGCGCTATGGGTTCGATCGTCTCCATGTCGCATACCTTCCCATTCATATGGACGACGACAATCGCTTTCGTACGGGGGGTGATCGCCCCTTCTATTTTTTCGGGATCGATATTGCCGTCCTCCGCGATATCGACCAGTACGGGTTTCGCACCGACATGAACAATTGCGGCGATCGTAGCGACAAACGTATGGGAAACGGTGATCACTTCATCTCCCTCGGCGATTCCCATCGCCCTCAGGCTCAGCCACAGCGCATCCGTACCACTGTTAACCCCGACAGCATACCGTACGCCGAGGTATCGTGCCGCTTCGGATTCGAACCGGGAAACTTCCTCCCGGAGGATAAATTGCCCCGATGAGGCGATCGTCTGGAGCGTTTCGAGAAGTTCGGTCCCGTATCGACGGTATTGCGAGGGGAGATCGACATAGGGGACGCGGAAAGAATTGGCCATACACTACACTTTATTCATAAAATTTCATTACTTTTAAGAAGGCTTGCGCCTTACGCACCATGCTTTGTTATAAGACTTTACAGATTGTCCGCTTCTTGAATATCGACATCGTCCGCATGCAACAGCATTATTTGTGATGTTATTGTATTATAATTTTGCATTAATGCCGAAATGGTCCCCGTTTTTCGCATACGCACCCTAAAACCCCGGCGAAACCGCCGACCCGAAAAAGATTGCCCTTAATGAACAAACAAAAAATTTTATTGGTAGCCCCGACATACGTGGATGAACCCAATACGATGTATTTTCCGATCGGAATGGCGTATCTGGCCTCTTACATCCGATCGCGGGGGCACACCGTACACGGTTTCAATATGAACAACGTCGGACGGGTCGAAGGGGAAAAATACCTCCGCGATCTCCTGTCGCGGGAACGTTACGACGTCATCGGGCTTGGCGCGCTCACGATCGCGTTCGAACAGCTCGAAAAGCTGATCCGCTTCCTGCGTCCGCTGAGCGATGCCGCGATTGTTCTCGGCGGCGGCATCACCGCATGCGAGAGCGAAATCGTCCTCACCGAGCTCCAGCCCGATTACATGGTGATCAGCGAAGGGGAGGTAATTTTCGAACAACTGCTCGATTACATCGCGAACCCCTCAGACACCCCTCTTCCCAAGGGGGTATGGACCCGCACACCTCAAGGTATTGTGTCAGGCAACGAAGGTGACACGATACCTCGCCTCGACGATCTCCCTTTTCCCGATTACGAACTGATGGGTATCGGGGAGTTCATTGAACTCCAAACCGGCCAGACATGGTCCCATCACAAGACCGATCCGTTCGGGGGGAAATACATTCCGATTTCGGCAAGCCGTTCATGCCCTTTCAAATGCACCTTCTGTTACCATGCCGGCATGGGAAAATACCGTCTCCATTCGATTCCCTACACGATCGCTTTTATCGAACGGATGAAAGAGACCTACGGCGTCACCCATTTTGCAATCTACGACGAACTCTTTTCAGCCAATATTGCCAGGGTGCTCGAATTTTGCGAAGCGGCCAAACGCCTCGACATAACGTTCGATTGTCAGCTTCGGGTCGATCAGGTCAGCGCCCCGATGCTCCGTGCGATGAAAGAAGCGGGGTGCACCGAAATCTCTTACGGATTCGAAAGCGCCAGTGACACCGTGATCGAAAGCATGCAGAAAAAAATCTTTGCGCATCAGATCGCCGAAGCGGTTCGACTGACCCGCGAAGCCAAAATCGGGATACAGGGCAACTTCCTTTTCGGAGATCCGGCGGAAACCAAAGAGACTCTCCAGACGACCCTCGATTTTCAGCAGCAGCACCGCCTCTATTTCGCCGACTGGTCGATGGTGCTTCCTTATCCGGGAACCGTCCTGCACGCTCAGGCCTTACGAAAAGGGATGATCCGCGACCGGGTACGTTTTATCAAAGACATTGCCGATACGTCCCGGTATCTGTGGAACTCTCCGGTCAATCTGACGGTCATGTCCGACGAAGAATATCTGCAGGTTTACGCCCAACTTCGCGAACTCAACGACATCAATCACCGTCAGGCCCTGAGCAGGGTCGTTGCATCCCGGCCCCTTGATGGCTTCCACTCCGCCATCACGGTCGAATGTCCCCACTGTCAAACATCCACATCGTACGAACGGTTCCCTTATCCTCTCGACGCCCGTACCGAAGTGAGCGAGGATCGGTCCTCTTTTTACGGCCTTCTTGGAATCAACCTCATCTGCCCGGAATGCCGTGACAAACACCATCTCCTTTCCAAAGCGATTCCTCATGTCACCCCGGTTTTCGAACGGTTTGATACGGTACTTTCCGAACTGGTCCGAAGCCATGGGGATGAGATCGTCGTACTCCCCGCAATGGACCGCTATTTTCATGCCCTCTGCGAAGATACGGCGATCCTCTCGGTCCGGCCGTTCGCCGTTCTCGATACCAGGGAGCACCGGATCGGGAAAACGTTTCTGGATACGACCGTTCAAAAATTTGATGACGAGACCGTCGATTCCCTCGCCGATAAACGTTTTTTAATTCTCCCCTGGGTCGAAGCGGCCGAAGTGTACCGCCGTCTGATCGCGCGGGGAATACCCGAAGAGCGGATCGTCAGCTGGAATTTTCCCGCCGACCGAAAATAGAGAACGCTTTTTGCTTTAATACGCCAATCGCCCCGAAAGAGAGCCCATGGACAAATATGCGATCGACAGCCATAAACTGATTTTTCACCCCGAAAGGGTCGCGCAGTGGAGCGAGGCCGGGAACGACTGGGAAAAACTCAAAAAAGTCTACCCCCTCTACGTCGAAATCTCCCCCTACGGGGGGTGCAACCACCGCTGTACTTTTTGCGCACTGGACTACATGGGTTACGAAAAAATCGCTCAGGAAGAGCAAGCCCTCAGGAACGCCCTGGATGAAATGGCTTCAGGAGGGGTACGCAGCGTCATGTTCGCCGGAGAAGGGGAGCCGCTGCTGTTCAATCCGCTCGCATCCATCGTCGAACACTGCAGCCGTATCGGGATCGACACCTCGATCACGACCAATTTCGTCCCCTGCAACACCAAAAGTATCGAAACGTTCGTCCGCCACTGTTCGTGGATCAAAGTGAGCTTCAATGCCGGGACGCCGGAACGCTATGCCCAGATCCACCAGACCAAAGAAGACGATTTTCACCGGGTTGTGGAGAACCTCCGCTATGCGGTCAAGCTCAAACGCGAGAAAGGGTATACCTGCACCCTCGGCGCCCAAATGCTCCTTTTGCCCGAAAACCGCGACAGTGCCGTCGCACTCGCACGCCTTTGCGCCGAAATCGGGCTGGACTATCTCGTCATCAAACCCTATTCGCAACACCTCTTCAGCGAAACGCACCTTTACGAACAGATCAATTACGACGAGTTCATGGACCTTGAAGCCGAACTCGCCGAGTGCAATACCGATCGTTTCAACGTCGTCTTCCGCGCCAATACGATGCGCAAATACACCGAAAAGCAGCACGCCTATAAAAAATGTCTCTCCACTCCGTTTTTCTGGGGCTATATCGCTTCCAACGGAGACGTTTACGGGTGCAGCGCCTACCTTGGGAAAGAAGAGTTTTGCTACGGAAACATCAACGAAACGGGCTTCCAGGATATCTGGGAAGGGGAAAAACGGCGTCTGAGCTACGAGTACGTCCAAAACGGGCTCGACATCAACGGATGCCGCGTCAACTGCCGGATGGACGAAATCAACCGGTACCTGTGGCGGCTGAAAAACCCGCAGGCCCACGACAATTTTATTTAAAGGCTCAGCGTGAAAGCAATCGTAACCGGAGGAGCCGGATTCATCGGCTCGCATATGTGTGACCTCCTCGTCCAAGAAGGATTTCGCGTCACTATCATCGACAACCTCGCCAACGGGAGGCTCGAAAACCTTTCCCACCACAAAGGCAATCCTGATGTCGCTTTCGTACAGGCCGACATCGGCGATTACGCAACCGATCTCGATCCCTTTTTCAGCGATGCCGATTACGTCTTCCACTTTGCTGCGCTCGCCGACATCGTCCCCTCGATCAACGACCCGCTCACCTACCACCGCGCCAACGTCGACGGAACGATCCGTGTCCTCGAAGCGGCCCGCAAAGCGAATATCAAAAAACTCGTCTACGCCGCATCCTCTTCGTGCTACGGTATCCCCGACGTCTATCCCACCCCCGAAACCGCACGAATCGATCCGCAATACCCCTACGCCCTGACCAAATACCTGGGCGAAGAATACGTCATGAACTGGGGGAAAATCTACGGTCTCCCCGTCGTGTCGATGCGTTTTTTCAACGTCTACGGCCCCCGCCACCGCACGGGCGGAACCTACGGGGCGGTGTTCGGCGTTTTCCTCGCCCAACTACTCGCCGGCAAACCACTCACGGTCGTAGGCGACGGCGAGCAGACACGGGACTTTACTTTTGTCACCGACGTCGCCTCGGCCTGCTACGCGGCGGCGAAGTCGGAAATAACTCAGGAGATTTTCAACGTCGGAAGCGACCATACCTATTCGGTCAACCGGCTCGTCGAACTCTTGGGAGCCGAGAAAATCCATATCCCCAAACGTCCGGGTGAACCGGACTGCACCTATGCCGACATTTCGAAGATCAAACGGCTCCTTGGATGGGAACCCAAAGTTTCGTTCGAAGAGGGGGTAAAAATCATGCTCGACAACATCGAGCTGTGGAGGGAAGCCCCCGTATGGGACGAAGAGAGTATCCAAGAAGCGACCAGAGACTGGTTCAAATACCTGGGATGAAGACGATGAAAAATCTCGACTCTGACCACATCCGCAAACGAACCATCGCCCTCTCGTGCCGATCCAAAGCGGGACACCTCGCCCCCTCGCTCTCGTGCGTCGAAATCCTGAGCGTATTGTTCCGCGATTTTCTCTCCTACGACACTTCCGATCCCCATAGCCCATCGCGCGACCGGCTGATCTTCAGCAAAGGGCACGGAGCGTACGCCTATTACGTCATCCTCAACGAACTGGGGTTCCTCCCCGATTTCGAGTTAGAGCGGTTCTACGGACCCGGGGCCTCCATCAAAGGATGCCTTACGCGCAATCCCGAATACATGATCGAAGCCTCGACGGGGTCATTGGGGCACGGTCTCCCGATTGCCGTCGGAATCGCCAAGGCGTTCAAACTGCAAGGGGTAAACAACAAAGTCGTCTGTATCGTCGGAGACGGCGAGATGCAGGAGGGGAGCAATTTCGAAGCGCTTGCCCTGGCATACCGGATGAAACTGGACAACCTGCTCATCATCGTCGACGCCAACGGTCTTCAGGCGATGGACAGGGTCGAAGACGTCGGGCTTGACAACCCCCGTCTGGCGAAGGTTCTTTCGTCATATACCGATCATTTCCACAATCTTGACGGTCACGACGAAGCGTCACTCCGACAGGCCTTCGAACCCTTTTTCCGCGCAGAAGGCGAAGGGATGTTCTCCGTCGTCTTCGCCAACACGATCAAAGGCAGGGGGATCAGTTTCATCGAAAACTCGATTACCCACCACTTCCGCTGCCCGACCGAAGACGGATACGTTCTGGAGGACGACCATGCGTGAGATTGCAACCAAAAAAGAGGTGATGGCGGAACTCTACCGTTCGTTTCATTCCGACCCGACCATGGTGCTGCTGGCGGGGGACATGGGGTTTGCGGTTCTTGATGACTTCCTGCTCAACCATCCCGAACGGGCGTTTAACATCGGGATCTGCGAGCAGGCGACGGTGAGTATGGCGATGGGACTCTACCTGGCGGGGATGCGGCCGATCGTCTATTCGCAGATTCCGTTTCTCGTAATGCGGGCCTACGAACAGATCCGCTACGACCTCAACGAACACGCCGCACGGGTCATCCTTGTGGGAGTCGGAGCCGA
This sequence comes from Sulfuricurvum sp. IAE1, assembly GCF_004347735.1. Classification (NCBI taxonomy): domain Bacteria; kingdom Pseudomonadati; phylum Campylobacterota; class Epsilonproteobacteria; order Campylobacterales; family Sulfurimonadaceae; genus Sulfuricurvum; species Sulfuricurvum sp. IAE1. Next base: position 12,034 of record NZ_SLTI01000060.1, on the reverse strand, counting down.
CAACTATTTCGAAAAACTCGGAAGAAGCCACTGCATGGACGATGACGATCTTGCCATGATGCGTATTTTCAAAAACCTGCTGATCCTCGAGCCTTCAAAAACAACCCTCGAGGCCGATATAGCCAAAGCATTATCCTACGAAGGGCCGGTCTATCTACGATGCCAGTAAACACATCCTCCCTCGAACCTTACGCTCGCCGACTTGCACAAACGGGCCTCCCGCAACGGCATGAAACGCAATGTTCGCCTTCCGCCCTGAGATTGGAGCATTCAGCCCTCGGGATCACCCTCATCCTGTGCGTCGATCCCTCTTCCCATCGGATCGACACGGCTTTTTTCAAAGCGCAGGACACAATTGCCCAAGAGACCGCCGCAATTGCTTCGGCACTGTGCGGGATCCTGGAGGGGCTTCCGATCCTCGAAGCCCAAAACCATGCGGTATTGAAACTCGAAGAGAGCCTCCGCGATTCCTGGTACCGCCGAAACGTGCCGGGAATCGTCCAAACCGCAAACATGAGCGCCCCGTTCTCTCTCATGCAAAAAATGCTCGACGACGCACTGAATGCGTACCGCATCCAAACAGGATACGAGGGGGAAGTCAGCACCTTTTTCACTTCGGCCGACACGGAATGGCGTTCGCAGGATACCGAAGCCAAACTCGCCGCGATCACCGATGCCGTCCGCGATTTTCTTCAACAGGCCCAAGCCGATACCGAACCCGAGGTGGTCTTCATCAGCGATTCGCGCATCGAGATCGATTTGCCGAACGTCCCCGCAGATCGGCTTCCGGCATTGCTGTTTGCTCTCGAACTGCATCTGTATTCGGTTTTCGGGTTTTCGATCGAAGTGATGTACCATAACATGCAAGACCGCAATAAAAAACGGACATAGGAACCCCATGAAAGACGAAAAACTCATCCTCGACGCCACGAAACTCGCCTGGCACCGCGAACGGATCGAAGCCTGGGAACGGGGAGAACGGATCGCCCCGATCACCATCGATATGGCCCTCACCCGTGCCTGCAACTACGGATGCAGTTTCTGCTACGCCCGACTGCAGGAAAATGACCGCTTCGACATCACCCGCGAAGTTATCGACGCTTTTTTGGAAGACTGCGCCGAAATGGGGGTCAAAGCGATCAGCCTCGTATCCGACGGCGAGAGCTCGATCTCTCCGTATTTCGAACACACGATCATCCGCGGATCGGAACTGGGCATTTCGATGGCCGCCGCGACCCACGGCTACAATTCGACGCGCGAAAGCCTGGAAAAGATCCTTCCCCACCTCACCTACCTGCGTGTCAACATCTCCGCGGGCGAACCTGCCCGCTACGCGCAGATCATGGGGGTCAAAGAGGAGTGGTTCCACCAGGTCTGCCAGAATATCCGCGACATGGTGGACATCAAAAAACGCGACAACCTCGACGTCACGATCGGGATGCAGATGGTGTTGATGCCGCAGGACGCCGATCAGGTGATTCCTCTCGCCAAACTGGGCAAGGAGCTGCGCCCCGATTATCTCGTCATCAAACATACCAGCGACAGCGAAGACGGCCAGCTCGGGGTCGATTATTCCAAATATGCCGAACTCGACCACCTTCTGCACGAAGCCGAGTCGTACTCGGACGACGAATACCAGGTATCGGTCAAATGGTCCAAAATCAGCTCCGAGGGGAAACGGAGCTATCAGCGCTGCTACGGCCCCCCGTTCCAGATCCAGATCTCGGGTTCCGGGCTCGTCGCCCCTTGCGGAATGTTGTTCAACGAACGGTATAAAAAGTTCCATATCGGCAACATCGTTACGACCCGGTTCAAGGATATCGTCCAAAGCGACCGCTACTGGGATGTGATGAATTATCTCGCATCACCCCGTTTCAATGCGCAGAAAATGTGCGGTTCGCTGTGTTTGCAGCACAAACCCAACGAATTCCTCGACGCCTACAAAAAAGGGATGATCGACCTGCGCAAACCCCAAGGCAACCCGCCTCAGCATATCAACTTCATCTAAAGGCGACCCCATGCAGACCCAGGAGCATATCGACGCGATCCGAACAGTGGCCGGAAAACGAAAAATCGCTTTTGTCTACGGTAACTTCAATATTCTCCACCCGGGTCACCTGCGGCTGCTCAAATTTGCCAAAGACAACGGAAATTTCCTCGTCGTCGGGATCAACAACCGCCACTCCAGCGATACGCTCCTCGATGCCGACATCCGCCTTGAAGCCGTACAGCACTCGATGTACGTCGATTACGCCCTGATCATCGAAAGCGACGTACTCGATTTCATCCGCTCCCTGCGCCCCGACATCATGGTAAAAGGGAGCGAGCACAAAACCCTCAGCAACCCCGAAAAAGAGGTCCTTTCCGAATACGGCGGAAAGCTGATCTTCAGTTCCGGGGATATCGGTTTTTCCTCGATGCAGCTGTTACGCAGCGAGTTCGAAAATTTCGACGCCGCATCGATCGACAAACCCGATAGCTTTATGAAACGCCACCGGATCAAACCGCTCACGATCCGTTCCTATCTCCAGAAATTCCGGGATCTGCGGGTTGTCGTCATCGGCGATACCATCGTAGACGAATACATCACGTGCGATCCGATCGGAATGAGCCAGGAGGACCCTACCATCGTCGTCACGCCGATCTCGTCTGATAAATTCATCGGAGGAGCCGCCATTGTCGCTTCCCACGCGGCAGGACTGGGAGCGAAAGTACGGTTTTATTCGGTACTCGGCGACGACCTGTATTACGGTTTCGTCGAGGAAAAACTCCGCGACTACGGCGTCGAATGCAAACTTTTCGGCGACACCAGCCGTCCGACTACCCTCAAGCAGCGTTTTCGGGCCCACAATAAAACGCTCCTGAGGGTCAATCACCTCAAACAGCACCATATCGACATCGAACTACAGGATAAAATCTGCCGCGAAATCGAAAGCGCTATCGACGAAACGGACCTCATCGTTTTTTCCGATTTCAGCTACGGGTGCCTGCCGCAGCGCCTCATCGATAAAATCACCGGCATGGGACTCAAAAAAGGGATCATGATGGTCGCCGACAGCCAGTCTTCCTCCCAAATCGGGGACATCTCGAAGTTTCGCCATATGCGCCTCGTCACCCCCACCGAAAAAGAGGCTCGACTGGCGTTGAACGATTTTGAATCCGGACTCATCGTCCTGGCCGAAAAATTGCGCAAACAAAGCGACATCTCCAATGTTTTCATCACGCTGGGTTCCGAAGGGGTTCTGATCCACGCCGACAAAAACAAAAAATGGGTCACCGACCAGATCCCCGCACTCAACCGCTCCCCCAAAGACGTCGCCGGGGCGGGGGATTCACTCCTCATTTCGGCCTCGATGGCGATCGCCGTCGGGGCAAGCGTCATGGAAGGGGCCTATATCGGATCGATCGCCGCCGCATGCCAGGTCGGCCGCGTCGGCAATATCCCTCTTAATCTCGTCGAACTGGAACAGGAGATCGCCGAATGATCGCCGTTTTACTGGCTGCGGGGCTTGGCACCCGATTACGCCCCCTCACCGACCGCCTCCCCAAATGCCTGGTCCCTGTAAACGGAAAAGCGCTCATCGATTACTGGTTCGATCACCTCAGCGCAGTGGGAGTAGAACGCTTTATACTCAACACCCATTACATGGCTGATACCGTTGAAAAGCATGTCCGCAACTCTCCCTGGAACGATTCGGTGACCCTCCTGCATGAAGAAGAACTGCTGCTGACGGGGGGAACGCTGCTGGCGTGCAAGCCCTATCTCAAAAACGAAGCGTTCATGGTCGTTCATGCCGACAACCTGAGTTTCTGCGACTTTTCAGCCTTTATCGAAGCCCATCGCACCCGCCCGGCGGGATGTGAAATCACGATGATGACGTTTACTACCGACACACCCCAAAGCTGCGGGATCGTCGAACTCGACGAGCGCCGCGTCGTCAGTGCTTTTTTCGAAAAGCTCCCCGATCCTCCGGGTAACCTCGCCAATGCGGCGGTGTATATCCTCGAACCATCAGTCGTCGCTTTCATCGAAACACTCAACAAAGAACGGGTAGACTTCAGCACCGAAGTACTCCCCGCTTACGTCGGAAAAATTTTTACGTTTCACAACGACCGCTATCACAGGGATATCGGAACGATCGAGAGCTACGCACTCGCACAGATCGAAATTCTCGAATTGTAAAGGAGCACTATGGGTACGGCGATCGTCACGGGAAGCAGCTCGGGAATCGGAAAAGCATGCGCGCAAATGCTGCTGGAAGAGGGGTACCGCGTCATCGGCATCAGCCGAACCAGAGGCGACATCGAACATCCCCTGTTCACGCATCTAGCGTGCGATCTGGGTGATTTTACCTCTGTCGAAGCACTCAAAACTCCGCTGGCGCACTATGACGACCTGAATCTTCTGGTCAATGCCGCTGGATTCGGACGGTTCGAACCCCACGAGGAGATAACCCCCTCCGTGATCCGTGACATGGTAGCGGTCAATCTCACCGCCCCGATGCTGCTCTCCCGCTTCACTTTGCGTCTCCTCAAGCGCAACCGCGGCACAATCGTCAACATTACCAGTATCGAAGCAACCCGACATGCCAAATTTTCCGCCCTCTATACCGCGACCAAAACGGGCCTTAGATCGTTTGGGCACACCCTCTTTGAAGAGCTGCGCCCTTCGGGGGTTGCGGTTTTGACGATCAATCCCGACATGACCGATACGCCGTTTTTCGATACGCTCCGCTTCGGGGTCGGTGACGAAGACGACATGAAACTCTTCGCTTCCGATATCGCCGGAACCCTCAAAAATGCCCTGTCATTGCGCGCAGGGGTCAGCGTCACCGAGATCACGGTACGCCCGCGACGTTTCGGCATCTCTAAAAAAACCCGTTGAACCGATATTTGTGATTGCTAAAAGAAGGGGAGGCCTTCACAGGCCTCCAAAAAGAGGGGCGATGACGGTTAACTGTTCATCGTGTTGACAAGCTGCGACAGGTAGGAACTCTGCTGGCTCAGTTTGCTGATCATTGAATCGTATGCCGCCCACTGCTCCTGCATCATCGCATAACGGCGGTCAAGGCGGTCGATTTGTTTTTCGAGCTGTTCTTCCAACCGCGTTTTTTTCTCTTTCAATGCATTCTCATACGTATCGATCAACCCGTTGAATTTCGAATAATTCTCGACACCCGTTTGAAATGTATTGAAAAACCCGGTCAACGTGGTTGTCGACGAATCGGGATTTACGAACGTACCGCCTGAAAAAAATGCCTGGACGTTCGATGCATTGGCATCCATCTGCTCGTTAAACACGTCTTCGTCCAGGGACAAAACGCCGCTTTTGTCAAGCTCTAATCCATAATTGGCGATTGAACTTCCCGATTGCCCGATCATCATCGTCTGCAGATTGCGCAGCATCTCTTTGATCGTACTATCGGAACTGAAGATCCCACGCTCGCTCTCTTCGGTGCTGCTGTGGGTCAGCTTGGCGATTCCGCCTGCGGCCGCATTGAACTTGGAAACGAAATTGTTGAGCTTTTCCAAAATCGCTTCACGATTCTGCGTAATATCGATGTTTGCCGTTTCCCCTTCTGTTTCAAGAGTGATCGTGGCCCCTGTGACGAGATCATCGATAACGTTGCTTGAACGCGTGACTGCGATCCCGTTGAACTTGAACGAAGCGTCGATACCGTTTTGGATCACCGTCGCGCCGCTGGTGAGCTGCGTCCCGTTGAGAAGACCGCTGGTATCGGTGATCGTAATATCCTGAGTACTTCCTGTTCCTTTGGAACTCAAAAACAACCGGAAATCGCCTGTCCCGAGCTGAGCGATGGACGCACCGACTTTGTCTCCGGCGATCGTATTGATCGTATTTTTAAGACTTTCAAGCGTAGTCGTGGCATCGTAGTCGATCGTGTAGTCGGTGCCGTCGATATTGAGATTGAAACTTCCCGTTCCGCTTGCGATCAGATCCGTTTTCGATGCGAACTGACCCGATTCCTTGACTTCTTTCGTCGCAAGCGTCGTCACTTCAATCGAAAACGACTGGATATCGGTATTGGGATCGACGGTTACACTGACACCGCTCCCCGTTACGGTCGCACTACGTTCCGTATAGAGTGTGGAGGTCTGCAGATCGTACGCCGCATTGGCCAAATCGGACATCCACGTCCCGATTTGTGCCATCGACTTTACCTGATTTGAAGCGGAACTGATTTTGGTTTCCAGCGGCTTGACGAAACTGGCATCATCGACTTCCCGCAGCTGATCGAGAACATCTTGCGTCAGGATACCCGATCCTACCCCGAGCGAACTGATTGTACCGGCCATAGCAGCCTCCTTACTCTTGTCGAGAGAATATTATACGTTTATATCGACATAAAAAAAAAAATCTGAAACCGGGGTGAACGCCTACGTCTGACGGAATCCCCGGAAAGTGGCGTCTTTGCGCAAATAGAGGTCTTCAAGCTGTTGCCGCATTGCCGCTTCTTTTTTGGCGTGATAGTTGTCCAGCAAGATACGGTTGGCCTCCAGCAGCGCCGCATAAAACTCGTCGTCGCTCATATCGGTGAAATTGACTGACAAGAGATCCGAATTGGTATGCTTGTGCTCATAAAAATCCTCGATGTCCTTGAGCAAGCCGTGGCGAATCGCGTAATCATACAGCGGTGACCCGGGATAGGGGGTAACGGGGCGGATGGTCCGAAGCTGTGCACCGTCATCGTATTTGAGAAGAAAGTCAACCCCCTTCATCAGAATCTCGCGCGTTTCCCCGATATTCCCGAAAATGATGTTGAACCCGGGGCTGATCCCCTCGGCAAGCGTCGCTTCGATCCCCTTGACGATCTGTTTGGTGGTGAGGGCTTTGTTCATGTTCTTAAGCGCCTCGTCGTCGAACGATTCAATCCCGTAGTTGATAAAAACGCATCCCGCGCGCTTCATCAGTTTGAGAATTTCGGGGGTAGCGTAATTGAGCCGCCCGTTACAGTCCCATTTTATTTTCAGGTCGGCTTTAATCATATCCTCGCACAGACTGATCGTCCGTTGCTTGGACGACATCAGCAACTCGTCGGAAAAAGCGATGTAACTGATGCGGTAGTTTTTCTGAAGATACCGTATCTCTTCGATAATCGCTTCATTGCTTCGTCCCCGGAATCCCTTGTCCATCCGGTAACAGAAATTGCAGGTAAAGGTACATCCGCGTCCCGAAAGAACGGGCATGATGAAATCCGTTTTGGAACAATTGGGCATCCGCAGCAGACGGTAATGCTCGATATTGAATTTGTGATAGGCCGGCATCGGGATCGAATCGACGTCCTCGATCAACGGCCGGCCCGGATTGATCGTGCACTTATTCCCTTCACGGTAGGCGATCCCGAGCACGCCGGAAAGAGATTTTTTTTGTTCCAGATGGGCGATCAGGTCGATGACCGTATTTTCCCCTTCTCCCATTACGACGACGTCCGCAAGCAGCTTTTTAAGAAAATACGCCGGATCCGGGCTTGGGCCGAACCCTCCGATCACGTAAAACGGGCGTTGCCGGGAGGCGTTGATCGCTTCGGAAATTTTGATCGCTTTGCGATATTCGTAATACCCTCCGATAAAGCTGAGCCCGACCATATCGTAATGCTCGTTGTCGAGCGTTTGCGTCAGATGCTCTTCGGGGTAGTGGTGAATATCCTGTTCGTAAATATCGACTTCATGCCCGTGTTTCAGGAGCGTGGCGGTGATGTAGGCCACCCCTTGCGGAAACCACTGGATCAGCGATTCGTTGTCGTACGTAATCAATAAAATTCTCAAATGCTCAAACCTTTTTTTTTATTCCTCTGACCGCTGTTCCCGAAGCAAGCTCCGTTCCCGCTTAATGGTCCAGAAAAGACCTTAATCTTGTTTCGTATCGATCGACAATCTGCCCAAGATGCTCACACAACAATATTCGGATATTCGCTACATGGGCTTCCTGCCGGTTCACCCCTTTTGTATTGAACAGATCGAACACGTAGGTCAGTACAAGCTTGTAATACCGCAACATCACCTGTCCCAAATCGTCGCGTTCGGGGCTTCCGCCGCCGATGGTCCGTTTGAGCAGTTCAAACAGCGCCGCCTGATAAGTATCAAATCGCTGTTCATTCCCCTGTGCGTGACGACGGATCGCTTCGCGCACCTCGGCGGCATACGCGAGGCGACGGTCGAAAGCCTCTTTTTCGTTTGCGGTGAAGGCCGAACGCGAATGGGCTCTCAAAAACTCTCTCAGCGCTTCTTGCATCCGCGCTCTTTCTTCCGGGGATATCGCCGCTTCATGGACGGATTGGGCTTCTTTGGCCTCCGACCCCGGGAGATAGGCTCCCCTTGCGAGATTGTATATTTTCTCTTCCGTACCGATCCACTCGGGGGCAAACAGGTACAAATCGTCCAGGGACTGTTTGAAGTGGGGGGTTGTCATCACCGTTTCAGCAAAATTTCCCCGAACCGCCAAAAGCATCGTTCGTGCCGATGCTTCGGTTTCGATCCGATCGGCAGTCGCAAGATCGAGCGTTTTGTTGTGCATGTGACTATCGCTGTGCGTCGAACCGCTCTCCTGGTCCAGCGCCAGGTCCAGCCCTAAAACGTACAGCCGCCGCGTACCCAGACGGGACAACAGCAGATAACTGCTCGAGCCCACACACGGGGTCGCGAGAGACCCGATCCCTTCGTAGTACGACGACCCCATTTCAAACAAAACAACGTTCTCTTTCCGAAAATAGGGGAGGATGCCCTCGTAACTGTTTGCCCGGCCGATGAAGAGAGTATCGGCAAAATCCTCGGGCCCGAACCCTTCGTAATGGTGTTTGCTTGCTTCGAAGCCGTCGATATGTATCACCATATCAGGAGCGATCCCCAGTGCTCTGAGTGGGCGAAGCGACGCCGAAGCGGCCGCGATCAGGAACGATGCATGGTTTTTTTGCAGCCATTCGCTGTTTTTTTGCAGGGACGGCCCCGCACCCACGAACAACACGGGTTTTTCTCCGAACGGAGACGGGGAATGTTGCCGGGAAATATCCAAAAAAGGATACCCTTGCCGGATATAATCGAGCGGCTTGAGCGTCGACTCCAGGAAGTTGTTGAACGCAAACACAAAATGGCGCTGAGTGAGGATCGCATGCTGTATCCATTTGATTTTCTCCGCAGAATGCTGCGCCATGTAATGGTATTTGATCGTATGGTTAAAAAAGAATCCTTTGTTCAGAAACGACGAAACGGTACGGTCGAATTCGATGCCGTTTTCGAAAACCGAAAATTCCAAATCGCCCGTTTCGGCCAACTCGGCATAGCGGGTGGTAAACAACGAAAGCCGGAACAGTTCCAGATCGTCTTCGACGATCAGGTATGCCCCGGAGCGGACTTTACGATGAATCGCACTCAGATGCAACCCAAGCCCTACGCCGATGAAAATAAATTTTCGGATAGCCACCATTTCACCAAGCCCCCGGGTTGCCTCCGCCGCATAACGGGCAAACGCACACACCGCCTTCGTATGATTGGCCAGCACATCGGAAAAATCGTCTCCTTCGCACAGAGGCTTTGCGTGCGCTTCGAAAATTCCGGCATTTTTGTCACCGCTGATCGCTTCGGCGGCTTCTTCGGCATGGATCGAACTGTTACGGCCATAATAGGGTTCGTTCGTTGCGGTTCGGATAACCTCGAAATACCCCTGTTCAAAGGCCAGCTCGTACACGGGTGCGTAATACCCTTTGACCAATGCCGTCTCGAGCGCCATAAGCTTTTGATGGAGCGCGGGGTGGGCGCGTTCAAAGAAATTCAGATTGTCGTGAAAATTTCGTACTAACGCGTCCGTATCTGGCTGCATGAAGATCCCGTCGTTGAAAGATATGGTGATATGATACCCTAAACATAAACGGCATGGTATTTGCTTTATTCGGTAAAAGGAGATTCATGGAAGCCGTCGAAACCAAAGCGATACAGACCTATCAAACCAATATGTCCTATTTCTCGGAGCATCAACCCGAGCTCTACAAAAAACTTTCCCTCCTCGAGACGGCGATAGAACGGGGGCTCTATACCCCCAAATACGATCTGGAATACAAAAACGGGTATTTCGACGTCTACGTGCGGGAAACCGATTCGTTTCTCTACGGACGAGACACCAACACCTTCGCCGAAGAAACGGCGAAAACCGCCTCGCTGAAAAAAAATTATCAGGCGTACGAAACCGTCCCCTCTTACAGCAATTACAAAGGAGACCGGCTCAAGCACGTCTATCCCCTGATGCAGTATGTCAACGCCAATGCCGGCCTTGATACGCACATGAAAAAAGTACATAAATACATTTTCATCGGGTCGGGACTGGGATTGCATCTGAGTACGATCGACCGTTCGTTCCGCCCCGAAGAGTGCCTCCTCATCGAAGACGATCTGGAACTGTTCAAACTTTCCCTTTTCGTTACCGATTACACGGCTATCTCCAAACACACTTTCGTCCACTACGCCGTATCGCAGACAACCGACGAATTCGCCCAAACCGTTGCCAAGTTTTTGAACCGGATGTTTTTTTACAACCGTTTCATCAAATTCTTTTATCATCCCGGACACAGCACCGTTAAAATGAAATTCATCCAGCAAATGGTCGCGACGCAGTCGTTCATCGTTTTTTCCTACGACCTGCTGCTGAACAAATTCCTCTACCCGCTCGAGTACATCAACCACGGGTACCGGATACTCGATATTTCACGACCGTTGAACTCGCCGATCCTGGAGGAAAAACCGGTACTTCTCCTAGCCGCTGGGCCATCCCTGCAGAAAAATATCGAATGGCTCAAAAACAACCACGGCCGTTTTATCCTCGTCGCCGCTTCAGCAACGCTTAAAAAACTCTATGCCGAGGGGATCGCGCCCGATATCGTCACCCATATCGACGGCTTCGATGTAAGCATGGCCCATTACGAAGGGATCCCCGTCGAAACCTTTCTTAAAAACACCCTTTATCTCTTCGGGCCGTTCGTCCCTACGCAACTGCGCGAGATGCTTCCCAAAGAGAAAATGTTCTTTTTTGAATCGGGGACGTTTTACTTCGAAAACTTCGGCTCTCTCGCGACTCCGTGCGTCGGCTCGACGACGCTTGGACTCATGCTGATACTCGGAGTGCGACGCCTTTATCTGCTGGGGCTGGACCTTGCGTTCGACCAGGAAACCGGTTCGACCCACATCGACAGCCACCTCCAGGTGACCCGTTTTACCGACAAGGATATGGAGGTCCAGGAACGCACCAGTCTCAAAACAACCGTCCCGATCGAAGGGAATTTCCGCGACCACGTCTTTACGTCATCGGTATTGAACAAATCGGTGCAGATCATTTACTCGCTGATCCCCTCCTGGAAAAATGCCGAACAAACGGTGTACAATCTCAACGACGGAGCCAAACTCCGCGATGCGGTTCCCACCCGTGTCGAAGAGATCGATGTCGGCTCGCTGGACGTTCTGGAGAAAACCGAACTCTCTTCGGCTTTGCAAAGTCTCTTTGAAAGTCGTTCCGCCCTTTCCCTCTCCCGGGGCGATACCGATTCGATGCGGCGCAGACTCGAACACATCCGGACGATCCATCGCCACGTCAGAGCCTTCAAAAGCGCGCCGCACACGACCGTCGAATCTTTCGGAAGCGCGCTTAAAACCCTCGCGTCACAGCTCATTATGACCAAAGGGCGGGAAGCCGACAATGCGAGTCTTGTCTATCTGTATTATCTGCAATACACCCTGCCGCTTATTTTTGATCTGTTCAACACGCGCGAATTGTCCAATCCGAAAAAACACATCAAAAAAGTAAGCCAGTTATTTGGACAAGGGATAGAAGCGATTACCGAACAGTACGAAACGACACTGCAAAATTTTTTGGAAGAAAAAACAGAAGAGAAATAGAGTCTCCCGGGGCGGGAAAGCCCCGGAAAAAGAGATAAAACTACTGGAGAAGTCTGAGGACGTTCTGCTGAACGGCGTTGGCCTGAGACATAGCATACGATCCAGACTGGGCCATGATGTTATGTTTGTTGAAGCT